>JBGTBR010000045.1:0-68404 GCA_041749255.1 Saprospiraceae bacterium
TTCACCAATGCATTCGCGCAAACGTATACCCGCTTCCTGGATCTGCAGAAAGCAGAAGCCCAGGCCAGAGAGGCTACCAAACAGGCATCACTGGATAGAGTACGTGGAGAAATTTCCAGCATGAGATCTGCCAATGATCTGAATAGAATCACACCGCTTGTTTTCAATGAGCTTACCACCCTCGGCATACCCTTTATCCGCTGTGGGGTATTTATTGTGAACGAAAAGAGGAATAACGTGGAGATATATTTATCGACGCCAGAGGGGAAGTCGTTGGCAGTGATGACCTTGCCTTTTGACGCAAACGAAATGACTACCCAATCAGTAAAAGCATGGAAAAAAGAGGAAGTCTATGTACAGCACTGGAACCAGACAGACTTTATCAATTGGAGCAAATCAATGGCAGAGCAAGGTTATGTCAAAGACCTCAAAACTTACCAGGGAACAGCTGTTGCACCTGATAACCTACACTTGCACTTTGTTCCTTTTGATCAGGGATTGCTCTATGTAGGCTCAACCGAAAATTTGTCTGAAGAACAGATTGATCTGGTAAAAGCATTGGCCAGTGCTTTTTCCATCGCCTATGCCCGGTACGAGGATTTTGTTAAACTGGAGCAGGCCAAAACCGAAGTAGAATCCGCCATGAGCGAACTTAAAGCCACCCAGTCCCAGCTTGTGCAACAGGAAAAACTCGCCTCCCTGGGTCAACTCACCGCAGGGATCGCCCACGAGATCAAAAACCCATTGAATTTTGTCAATAACTTCTCGGAAGTTTCTATCGAACTCATAGAGGAAGCACAGGATGAAATCACAAATGTAGAGACGCAGTATCCTGCGTCTCTACTACAAAACATTTCTGAATTATTGGACGACGTCCAATCCAATCTCACCAAAATCCACGAACACGGCTCCCGGGCCAATAACATCGTCTCCTCCATGCTCCAACATTCAAGAGGAGGGTCGGGCAAGAAAGAACCTACAGACCTCAATGCCCTGATCAGGGAATATGTCAACCTGAGCTTTCATGGAATGAGGGCAGGAAAGAATCCGATCGATGTCGATATTCAATTGAAATTGGATGATTCCATTGGTGATGTGCCATTAATTGCCGAGGATTTCTCGCGAATCATTTTGAATTTGTGTAACAATGCATTCGATGCGATGCGGTCCGTAGAGACTGCGTCTCTACGTGTCCGGACCAAAAAATCCGACGATGCCATCACCATCGAAATAGAAGACAACGGTCCCGGTATCCCAGATGAGATCAAGGACAAAATCCTGCAACCATTCTTTACGACCAAAAAAGGTACAGAAGGAACGGGACTGGGGTTAAGTATTACCCATGATATCGTCAAAGCCCATGGAGGAGAGTTGAAAGTAGAAAGTGAAGTGGGAAAGGGAACAGAATTTTGTATCTTAATCCCAATATCATGAAAAACAAATCTGTGAAATCCCTACATCCGTGCTTATCCGCAATTCAGACCATTTATTATGATAGCGCAAGTAACTTCTCAAAACCAAAAATCTAAACCTTAACCTCATTATAGCTCGTAGCATAATGCGGTGGGCAGTGAGCAGTAGGAATAGGCAAACGATCCCTTCATAACAAAATAATGCGCGTAGTGGAAATGACAGCGTAGCCCAATGACGGAGCTGCCAAATGACGGCGAAGTCAAATGACGGCGAACCCAATGACCTTCAGACTCATTCCCTCAACCTAAACCTTAGCCTTCTAACATGATGCACCCGGCAATTTTATTCTAGACTGATCTTAAATTTTGTATTAACTACGATGTCCCAAATGAGGATGTGTGAATTATACAATTTTATGACAAAAAAGTATAACGAACTTCAATGTTAGTTTTCTCATATTTGTACTGTTGTTACGAAAGAAATCACTAACAATGAAAAAGTTTACAGAGTGTTTAAAAGTGAACACCAAAAAATTAAGGGCATTCATATTGAGTAGTAAGGTTAAAAAATTAAGACATGAACAAGTCCCTACGCTTAGGCACATAAGACTATGTAGAAAACCAAGTGCCGAAAAGCGTATTTTACCGGAATGCGGAATGTGCCCTCTGCGCCCTGGAGGGTTTCTGGAGCAAGATACGGAGTTTCTATACTAACGATAGGAACTCCGTTCTCCAGTTTTATTTCTAACCAGATTTATGTATTGAAAGTTTAAATTTTATATATCACTATAATGTAAATATATGGAAACTAGATTAATAGGTATTATCCTTATTGTAATTGGAATAATTATGATCGCTTATACTGGTTTTAATTATGTAACTACTGAAACTTTGGTGGATGTAGGTCCCCTTAAAGTGGAGGCAGATAAAAATAATTTCGTAAAGTTGTCCCCTATTCTTGGTGGTGTGCTTCTTGTTGGCGGCATTTTTTTTCTTCTTCGCAGTAAAAGAAAGCTCAGCTAATGTAAGGTCATTTTAGTGCTACTTTAGTGCATTAAATACAATCTCAACATTAGAATACCAGACCTGGATCGGGTAACAGAGTTAAAAATAAACCAATTTTATTAACAAATAAAAATTAAATATTATGCCATTACTAAATGTTATTATTGTTTTGATCGTAGTAGGGGTCATTCTGTGGTTGATCAATAACTATCTCCCTATGGATCGTAAGATCAAAAGTATTCTGAATATTGTGGTCGTGATTGTTGTCATTCTATGGTTGCTGAGTGCATTTAATATTTTGGCAATGTAATAAGGATGCTTTTCATGTTTAGTGATTCAAATTTTAGAAAAAAGATTTTTTCATCAATTAAATATAAATAAAATGAGTAAAGACAGAAAAGACCAGGACAGTAAAGAGAAGAAAAAAGCTCCCGGAAGTGACAAAATTTCAGGTAAATCAAAACCTGTATCAGAATTTAAACCAGAAGGTAAAAGTGGCAAAAACACATCTACCCAAAGAGCAGATTCAAAATCTGATGGTAAGCGCAAAGCTTAAAAATAAAAAGCAAAGTAGGCTAAAGCTGCTAAGCAATCTTCAGGTGTTCGAATCCAATAATCTCAATATAATGTAGGAAACAAAGATAAGTCTTGTAACTTATCTTTGTTTTCCTATTTTATAACTATGCGTAAAACTATGGAAAAAGTTCGATGGACTCAGACTTATTTTATTTAGCTGTTTGATCAGTTTCTTCCACAGGGTTTCTTCAAAATTGTGATTCTAAGTTATTTCAAGCTCGTAAAACCTTTTGTACCATAACGAAAAACTTCACTAGAGTCTTTTCAACTTCTCGGCTAACTAATCCTTTTGTTTATCATTACTTCAGGCTCATACCACCTCGCAACGGAGTACTCGGTTCCCTAATTTTCGAGTTACATTTAATCACTCGAATTCCGACTTCGTCAAAACAATTCGGTTATCTCTTATCGGTTATTTTTGTGCACTCCTACCCCCCAACGATGCTTTGGGTGGAATAAGGCGAAATGTAAAGACTAAATCACTGGACTAAAAAACTTATAGTTTTTGGCTTTAACACCGCAAGCTAAAATGATAATCGTAGACAGACCGAGAAGGCGGGAGAAAGTAATTCCTCTTTATTTTGGTTAACAATTTTCGATCAACAAAAAAGGTCTTCAATCTAAAGCGACCTGGTGATCACGGAAGCTAACCTTTAAACTATAGCCGTGTTAAATGTCGGTGATTCCCATTTACTGCCTTACACACACTGGGGATCGGGTTGGAATATGCTTGCTAGATATAGTCACCAACTCTGCATAAATACTCTCCTTTTTACATATCAATTCAAATTTAAGGGTTTGTATGAGCTATTAACTTCCCAGGATTACATACTTTACAAAAAAAAGTCTGTCAGTGCATGCACTGACAGACAACGTATACTAAAAATTCACTAAATAGTATGGAAGATTAACTTTTTATTGACCTAGAACCGATATCCAAGAGAAAAACTGAAACCAGTATTTCTGGTAGATGATTGTCCATTGGGAAAACGTTTGTCATCAGGATTGATTTGCAGCAATCCGAATTGAGTATTTAACTGCAAGAATACTCCATTGGACATTTCATAGCCAGCAAATACATTACCACCCGCATCAAGCGGTCTGTAATATGACGATGTCAATGGATCATTTGCCTCCACTACGTTTGTAAACACAACATTTGATTTACCATTGCCATTATCGCCACCTTCAATATTGGTACTACCTTTAATTCCATAACCCAAATAAGGTCCAAATCCAAGCATAACAAATCCATTACCCAAACCAGCTTTATATACCACATTCAAAGGCACTTCAATATAAGATAGGTTATACGTGCTATTAATCCCATCGGTAGTATTTTTAGCTCCTTTGGTGGAGAACATCAACCCAGGCTGTAAGTAAAATTCAGGTGCTATTGGAATTTGTGCATTGACTCCAATGTGGTATCCAAGCTTTATATCATTTTCCTGCTTGCCACCGGTAAAGTTCTTGCCTGTAAAATTCTGCATATTTACTCCACCAAGAATCGCAAAGGATGTTCTGTTTACATCTGAACTTTGAGAAAAACTAAAAGAAGCAGAGAGAACAAACATGAATACCAAATATATAATTTTATTTTTCATAGTATTGATTTATTAAAGAACGACGAACGATTACCTATCAAAATTTTGATAGCATGTTTTGGTTTTGATCGAGCAGAAATATATCTGTAGCCTTTGCTACAATTAAATTTTGTTCGAAGTGTAAGCCAAAAGATGCCACTAAAATCCGGCAAATAATCTTTCGCCATTCTTAAATTTATTAAATTACATCGTGCCCTATTATTAAATTTTTAATGAGGCCGGACGATGCGTGTTTTTCATTTTAATCAGACCTAAACGAAAGGTTTCCAGTTTAATTTACATGGTTTGCTTTGCAGCATCAGCCTTCATCTTTTCATTTGCTGTGATCAGAAATTCAACCCTGCGATTTTTATCGCGACCAGCTTCAGTATTGTTTAGATACTTCGGAAGCATTTGACCAAATCCTCTGATAGATAAACGCTTACTATCCACGCCTTGACTTACTAAATAGTTAGCAACAGAATTGGCTCTTTCTTCAGAAAGATTCTGATTGAATGCCTCACTACCTACACTGTCAGTATGACCTTGTGCTTCGATGTTCGTGTCCGGATATGTTTCTAATACTTTAGTTAATTTATCCAAATTGTTTTTAGCCGGATTTGACAAATTCGACTTTCCAAAATCAAATAGGACATTACTGCTAAATTCAACAACGATACCTTCACCTATACGCATAACATCTGCATCAGGCACTTTTGATTTGATTTCCTCAGCTTGTTTGTCCATTTTACTTCCAATGATTGCTCCGGTAGTTCCTCCAACAGCTGCACCTACTATCGCACCTAAGGCCGTATTACCTGCAGTTTTTCCGATGACGGCACCCATTGTTGCACCTGCTGCCGTACCAATGACAGCACCTTTCTGTGTTTTTGTTGCAGAAGCACAACCACCTATTATCAGGGCTGCACTTAGTAAAATAGGGATAAACCCTTTCTTAATTTGTTTCATTTTATAGTGTATTATATTGTATTTAATATGAAAAAACTCTTCTCATAATAGGTTGCAAAGTTAAGCGATATTCAAGCTGTAGATGTTACACAACGAGTAGTATAAATTGCATTATTCCTACATGCAAATTTGTCTCCTTTAATATGTGTGAATGATGTAACCCAATGAAATGGTTGTGTAACACAATTGGGTATAATTATAAGCATCTTTGTACCTGGTGATTAATTCTTATCATCTGATAAAAAAATAATAATTATGAATACAGGAAAAAAAGTGTTAATGGGTCTTATAGCCGGTTTGGCAACAGGCTCCATATTAGGAATATTATTTGCTCCCAGCAAAGGTTCGTCCACCAGGAAGAAAATTTCAAAAAAGAGTGATGACTATTTAAATGAAATAAGCAACAAGTTTGACGATTATTTGGGGGGCATTTCGAAGAAATTTGATTCGATAAAAAATGAGGCCATTAATAAAACCGAAAATGGAAAAGAGAAGGTGGAAGGAATGCAGGGAAAATTAACAACTTCTGCAGGTAAGCATCACATCTAGCTTTAACCCATGGAAAACAAGAAGTATTAGCCTTATTATTATGAGAAATACTCCTTGCTTACTCTCAGCATGTTTGCTTTGAGTAAGAGAAAAGAGGAAAATGCTCGGATATAGATCATTTTTTTGCCTTGTGCACCAGTACGCCCTACAACCATGACGAAAAGTTAATGAACCAGGAGATGTACTTTTGTGTGAATAGCCTGAAAATATTTTCTTTTCTCTCGCTTAAAGCTTCATGCTGAGTTTTTTTGATTATTACACAAGCTCACATAATTAAATCACTTTTCATTCTTCTCACATTGCTTTGAAATTCATTGTACTATTTCCTATAAGTAGATATTTAAAATAAATTCCAGCTGAATCCTATAATATTCAAGGAAAGTCTCCCCAACACATTAGGTTGTTTCAAAATTTTATCAAGTATGCTTTTGAGTGAGAATAATATCACAGGCGTATACATTCTAAATCCCTGAGAAGCAAACCACTGGTTCTGGAAATATAACCAAACCAAACTCCACTTCCAAAATAGTCAACATGCGCAGGTTCAAATTTTTTAATGTATGAATCATGTAAGTAAATTACCAGATTGTATAATGATATGACACATTAATGTACTCATCTTTGTCTCGTGGAAATATATTCACAAATGTCCCGCCATACGCGGGAACTTAACTTTAATAAAATGAAAAAATCAATTTTATTTATGTCAGCATTGGGTTTTGCTGCATGCGCACTACTTACAAGTTGTGACAGCCCTGCTCAAAAGGTAGAAAATGCACAGGAAAATGTCACTGACGCCAAATCGGATCTCCTTAAGGCTCAACATGAATACCAGATGGACGTAGAACAATACAGGGCCCAAAAAATAGCAGTGATATCTGCCAACAATAGGAGCATTGAAGAATTCAATGTGAGAATAGCAAATGAAAAAAAGGAATTGAGAGCCGATTACACGAGGAAAATTGTTGAGCTCGAAAGTAAAAATTCCGATATGAAAAGGAAATTGGACAATTACAAAGCAGACAGAAAGGATGATTGGGAAAATTTCAAATTAGAATTCAACAAAGATATGGACCAACTGGGATCAGCACTAAAAGATCTCACCGGGATAAAAAACTAATGTGTTTCAGCCCACCAGAAAAGAATATTTTACAACATATTAAATACAACAAATGAAAAATTTATTATTAATTACAATAGGAATCGTCTTTTTGGCCAATTATACAATTGCTCAGGAATACTCGCGATCAAGTTTTCACTTTGGCTTAAAAGCTGGGGCAAACTATGCCAATGTATATGACGCACAAGGCGATATGTTTAGAGCTGATTCTAAGTTTGGGTTTGCGGGGGGAGTTTTTATGTCCATACCACTTGGGGATGCATTTGGCTTTCAACCGGAAGTGTTATATTCTCAAAAGGGCTTCAAAGCTGAAGGCAATCTCTTGGGTAATAATTACGGATTGACACGGACCACAAACTCAATTGATGTGCCTCTGCTTCTGGCGATTAAACCTTTTTCCGCTGTAACCATACTGGCCGGTCCTCAATTTTCTTACCTGTTGGAACGTAAAGATGTAATACGCAGTGCAGCGGGCAGTGAAGAACAAACTCAGGCATTCAAATTGGATAACATCCGCAAAAATATTTTAGGCTTGGTGGGAGGCCTGGATATAAACATTAATAGAATGGTAATAGGAGCAAGAGCCGGTTGGGATCTCTCCACCAATAATGGAGATGGCAGTTCTCAGACGCCACGATATAAAAATGCTTGGGTACAAGGAACCTTGGGTTACCGGTTTCTGTAACAGTTAGAATTTTCCCAAATGCTTAAATGTAATCGCTCTGAAATGCTTCAGGGCGATTTTTTTTATGTACCCTCGCAAAGACAAAATTTCCATGTATAGCATTCCACAATTCAACTTGTCACTTATTATAGTAATAGCTCTTACTATAGTAGCACTTAAAAACAATCAGGTACGGAACTTATTTTGATGCAAAAAGCATAAAGGTAAGTACAATCACAGGTTAATATAGTTTTCTGTATATCATAATTATCATTATATTTGATTATAAAATACCAGTATTAAGTAATATATCTGAATTACGTAACTATTCATGAATGAAATATTAAATTAATATTTGTCTATCCCAGTTCTATATTCTAACTAAAAACATTTTTATTATTATATATATAAAAATCGGAATATATGCCAAAATTTATTATTGAACGGGAAATCCCGGATGCCGGTAATTTTTCTCCGGGAACACTAAAATCTATTTCACAAAAGTCAAGAGAAGTACTTTGTACTCTGGGTACAGATATTCAGTGGATTCATAGTTATGTAGCAGGAGATAAAATATACTGTATCTACATTGCTCCAAGTGAAGAATTGATCATAGAACATGCGAAATTAGCAGGATTTCCGGCCAATAGTATAACCAAAGTAGCAGCCATTATCGAACCGGCCACTGCAGAGTAAATCTGTGATTTATTGAAATAGAATTTTGGGCAGTTCATCTTTAAAAAAAATGGAGCTAAGATTGGTAAATAGATGATAATTTCTCATTTGTAAAACAAGTAAAATTATTGTCATTACCTGGTAATAGATATTAAATTAAGTATATCCCAAATTAATAGCTTTCTTATCTTGTACAAACCCATTTTCTATTCAAAAATAATGGAAAAGTTATTGATGTTTTAACATGCAATAGAATCATCATGAAATTTATAATGGCTAGGTATGTGGATAAAATTTTTTATTAAAGTCAAGCCTTTCATAAAAACTGAATCATTTGAAAGATAATGAATACAGAAGAAGTACAACAACTTAAAGAAAAATGTGCCTATTTGGAAAAAATGTTGGTGGCAAAGACCAATGAGTTGTCCCACAAGGATCGGTTGTTGGAAATCGTTGCGGCCTTAGATGAAGTTCGTGAACGAACCATCAAAATGCGCAATAGTTCTGAATTGTCAGAAACGTCAACCATTTTGCTTCACCAATTAAAAGAGCTGGGCATTAATGCTATAAGGACAGGTGTCGGAATATTTGATGATGAACATGATGCGATGGAACACTGGCTTACGACCGTTTCAGATAGTCAGGAAGTCATGAAAATTCTGGATTATTTCAGTTTGCACATTCATCCGGTGTATGAAAACATAATCCCGGCCAGAAAGCAAAATAAACCATATGTATTGACAGTATTGAAAGGAAATGAAGTCGGTCAATACTACCAAATGATGTCCACTTATCTTTCAAGACCCCAACATCAGGTGTACCATAACGAAGAATTCTTTTATTCTTTTTTTTTCTTTCATGGAGCATTAAATGTTGTTACTAGTGAACCCCTATCTGAAGAAGAATGCAACATCATGGTACAATTTGCACTAGCATTTGGCCTTATCTATATGAGATTTCTAGATTTGCAAATTGCAGAGAATCAAACACGGGAGGCCTTAAGAAAGATTTCTCTTGAAAGAGTAAGGGCAGAGATTACTTCCATGCGAAATGCAAATGATTTAGAACATATCACACCTTTGATCTGGAAAGAACTGGTAACCCTTGGTCTTACTTTTATCCGGTGTGGAGTATTTATTATCAGCGATAAAGACCGGCTCATCAATGCATTTCTTTCCACCCCGGAGGGTAAATCACTTGCCGTTTTACATTTGCATTACGATGAATTGCAAATAACCAGGGCAATTGTCGATAACTGGAAACTACAAAAAGTATATACTGAAAATTGGGATAAAAATCAATTTGAATCATGGATACAATCTATGCTTGATCAAGGCCAAATTGAAGAAAAAATACAATATCAGGATGCTGAAACACCACTCGAATCTCTTTATCTTCATTTTATACCTTTTGATCAGGGTATGCTATATGTAGGTAGTCTTAAACCTTTAGCATTTGATCAAATCGATTTGGTAAAATCCCTGGCCAATTCATTTGCTGTAGCTTATGCCAGATACGAAGACTTCAAAAAACTGGAGGATGCTAAAATCCAGGTAGAAAAAACCTTATCAGAACTCAAGGCAACTCAATCCCATCTTATTCAATCAGAAAAAATGGCCTCCCTGGGAGAACTCACAGCGGGTATAGCACATGAAATTCAAAATCCTTTAAATTTCGTTAATAATTTTTCTGAAGTAAATATTGAACTCGTCGAAGAGTTGCGAAGTGAGCTGGCCAAGGTAAAGACGCAATATATTGCGTCTCAGTATATTGCGTCTCCACAAATCGATCTTTCCAATATGAATGAAGCAGAAAGTATCCTAAATGATTTGGAAATCAATCAACAAAAAATCAACCATCATGGAAGAAGAGCCGATTCTATAGTCAAAGGCATGTTACAGCATAGCCGCACCAGTACTGGCGTGAAGGAGCTCACTGATATCAATGGCCTTTGTGACGAGTATCTCCGGTTAAGTTACCACGGACTTCGGGCAAAAGACAAATCATTCAATGCTGACTTTGTTACTGAATTTGACACGAAATTACCTTTGGTGAATGTGGTACCTCAGGAAATTGGTAGGGTGCTTTTGAATATCATCAACAATGCATTTCAGGCTTGTACTGCCATCCGATCCGCTGATGGGGAGGTGAACCCAAGACCTACAGTAACAGTCAAAACTGCAAAGGTTAGGTCTAAGTCTGGAAATTCAGGGGTAGAGATAACAATAAAAGACAACGGACACGGCATTCCCGATCATATCAAAGACAAGATCTTCCAGCCCTTCTTTTCCACGAAGCCGACCGGACAGGGTACAGGTTTAGGTTTATCCATATCGTATGATATTGTGAAAGCGCATGGTGGGGAATTAAAATTGAAAAGCTTGCCTACAGGTGAGGAAGGCAGTGAATTCATCATTAAACTTCAAGCAGGATAATAAATCATAAAGTGAATGCAAACATAAAAAGACTCAGCAAAGATCATATACTTCGATATCAAAATGATCGTTAAAAATAGTAACTCGTTTCGCATACTTATAAATTATTTCGAAAAAACAGTTTTATTATACAGATTATATTTATTCATCAAAAAAATGTATCATTATGAGCTTACGATTAGGGGATATGGCCCCCAACTTTCAGGCAAAAACCACACAGGGAAATATTGATTTTTATAACTATCTGGGTGATAGTTGGGGTATACTATATTCCCATCCCGCAGACTTCACTCCAGTTTGTACAACAGAGCTCGGCCGGACAGCTGCTTTGAAACCCGAATTCGAAAAGAGGAATGTAAAAGTTCTGGCACTTAGTGTAGACCCTCTGGATTCCCATCACAGTTGGATTGAGGATATTGAAAACACTCAAAGGGTCACTATGAATTTTCCTGTCATTGCAGATGAAGACCGTAAAGTAGCTGAAATGTATGATATGATACACCCGAATGCCTCTGAGAAAGCTACTGTGCGAACCGTATTTGTGATAGGTCCTGACAAAAAAGTAAAACTTACCATGACATATCCACCCAGTACGGGAAGAAATTTCCATGAAATACTCAGGGTTATAGATTCATTGCAATTGACTGCATATCACAGTGTGGCTACCCCTGCAGATTGGGAAAATGGGCAAGACGTAGTTATACTTCCTTCTATTTCAGATGAGGACGCTAAAACTAAATTTCCAAAAGGATTTAAAACGGAACGATCATACCTGCGCACCACTCCACAACCTAATCTTTGACTTGTAACAAGGATTAAAATAAAATCAATATCAGATATTTGGACCGGACTATAGCTTTTAGCCCGGTTCATTTTGTATATGAAATGCATTAACTCTACTCTTGCTTTTTAACGGCAGGTAATGTATATATCATTTTTTTATTTGGTATAAAAATTTAAGCCTTATCTTACTTCATTGTTGTAATTTGATACTTCAAATTAGTATAAATTTTATCTTGAGAAGTTCTGCTAAAGTTTCCTTAAGTCAAAGAATAGAACTTATTAAGCCCAATTCGATCTCACTTAAGAAGTGATTATTTTGATTGTGCATATATTTTTCAGACAAAATATTAAACAGATGAAAAAGTGGATTTATATTATTCGTTTGTTTCATTTTTGGTTGGCTATTCTTGCTTTTTGTTTTTGTTCATTAGCTCAGGACGGAATGCAAAAAAGGCATGAATTACATGATTCCATACAGGTGAAAGAATGGTTCAATACCGGAAGATCTTATTTTTTTTCCAATCCTGATTCAAGTATATTTTATATTTCAAAAGCGCTCGAACTGGCCAGAAAAACTAATGATAACCTGTATATTGCGTTGTGTCTTAATTCCAGTGGAGAATCGAACCGGATTATTGGAAATTTCCCTCAGGCTCTGGGCAATCAATATGAGGCTTTGGACATGTATAGGAAAATAGGAAATATTGATGGAGAGATCGCCACTTTAACCTATATTGGCAATAATTATTTGGATCTTTCAGAATATAGAAAGGGATTGAACTATTTACTCAGTGGAGAAAAAAAATACAAACAATACCCGGAAAATTTCCATTCACAATCTATTTCAAATAACCGGTTTTTACTCTCAAGCATCGGGTTTGGGTATGAAAAAATGGGAAATCTCGATTCTGCATTAATTTACCAAAATCAGGCACTCCTGGATCCATTGCTGGAAAGTGAAACAACACCTGTGAAATCATTGATTTTACGAAGACTCGGAAATGTAAAATTTTTATTAGGAAGGGATGGTGAAGCATTAGAACATTATCAACAAGCACTTGAAAATGCAAATACAAGGGGTTTTACTCTTTACCTGGATCACCCAAACATTTCAAATGGGATTTCGGAAGTATTTCTTAAAAGAAATGGTATTGATTCTGCTATATACTATGCAAAACAAGCCTACATGGATGGTAAAAAGATTGGAAAAAAAGATGCAATCCTCAACGCCAGTCAACAACTTACCAAAATATATAAAAGCTTGGGCGTGACAGATAGTGCCTTCTATTATCAGGAAATCAGTATCATGTATAGAGATAGTTTGTATGGGATGGATAAATTGAATCAACTCCAACTCTTAATTTTACAACAGCAAGAGCAGCAGCAAAAGGTTTTACTTGAGAAAGAAACCATTAAAAACAGGTCAAGAATGATCGCTCTTTCTGCATTTCTATTGATTTTATTTGTCACTGCTTTGTTGTTGTATAGAAATAACAATCTCAAACACAAAGCCAAAATACGAATCGAAAAAGCCTACAAAGAACTTAAAGAAACTCAGAATCAGCTCATTCAATCAGAAAAAATGGCCTCTCTGGGTCAACTTACCGCAGGCATTGCCCATGAGATACAAAATCCCCTCAATTTTGTGAATAATTTTTCGGAAGTCAATATAGAACTCGTCGAAGAGTTGCGAAACGATCTGGACAAGGTAAAGACTCAGTATATTACGTCTCAACATATTACGTCTCAACCAATCGATCTATCCAATATGGATGATGCAGAAAGTATTCTAAATGATTTGAAAAGCAATCAACAAAAAATCAATAATCATGGACGGCGAGCCAGCGATATTGTAAAAAGTATGTTATTGCACTCGAGAGCCAGTTCTGATCAAAAAGAACTCACGGATTTGAATGCCCTCGCAGATGAATATTTGCGCTTGAGTTACCACGGTCTAAGAGCCAATGACCAATCATTCAACGCTGATTTCAAAACCGACTTTGATCCCAATGTGCCTAAAATAAATGTGGTGCCACAAGATATGGGAAGGGTACTTTTAAATTTGATAAATAATGCATTTCAAGCCTGTACGACTGGAGGAGAAGCCAACCCAAAACCGACAGTTACAGTCAAAACTGCGATGGTTAAGTCTAGGTCCGGAAATTTAGAGATAGAGATATCCGTTAAAGACAACGGTCCCGGCATTCCCGATCATATCAAAGACAAGATCTTCCAGCCCTTTTTTACCACTAAACCCACCGGGCAGGGAACAGGCTTAGGATTATCCTTATCTTATGATATTGTGAAAGCTCATGGTGGGGAGTTAAAATTGGTGAGCACTCCAGCAGATGAGAAAGGAAGTATATTCATAATTAAACTCAAAGTGGACTAAAAATCCGTGATTTCTTTTAGTTATAGGATAATCAGTTTTTCAAGCGAGCTACGACATCTTCAAGACTCATAGTGGATAACATCAATTTAAAAGTACTCCTGGGAAAGGTACAATTTTTACCCTCTGACTGCCCGGAAATTAAAAGTGGTTTCAAAACTAAGGAAATGCGTTAAAAATTCTTAACTTTATCACATTAACAACCAATCATGAAAGTACTGGTAGTAGACGATGAAATCGATGTAAAGATATTATTCGAGCAACGGTTTAGAAAAGAAATAAGAACAGGAGAAATTATATTTGCCTTTGCATTTTCGGGAGAAGAAGCATTATCTTATCTTAATCAAAATACACATGAAGCGGTATTGATTTTGTCTGACATTAATATGCCTGGAATGAGCGGACTGGAACTTCTGGAAAAAATAAAAGAAAAACACAAAACCCCACCACCTGTAGTGGTTATGATAACCGCTTATGGAGATCCTGATAATTACAACACCGCAATGAGATTAGGGGCTGATGATTTTCTGACCAAACCGGTTGAATTCGATAAATTAAAACAAAAGCTTAAATCATTGCAATGATGGCAAAAATACTGGTTGTTGATGATGAATCCGATTTAGAGATTCTCATCAAACAAAAATTCAGAAAAAAAATCAGAGACCAGGATTACGAATTTGTATTTGCAATTAATGGAGTACAAGCTCTATTACAATTGAAAAATCATCCTGATGTGGATTTGGTGCTCAGCGATATCAATATGCCGGAAATGGATGGTCTCACACTGCTTTCAAAAATACACGAACAGAATGGTCTTCTTAAATCCATCATAGTATCGGCTTATGGAGACATGGAAAATATCCGAACAGCTATGAATCGGGGAGCTTTTGATTTTGTAACTAAACCGGTCAATTTTGAAGATCTGGAATTTACCATCGAAAGAACACTTGATCATGTAAAACATTTGAAAGAAACCCTCAAAGCGGTACGCGAAAACAATATTTTGAAGATGTACGTCGATGAAACCGTGCTCAACTTCATGGAAAGCAAAGAGTTTGAATCTTCACTTACCAGTAGTGAAACTATTGAAGGAACGGTTGCTTTTATTGATATTTGCGGATTTACGAAAATCAGTGAGACGGAATCTGCAGACACAGTGGTCAGACTTTTAAATGAATATTTTGAAGTGATGGTCAAGGAAATATTACAACAAAATGGAATAGTCGATAAGTTTATAGGAGATGCCATTATGGCCTGTTTTAAAGGCGATTTTCATTTAGACAGAGCCGTAGATGCCTGCCTGGCTATTAGAAATGCAATCCATAAACTACCAGTAGTGGTGGGAAATTCTGGTTTTAAACCTCAAATCGCTATTGGTATAAATTGTGGTGAGATGGTGTCGGGCAATATTGGCGCTTCATCATTGCGAAGACTGGATTATACCGTTATAGGAGATGCTGTCAATGTGGCCTCAAGATTGCAATCCACCGCAGAAGTTGGCCAAATTTTGATTACAGAAAACAGTTATGAAAGGATCAAAGAATCTTTCGTATGCAAAGAGGTGGGTGAATTCACTCTGAAAAACAAAAAAATACCTGTAAAGGTGTATGAGGTGTTGGATTGATACCTGATTGAATTATTTAACTGCATAACATGATAAAACTGAAAGAAGGACTCATCATACAAACCGGAATTCAACACTACGGCTCACCTATCATAAAGCAGTGAAAATACAAAGTACTCAATACGACAGGATATGATGAAAACGGTAGTAAAATGAAAGAGTATTCTCCTTATTTTTTACAGGGTCTTACTCTGGGCTTAGGTTTATCAATGCTTTTCGGTCCTATATTTGTTGCATTGAGCAAAGCAGCTTTGGAAAAAGGTGCGAGGTCAGGCTTGACGGTGGGTCTGGGAATCTGGACAAGTGACGTCATCATCATAACGACTACATATTTCTTTGTTCGTCAGATAGCACATGTCCTGGAAGGCTCTGCATTTACCTATTGGTTGGGTCAAACTGGGGGCATCGTTCTGATAGGCATGGGTCTTTTTACTTTTTTTAGAAAAGTGGAAGTATCCCTGGAAAAACAAAGCAGAAGCCTAATACACTATGCCGGAGATTTTATGAATGGTTTTTTAGTCAACACCGTAAATCCGTTCACCTTTATTTTTTGGATTGGTGTCATATCGACTTATGTGATAGGAAAGAAAATAACCGGCTTGCAGGCTTTGGTCTTACTGGGAACCATTCTCATCACCATCATCACTACTGATTCACTGAAAGTAATCACAGTGAAAACAATGAAAAGGTATATGAAAACCAACAATATCACGCTACTTATTAAAGGTGCAGGAATTCTTTTGATTGGATTTGGAATTTACCTTATCATTAGGACCTGGTAAATAATGAGTATTAAGGCTTTTTAAATTTATAAAAATTCACCATTCATATTATATACCCATATGAGAAGGATGATGAACAAGAAAAAAGCGATGGTAAGTAGCCCTAAGTATGTAGCCTTCTTTCCCCAATTTTGATTATTAGCCGCCATGTTAATGTATTCGATATTTTGTTAAAATTCATAAACCACTGCAAAGAAATAGTTTTTTCAGTAAAAACTCATGAGGTAGACCCAATTATTTGTTGGCAATTTAAAAGTTTGTGTGCCATCCAATGGTTTAATCCGCATAGAAAATGGATAAAGCAACGCTCAATATTCCCTCAAGTGTACTGTCTCTGGAATGCTGTTCTAAACCAATGGAATACTGTCCAATCAAAGGAAATTTAATGCCTTTCTGCAGATTGAGTTCAATAGTGCAACTGTTTCCACGACAGTTTCCTAACCAACGACCCTTTCCATCAGATAATTGAAGGCTTACTACCTGATCCACATTTTCACCATTTGGAAAGGTAGTCCTTATATTAGTATAAACATTTTGATACCGGTATTGGCCACTATGGTCGAGAGTAAGCACAATATCATAGGTTTGGACCGTGTCGGCAATTGAAAAATCAAATTTTAATAGTCGATCGTATTCCCAGTTTTCATTTTCGAAAGGTAAGGTCTGTTGATAAACTACCTTATGATCACATGAAGTTAAAAAAAAGAGTATTCCAAATGTTAATCCCAACAATCGCCTTTGCTTCAGAAAGTTTATCTTTTCGCTTTTTGGATACTGTAAATGAATATTTAATCTCACTATTTTCTGTTAGTTAAAAACATCCCTCATACGCTCAAAAAATCCTTTTTCGGCTTTCCCGGGATTGGGTTGAAAGTTGGGAAGCGTTTTAATTTTTTCCATGATGGATTTTTCTTCATCCGTCAGTTTTTTTGGAGTCCATATGTTGACATTGATGAGTTGATCCCCCTTGCCATAGCTTTGGACAGAAGGCAGACCTTTTTCCCGAAGGCGGAAAATTTTACCTGCCTGCGTTCCAGGAGGTACTTTGATTTTAACTTTTCCCGACAATGTAGGAACCTCTACATGAGTTCCCAGTGCTGCATCTGCAAAATTGAGGAATAGATCATAGACAATATTTTTACCATCACGACTAAAATGATCGTGAACCAATTCCTCAATACTTATTAAAAGATCTCCATTTGGTCCTCCATTTTTCCCGGCATTTCCTTTTCCCCGCATCGAAAGTTGCATGCCGTTTTCTACTCCAGCTGGTATTTCTATTTCTATGGTTTCGGAACCTGAAATTTGGCCTCCTCCCTTACAACTTGGGCAAGAAGCCGTCACCATGGTACCCGAACCCCCACAACCGGGACAAATGGTCGTCGTTTGCATCTGCCCTAAGAAAGTACTCCTCACCTGACGTACATAACCCGACCCACTACATGTATTGCACGTCTTGACCGACGCCGAGTCCTTGGCTCCGGAACCATTGCAGGTAGTGCATCGCAATTGCTTTTTAACCTTTATTTTTTTTGTGACTCCCTGATCAATTTCTTCGAGGGTCAGTGATACTTTGATCCTAAGATTGGTACCCTTTTGACCTGTGCGTGAACCTCTGCGACCACTGCCACCAAAAAATGTTTCAAAAGGACTACCAGAATCGCCAAAAACATCTCCAAACTGAGCGAAAATATCTTCCATCGTCATGCCTCCCGTACCGGAAAAACCTCCCTGGTTATTGACACCGGCATGTCCATACCTGTCATAACGTGCTTTTTTATCTGGATCGCTGAGGACTTCATAAGCCTCCGCTGCTTCTTTGAATTTGTCTTCTGCTGCTTTATCGTCTGGATTTCGGTCAGGATGAAATTTCATCGCCGTTTTCCTATATGCTTTTTTAATATCTTCAGCAGACGCGGATTTTTCCACACCCAATATTTCGTAAAAATCTCTTTTTGCCATGAAATTGTTAATTGTATTGTACTATTTACCTACCACCACCTTGGCGTGACGCAGGATCTTATCGTTCAAATAGTATCCTTTTTCAACGGTATCAATATTTTTTCCTTTTAGATCTTCAGTAGGTGACGGAATTTCGGTAATGGCTTCGTGTAATTCAGGGTCAAAAGGCTGTTGTGTGCTTTCCATTTCCTTTAATCCCTGTGCTGCCAATGCTTTGTGCAGTTTGTTATATACTAAAAATACTCCTTCGCTGAAATACTCCTCTGTGGATTCGTCATCAGCGCTCTTTTTAGCACGGTCAAAATCATCCAGTATGGGTAAAAGCTCCAGTATGGTATCTCTTGATGCTGACTTTAACAATTCAAGCCTTTCTTTTATGTTCCGCTTTTTATAATTTTCAAACTCAGCGTATAACCTGAGATATTTATCTTTAGCTTCGGAAACCTCTCCTTCCAATTCCTTTATCCTCAACTCGAGTTCTATCGTTTTATTCTTACTCTTCGCGGAGATCTTTTTTTCATTTTCCTCCAATTGCTGATCTTCTACCAGTTTCTTTTCCATAAACCTTCTATTAAAAACCTTCAAATTATTTATTCTCTTTTTTAGATATTGATGTTCAACCCTAGTTTCAGGCTGCAATTGTTTTGCCATTTCAATAAAAAGGTCAAAATGGCATATTTAAAGTTGTATTTAGGTCATTAAGTCACGTTGAAGAAAGATTATGACGCAAAAGCTACTTTTATTGACTAATTCGGCCAATAGAATTATCCTTGTATAGAAATCTTATGATTTATTGATCCTTCTTTCCAACATTTGATCTATTTCCAATGCATTAAGATTTACGCCTATGATCTCTCCTTTTGGATTAAGCAAAAATTTAGTTGGAATTTCTCTAACTTTATACTGGCTGACAATTTCACTTTTAAACCGGTCCGTTTGGGGAATATGGTATTTCCAGTCAAGGCCGTCCTGCTCAATGGCCGCCTCCCAGCGACTTCTTTGATTTTCCACGCCTATACTCACAATCTCAAAGCCCATAGCCTCCTTAAACTCTTTATCTTTATACTTATCGTATAAAGCCACCAATTCAGGATTTTCTTTTCTGCAAGGACCACACCACGACCCCCAAAAATCGATGAGTACATAATATCCTTGTAAACTACTTAAAGTAAAAGGGCTTCCATCTTTAATAACGGTTGTGAAATCGGGCGCTTTTTCTCCCTGAGAAAATCCAGGTTGCTTATACCAGTAATAAAAACCATATCCCACTATCAAGGCAACCAGTAAGAAGTTTAAGACTTTATTCATTATATGCTACTAAATATTATACTATTAATTTCAAAGATCAACAAACACATTGGATCCATCCATTCAAACAAATGAGTTGTAAAAAAGGTGCAAATATAGGATTAATTCGTTTTCCATACACAATCCTTTTGTTATGCTTTGCATTTTACAAATCAAGATCGTTTTTTAATTATAATATTGTGAACACAAGTTTAACCAGAACAAATATTATTATTATATGTGATATATAAATATTTAGTTACAGTGTACTAATATAACTAAATTTAGATTTTCGAAATACAATTGCCTTATTTTGTGTATTTTATTTCTCACTAAATTTATCTATTTTTGTACTATATCGTATTAAAAAAGTTATTTTGCAAGGTGGATTTACATACAACCATAAACAATAGACTGGTATTAAGCCTATTCGCATTGTGTATGAGTGGGCTTATGATAAACTTATACGGCCAAAGTGAAATAATAGATTCACTTCGCAACCTGGCAAATATTGAAACCGATGACAGCTTAAAATTTAAGCATCTCTATTCATTGGTTCGTGAAGTTGAGAAAACAAGTCCGGGAAATGCCATCGAGGTTAGTCGTGAGTTGTATTCTCTGGCCATCAAAAGGAACGATTTAAAAAATCTGGGGCAAGCAGCTCAATTGTTAGGCAGATTTTTTTTAGCCACGGATCAAAATGATTCAGCTCTCCACTATCTATTTTTGTCCAATGATCATTTTAGTACTACCGCTGATTCCTTATCTCAGTTAATTCGCAATAATTCCAATATCGCTTTAATCTACCAAAGAACTAATCAGTACGAACAGGCTGCAGAAATGTACATTTCAGTCATTGAAAAAGCTATAGCCAGTGAAAATTTTTATTCTGCTGCCGTAGCTTCTGTCAATCAGGCTTCTCTATTAATGGCTCAGGAATTGGATGAACGCGCCATACCTTATTTACTTAGTGTATATGATTATTACGAGTTAGCAGATAGGACTAATACCGCAGTTATGAACCGGTTTAAAAACTTGATGCCAAATGTCTATATAAATCTGGGACAAGCCTATCAAGTGCTATCTGAAAAAAATGCAGGTATGGCCGATTATCAGGATACCGCAATTATTTACTTCGAAAAAACCATAGAAGAGGCAAAAAATATCAATAATGCATTTAATTCTGCCTATTTGAGTTCCTATGCTTATAATAGTCTGGGCAATTTACGAAAAGCTCAAGCAGATCAAGGTGCCTCTCAATCGATGGATGGAGGTCGTACCTTATACCGTGACGCTGCCAAACAATACATCATGGCTCTGGAGGGTTTTGAAGCCATAAATGATAAAAGAGGGTTCGTATTTACATCCAATAACCTGGGAAATATTTATTCAAAACTCAATGAACCTCAAAGAGCACTGCAATATTATCAAAAAGCATTGGCCTATGCTGAAGAGATCCAATTTATTGAAGAGCAGCAAGCCATTTATAATAATTTAGCAGATAACTATAAAATTTTGGGAGATTATGAATCTGCTTTCTTTTCATTAAAGCGTCATGTGATCCTCAATGATTCCTTAAAAAACGCTGAAAGAAATGCGACTTTACAGGAGTTGGATACCCGGTATAAAACAGCCGAAAAAGACAAGGAAATTGCAGAATTGGCATTGTTAAATGCAGAAAAGGAAAGAAAACAACAACAACAGTTGATTTACTTTCTGGTCGGTATAGGCACCTTGATTTTTGTCGGAGCATTGAGTTGGAGTCGGTACCGCTACCTAGCTCAAAAGAAAAAGGCTCTGTATGAAAAGGAGATCAATACAGCGATGTCCCGGTTTGTTCCTCAGGAATTTTTGTCGGCTATTGGCAGAGATCATATTCTGGATGTCCAACTGGGTGACAATAGGGAAAATAATGTTACCATATTATTTACAGATATACGCGGGTATACCACGCGTACCGAAAGTAGTACGCCAGCTCAAATTTTCCAATTTGTCAAGGAGTATATGGGTATGGTGGGTCCTATAATCAGAAAGAATAATGGGATCATAAATCAATACCTCGGTGATGGCATCATGGCTATTTTTCAACACAGCCCTGAGGATGCCCTGAAAGCTTGTATAGAGATGCAGGCCGAAATAAATAATTATAACCACAATTTGTTGGAGAGAAATGAAACACCCATTAAAGTAGGTATGGGCATCCATTCAGGTCCTTTAATTATGGGTATTATAGGGGACGAAACGAGAAGAGATGCCACCGTGATTTCCGATAGTGTCAATACCTCCGCTCGTATTGAAAGTATTACCAAGGAATACGGGGCTGATATTTTACTAAGTCTTGAAGCATTAAATAAAATAGAAAACCGGCATCAGTTTCACTTCAGATGTTTGGGCAAAGCGAGTGTTAAAGGTAAGGATACCCAAATAGAACTGTATGAGTGTTATGATATTGACCCACCTGAAAGCATAATGAGTAAGAGTGAAAGCCGAAAAGAATTCGATAAAGGTCTGGAAGCCCTTAACCAACAGGATTACCATAATGCACGCCATATATTTCTTGAGATTTTAGGACGCAATCCTCATGATAGAGTTGCTCAACATTTTATAGACGTCGCTGAAATTCAATCGAAGAATCATGTGTTAACTTAAGTTGTGAGTATAAGTCAATACTTTGGAAAGGACCAATTCTTTTAATTGGTTATAAATCACTTCTGTACATCTTTTCATAAAATAGTATCCAAGCATAAAGTAAAATTTAACACAAAATTTTAATGTAAATTTTAAATATTTGCATTTTTATTCCGTAATTGTATTTTCTTTATTTAATCAGGACGAAAATGAGAACCTTATCCATAGTTGTATTTCTATCTTTATTTTTTTCATCTCTTTTGCACACACAAAAGTTAGCCAGGAACCCTATCATGGTCATCAATTGCGAAACAGATGATGCGAGAATTAAATTTCTTCAAATGATCACGGTATGCGAAGATAATTCGGATTGTGGTGAAGGTTTTATATGTGTTGGTAATTTTTATGATGGTAGTTATTGTTATCCGGTGTGCGACCCTGATTCTGAGGAAGGTCCTCCTGAAGGCACCATATGTATGGAAATTTTTATTAATGAAATTACAACAGTTTATATTTTAGTACCTGATTGTAGTATTACAATAGGAGAATGCGAATATGAATATATTGATGAGGATGATGTATATTGGGATCCTGCAAGAAGGGCTTGCGGATTTGAAACTGAAGGATTTTCTACATGTGGTTGTCCTGAATACTTCGTACCTGAAGATATTGATTATGAAGCGATTGATGATTATATAAATACCAATAATGGCTGTATCCAGACTGTTCCCTGTTATGACGGAGAAATTATAGTAGAAAATCGGGAGCCCAATTGTGATTTCGAGTCAGCTGACGAAAATGGTATGGTGACTGATTCTATTATCATCAGAGCGGGTATAGCCCAGATTGGACAAGCCTTATCTGTACAACAACTTATAAATTGTGAACTCACCGGCGACGAAAATTTTGTGCTAGCCCTTGCCGATATTTTTGGAGAAGGCGTGGATGCAGGATGGGTATTTAAGGAAGAAGAAGATGACGATATGAATGTTATTGGTGCCATCATTGTCATAGAGTTTCAAAGAGATCCATTCGAAGAAACTCAAATTGTCTTGTCTCCTGGGGTTGATGGAATGGAGCGCATAATTACTATACAGGCATGTGTTGAGATCAGCATTTCAGACCCATGTAGCTGCGAAAACCCTCAAAATATAAGAGTGCCTTCAGCAACCGGCAGTTTAGCGTTATCTTTGTTTCACGATATTCTGACGGTTATGGCACCGACAGGAAGTTTGGTTACACTAAATATGACAAATGAAAACTTTCTTAATGCCTTGGGAGAGGAGATAGATATCGATACGGTAATCCCCGAAACACCTCCCGGTTCCGGTATGTTCCAATTAGAATTTTACCGTCCACCAGGTACGATGTTTAACATATCGGTTTTAATTAATGAGGGGAACGAAACCCAATTCATGTCAGATGTTGCCTGTCCAGAGGATTGTCCACTGATACAGATACCGGCCATAGGTACCTGGGCATTGTTGATCATGAGCTTATTAATGTTAATTCTGGCAGTGGCATTTATACAGCAGCGACGCGTGGTCAGATTGTAGGAGAGTATTTTGTACAAATGGGCACATGATAGGTTAAACTTTACCCACCAAGTAAAAAAGGAAAAAGACAAAAACTTGGATCGGCTAAAGTATTCTTAACTTAACACTAACCTCTTTCGACGAATTCATCATAAATAATAGAGCTTACCTATAACATTAACGGTGCGGAATTAATAATTATGTGGTAATCATTTCGCACTGTTGGCGCTGAGGAATAAGTTTTCGCATATATTCATAGCCCCCCAATGCTTTGGAGGCTATGCTATTGCTTATCGCACTTTTGGTGCTGTTTCAACAAACTAAATTGAATGATTATAGTACTCAATGTAACTAAAATGATATTATAAAAAAGCACCAAGGGTGCGGAATCTATAGCCTTGGGTGAAGCCCAAGGATTAAAGTTATAACCGATTAAAGCACCAAGGGTGCGGAATATTTAGTGAATGCTCATCGTAACTTTGACGCAATTCCAAAATTATACATCATGATTTTAATACTCATTTAGCATAAAATATATTGACAAATACCACCAAAACCTGTATCAGTTAAAGTATGCTTAAATTAACATGAACCTATTATGAACCTATTATGACGAATCCCACATGGATATTGCGGGTAAGAATGGAAGTGGCTTCATTTCGTCCTATGCATTTCTTTCATAGCTGTCCCGTCTTAGGAAAAAATTGACTATGTATTTACCTCCACTTTACCAAATAAGTATAAAAAGTTGTTATTTTTGCATTTCTTATTTTTTTTGAACATATAACACTTCTACAGCCATTAACCAGCAAGAAGACATCAATAATAAAAAAGGCAAAGACTTATACGACTACCAAAAGGATGCCCTGGAGGAGATTTTTCAACATATTGATAAAAATACAAAGGAAAAATATAATTTACTTTTCCAGCTTCCTACAGGTGGAGGAAAAACAGTCATCTTTTCTGAAATAGCCAGAAGATTTATACAAAGGTCTAACCAGAAAGTACTTATACTGACGCACAGAATAGAACTGTGCCGCCAGACTTACAATATGCTGCTTGAATTTGGCATCAATAGCAAAGTCATCAATAGCAAGGTGAAATCAATACCCAGGAAAAATCCACATCAATGTTTTGTAGCCATGGTTGAAACCCTGAATAATCGCTTGCAAGACGAAGCCATTCGAATGGAAAACCTGGGATTAATCATCATCGATGAGGCGCATTACAATTCCTTTACCAAGCTATTTAAATTCTTCAAAAAAGGAATAACCCTGGGAGTGACCGCTACTCCTCTCAGCTCTAACATCGACAAGCCGATGAAAGATAATTATCACGACCTCATCATCGGTGAGTCTATCTCCTCTCTGATAGAAAAGGGATTTCTTGCCAAAGCGATAACCTTTAGCTACAATGTAGGTCTCACCTCTTTGAAAATTGGAAGACATGGAGATTATACCGTAAGTTCCTCAGAACAACTATACGCCAACTCAGGTATGCAGCAAAAACTACTGCAGGCCTATGAAGAAAGATCAAAAGGCAAAAAGACTCTGATTTTCAATAATGGTATCAATACATCGCGTCAGGTGTACTACAACTTTAAAGATGCCGGATACGATATCAAACATCTGGACAATAAAACACCCATGAAAATCCGTAGCAGGATCCTGGAATGGTTTAAAGAAACTCCGGAAGCCATACTCACCTCTGTGAGTATTCTGACTACAGGTTTTGACGAGCCCACTGTTGAAACCGTCATTCTAAACAGAGCCACACGCTCTCTCACCCTATATTTCCAAATGATAGGGAGAGGATCGAGGATCATTCCCGGTAAAAAAGAATTTAACGTCATAGATCTGGGTAATAACTTTGCCCGTTTCGGACCCTGGGATGGAAACACCGATTGGCAAAGAATATTTAGAAACCCCGATTTCTATTTGCAAAGTGTGCGTTCTGACGAAGAAATAGAACAACATTTCAACTATGAAATACCCGATGATCTGGCCAAAAGATTTGGTAATACTGCTTCCATTCATTTCAATATGTACGATGAATACGATAAAGTGATGGAATCGGGAAAAAGACCTTTTGTTGCCATAGATAAATCCATCGATCAGCATTACAGAATGATCACTGAGAACTCTAAAGATCTTTATGAGGCTCTCGAACTGGCAAGGTTACTGGAAGATGACATCGCTCAACGAATTCAAAATTACGCTTACTGCATCACCAAAAGTACAACCAATTACAGAAGATGGCTCAATGAAACCTATATGGAAAAATTGAAAACCAAACTCTACAATGCCGACTATACGGAAAGGGATGCTTCACAGCCATTACCCAGTGGAAGTAATGTGTAGATGCCATGATCAACACTAATGTCATCTGCATAACCCTTCATCAAAATTTTAGTCATATTGAACCATAATTTCGATATATTCATTTAGCATGGGTATGACGCACATGGACAGAGAAAATACCAGAATTCTTATGAATGAACTCGGCAAAAACCGGGTACCTTTTTTCTTTATTATCGATTTTGAAGAGAACTTTCCTGTCGTACAACCTTTGGTTACATTAGGAGATGATGTGGCCTTCCGGTTTCCATCGGTTTGTCATGAGCCCCCCGACTTATTGAATTCTTTTCCTCCACCTTTTATTTTTGAAAAGTATCCCATGCCTATCAGCCGATATGAAGAGGGATTCAGTACTGTGATGCAGCATTTGAAAAGGGGAAATTCCTTTCTCACCAACCTGACATACCCTACCCGTATTTTGACCAACCACACACTCGAAAATCTTTATTGCATTTCCAGCGCCCCATATAAATTGTTAATGAAAGACCGGTTTGTTGTTTTCTCTCCTGAATCCTTTGTAAGAATAGAACATGGTAAGATCTTTTCAACTCCGATGAAGGGCACCATTGACGCTGCCATTCCGGACGCAGAAAAAATCATAATGCAAAATGTAAAAGAAACTGCCGAACACCACACCATTATAGATCTGATAAGAAACGACCTGTCGAGGGTATCAAAAAATGTGAAAGTGACACGGTACAGATACATCGATGAAATTATAACACACGAAAAGAAAATACTACAGATCAGTTCTGAAATCAGCGGTGATCTGCCTCCGGATTATCATTCAATGATTGGGAATATACTTTGGTCATTGCTCCCTGCCGGTAGTATATCCGGTGCTCCGAAACAAAAGACTCTGGAGATCATTCGCGAAGCTGAAGGAATAGAACGTGGCTATTATACAGGTATAGCTGGTGTATTTGATGGAAATTCGTTGGATTCTGCCGTTTTAATCCGCTTTATCGAAGAAAAAAACGGATTTTTGTACCATCGCAGTGGTTGTGGAATTACCCATTTGAGCCACATGGCAGAAGAATATCAGGAAATGATCGATAAAGTATATGTCCCGATTAATAGAAAGTATAAAATTGGTGAACGGCAGGGTCATGAACATTCGCAGCCACAACCAAAGATTTAACGCTTCACGAAAGCAACTTTTTGGAATCCTTAAGGAAGAAAATCTCAGGAAGTACATCAAACCCCCATTGGAGTATACAAAAGGATTGGTAAAATGCAGAATTTTGTACAGCCGGCAAATTGAGGATATCCATTACATTCACTATGCAATTAAACCAATACGGTCACTCCAGTTGGTGGAATGCAATTTCATAGAGTATAATCACAAATTTGAAGACCGGAAAATATTGGATGAATGTATGCAGCAGGCAAGTAAAGCCGATGATATGATCATTGTTAAAAACGGACTTCTAACGGACTCGTACTACTGCAATATTGCTCTTTTGCAAAAAGGTATATGGTATACTCCGGAGACACCCTTGCTGGAAGGAACCATGCGCGCATTGCTCCTGAAAAACAAAAAAATACAAACCAGAAATATGGCTGTGCATGACATGAATGCCTATACACATGTTTCGCTTTTTAATGCCATGATTCCACATGGAGCTATAGTTCTTCCAGCCTGTAACATTCTTTAAATAGAGCGAAAGTTAAAATTTTTTTAAAATACGAAATTATTCGTAATAAAACTTGTCCGGTAAAAGTTAAATGCATATTCTTGTAGTACGAAATAAATCGTAATAAGATGGCCAGTAAAAATTCGAATGACATTAAACCCACTGAAGCAGAATTGGAGATTCTCCAAATCCTCTGGAACAATGGGCCTTCCAGTGTCAGAAGCGTCAATGACATCATGGGAGACAAAAAGGATGTAGGGTATACAACCACCCTAAAGATCATGCAGATCATGACGGAAAAAGGGTTGACAAAAAGGAATACATCCGAGAGAAAGCATATTTACGAAGCCGCATTCCCTGAAAAAGCTATCAAGCAGAATCTTCTCAACAAGTTTATTGAGGCTACCTTTAATGGTTCTGCCTCCCAGTTGGTGATGCAGCTACTGGGAAATGGAAATCCAACCAAAGAGGAACTGGAAGAAATCAAGACAATCATTGACCAAATTGAAAATCCATAAACAATGCTGTTACACTTACCCGATCATATAGTATATGCCATGTCGCAGACATTTTTTCACTCGATATGGCAGGGAATTTTTATATCCGTACTTTGGGCATCCCTGGTGTCCATTCCCGGACTGAGAAGTGCTGTTTTCAGGTATTGGTCAGGACTCGCAGCCATGATAGCACTCTTCACTATGGGCATTATCACATATTGGATGCATTACCAACCCGTGCAGGAGTCGTTATTTCTGCTGGAATACGGTGAAGCCACCTCTGTAAATCCCTCTATTTTTTATGAAGATACCATTTCGGTCTTACACCCGTTTCATGGATTTTTTATAGAACACGCACCTCTTATCTCGCAGATTTGGGTTTGGGGCATGGTTTTACTTCTGATCAGGCTTTTGATGGGTTACGGGTATTTAAAGTACATAGCTTCAGGCGTAAAATCTAAGCAACATCCAATCCTGATATCTGCATTGGAAAATGTAAGAGGAAAAATGAGGCTAGCTACACCTGTAGTGGTATCGATTTCCAATAAAGTATCCGGACCCATGCTGGTAGGTTGGATCAAGCCGGTTATTCTGTTTCCGGTAGGTCTGATCAATGCCCTGACACCGCAGGAAGTAGAAGCCATTATAGCTCATGAACTGGCTCATGTAAAAAGACATGACTGGTTAATAAACCTGGTTCAGTCTCTGATAGAGGTGGCATTTTATTATCATCCTGCAGTTTGGTGGCTCTCATATCAGATCAGAGAAGCCAGAGAAAATTGTTGCGATGATATGGCCATCGAAAATGGTTATTCTCCACTGTTCTACGCGCGTTTATTGATTCGCATCAAAGAATTACAAATTCAAACTAACCATTCACCCTCTATTTCATTAGTAGGAAATAGCAAAACTTTATTAAATAGAATACAAAGAATCTTAGGTCAAACTCAAAATTTTTATACAATGAAAGAAAAATGTATTGCATTAGGAATGATCACAGCAGTGATACTTGTACTGACATCCTCATCATTTGTACAGTCAGAAAAAGATTTTAAAAAGACAAACAATGAGGCAACCCTTCACTTAACGGAGTATGATATTTCATCTGAAGCGGAACATGAAATATTGGACACTATCCCTAAAAAAGAGTCGAAAAAATCAGTGTATATTGAAAATACAGATCCTGGTAAAACGATTCATGTTGAAATTCAGGATGGTGAAATTATTCGACTTGAAGTAGATGGAGAACCTGTCCATCCGGATGATTATGATAATTATACAAAGGAATATAACTATGAAGATGGAAGCCATTTTGGAAAAATGCAAGGATTTAAGAACTATTACAAATTGGATACAGATAGTCTCCCTATCAAAATTTTCGGTATGGATAAGGATATATTCAGGGAGTGGAATGTCCAGGGATTGGGAATGGATTCCATGATCATAAGATCCTTTCCAAAAGGTATGCGTCAATTGTATGGAATAGAAGGCAAACAAAATATGCCACATTTCTTCTTTGAAGGTGACACAGCTGACATGAAGTCATTCTATTTTGGATATGGTGACCTCTTACCCTCCTTTCCAGCAGATCAGCTTGATGAAGAAATGAAGTCTTTAAGATTGCATTTAGAAAATTTGGAAGAGGGGGAGTTAAAACACCTACGAAGATGGGAGCGGAGCAGGTTGGATTCCACTTTTCAATTGAATAGAGAGCGGAATCTTAAAGAAATGGAAAAAATGAGAAGGCTTCAAGAAGAAAGCTTCAGAAAATTAAGAAATTTGGAAAGGGATAGCATGCGTCATTTTCACTTCGACATGGATCAATGGAGAAGCGTGGCACCCCATTTCGGTGGTAATGTACAAGAGAGAGTGGGATACGAACTCAATAGGGACGGACTATTGATTTTCGAAAAGGAAAATAAAGTAGAACTTACAGGTAAACACCTAAAAATCAATGGACAAAAGCAACCCGACAATATCTACGAAAAGTATAAAAGGATTTTTGAAGAAAGCTCCGGAATTCCCGTGACTAAAAATTCTCATCTCGAATTTAAAATATTAGGTGAAAAACATAGTAATAGTTTAAGGCGGATTTAATAGTGTAAGGTAGTTTTAATAGGTTATCCAAGGGCTGTTAATGGTTGACAGCCCTTTTTTCATTTTTGCAAATACCCATTTATTTACACCGGATGCTGAGTAGTTACTTATTATACTAAGTTTTTAAAAAGATATTAACTTTAACGTAAAAAATTACGGTATGCTAATACAAGCTAGTTCACCTGAAGAATACATCGCCCATCTGCCGGAAGACAGGAAAACGGCTATGACTACCCTTAGAAATATTATTTTAGAACATCTGCCACCCGGCTTTGAAGAAACTATGAATGATGGAATGATTGGTTATGTAGTGCCTTTGTCGTTATACCCTGATGGGTATCACTGCAAACCCTCTATCCCACTACCCTTTTTACAAATCACCTCACAAAAAAACAATATTTCACTGTACCATTTTGGAATTTATTGTGATGCAAATTTGCTGAATTGGTTTGTGCATGAGTATCCGAATCATTCCAACACTAAACTCGATATGGGCAAAAGTTGCATTCGATTTAAGAAAATGGAACAAATACCATATGACCTCATTGGACAGTTATGCCAAAAAATGACGGTTGCAGAATGGATTGAGAAATATGAAGATGTCATTAAGAAATAATTCATTTGAGCCTTCTTTGGTATGTACATCTCTAAAAGCAGAGGACTAACCCATTTTCACATATTGCCTTATGCTCTTTTATTGTTATCTTTCCACATTAATTTTTGTATATGAATAATTCACCAGGGAAGGATTTTCAATGGGAAGACATCCGGCATCTGCCACATCTGGGTTTCCATTCTGGTATCCCACCCTACCTACGCGGACCCTATGCCAGCATGTATGTGTCAAGACCCTGGACGATCCGGCAATACGCAGGCTTTTCATCGGCAGAAGAAAGTAATGCCTTCTATCGAAAAAATCTGAAAGCAGGTCAAAAAGGACTTTCTGTTGCTTTTGACCTGGCTACCCACAGAGGTTATGATTCTGATCATCCGAGGGTAAAAGGAGATGTCGGCATGGCGGGTGTGGCCATAGATACGGTAGAGGACATGAACAAACTTTTTGATGGTATACCCCTGTCAGAAATGTCGGTATCTATGACCATGAATGGAGCCGTGGTACCCATCATGGCCTTTTTCATTATAGCTGCTGAAGAACAAGGTGTCACAAAAGAAAAATTAACCGGTACAATACAAAATGATATCCTGAAGGAATTCATGGTAAGAAATACCTACATATATCCCCCAAAGGCGTCGATGAAAATCGTATCGGATATTTTTGCGTATACCTCGAAGCATATGCCTAGATTTAACAGTATTTCCATTAGTGGTTATCACATGCATGAAGCCGGTGCACCCGCAGAGGTCGAGTTGGCCTATACCCTGGCCGACGGTTGGGAGTATTTAAGAGCTGGACTCGAAGCCGGATTAAAGGTGGACGATTTTGCACCCAGGTTTTCTTTTTTCTGGGGCATAGGTATGGATTTTTTTACAGAGATCGCCAAGTTGCGTGCAGGAAGGTTATTATGGGCTGAAATCGCAAGCAAATATCAACCATCCAACCCAAAATCAATGGCCTTGCGCACCCATTGCCAGACTTCTGGCTACAGTCTTACAGCACAAAGCCCCTATAACAATATTGCCAGAACGACCATCGAAGCCATGGCAGCAATTTTTGGTGGTACGCAGTCTTTGCATACCAACGCACTCGATGAGGCCATCGCACTTCCTACAGAATACTCGGCAAAAATAGCCAGGGATACCCAGATATATCTTCAAAAGCATACCGATCTTACACATGCTGTAGATCCGGCGGGAGGTTCGTATTATATCGAGAAACGTACCGCTGAACTGGTTGCAAATGCGTGGAAACTCATTGAAGAAGTGGAAAATTTAGGAGGTATGACCGCTGCCATAGAAAAAGGAGTGCCAAAAATGAGAATTGAAGAAGCCGCGGCCATCAAACAAGCCGGTATTGATAGCGGTCAGGAAAAAGTGATTGGAATGAATATTTTTAAGGATGAAAAGCTGGAAGATCTCAATTTTTTAGAAGTGGATAACAACAAAGTGCGGGAAAATCAAATAGCAAGTATTCAGAAAGTCAAAGCCGCTCGTAATCAATCTCTAACTGAAAAAAGTCTTTTACAACTTTCTTTGGCTGCAGAAAAAGGAACAGGTATACTGGAAGCAGCCATCGAAGCAGCCCGCCATAGAGCTACATTGGGTGAAATATCTGATGCCATGGAAAAAGTATGGGGCAGATACAAAGCAGTACATCAAACAATTACAGGAATTTATTCCCGAGAAATAAAAATGGACGAAAAATTTAAAAAAGCATTGGAGTTGTCCGACCAGTTTGCAGCCATCGAAGGCCGTAGGCCCAGGATCATGATTGCCAAACTCGGGCAAGATGGACACGACAGAGGAGCTAAAGTGATAGCTACCAGTTTCGCTGACCTTGGTTTTGATGTGGATATCGGTTCGCTGTTTCAAACTCCGGAAGAAGCCGCAAAACAGGCAGCCGAAAACGACGTGCACATATTGGGCATCTCTTCACTGGCTGCCGGACATAAAACACTGGTTCCACAGACCATACAGGCACTCAGGGAAATTGGACGTAGCGATATCATGGTCATCGTCGGCGGAGTCATCCCAGTTAGTGATTACCCCTTTTTGTTTGAAAAAGGCGTAGCTGCAGTTTTCGGCCCCGGAACCATCATAGCTGAAGCCGCTACAGAACTGCTAAAATTACTGATGAAACATCCATGACTGGTTTGGAGTCACAAAGGAGAATGATTATAAAAGAGCTCTGAAGGAACTTAATATAAATATCCCCCCCCAAAGCTTTGGTGGCTTTGGGGACGCAAAAATCGTGACAAAACAAAACCAATCGTACCTAAATTTTAAACAGATGAAACGCCTATGACGGGCTTGGAGACACAAAGGAGAATGATTAAAAAAGCTCTGAAAGAGCGAAATATCAATAGCCCTGGGCTTCAGCCCAGGGTTAGGATATGAAAAAGTCATCGTTTTGGCGGGATTTTTGCCACCCAAAGCTTTGGGTGGCGCAAAAATCATGACAAAACATATAGCAGGTCAATTTTAAATAGCTGAAACAATCCGGTAAGGTATAGTGTCAAGGATCAGCAGCACCCTTGACCCGGTATACAACCGGCAGTTAAAGTGGATAATTCTACTTTCGCCTTTTTTGTTTTACCGCCCGGTTTTTGTGCGAATACAGTTATACTGAAAATTCCTGTTGCACCAGTATTGAAATGGGCGACTTCCTCCGGTGAAAGATATTGTCTTAATATGTCCTCTGGAATATGAATGGCTTTATCTTTTTGAATACTGAGATTTTCAAAACCCGATTCTTCAATCAAGGCGAGATATTCACTTTTCTGAATGGCTCCTGAGACACATCCGGCGTACATTTCTGCATCTTTTTGAAGTGATTGAGGTAAATCTCCTGTAAGTACGATATCTGAAATACAAAAATGACCTCCCGGCTTCAATACCCTACTTATCTCCGCGAAGACGGCTTTTTTATTCGGAACAAGATTCAATACACAATTGCTAACAATCACGTCAGCTACATCAGGCGATACCGGCATATTTTCAATATCTCCAAAACGGAATTCTACATTATTGTATCCCAACTTTTCCGAATTACGTCTCGCTTTGTCTATCATAGCCTGTGTAAAATCAATGCCGATAACTTTGCCTTCCGGACCTGTTTCGTGACGGGCGACAAAACAATCGTTACCAGCTCCCGAACCCAGATCAATAACTGTATCTCCTTTTTTGATCATGGCAAATTGTGTAGGTAGTCCGCAACCTAAACCCAGATCCGCATCGGGATTGTATCCTTTTAAATCAGAGTAATCGTCAGTCATAATGTTATACACCTCCTTTGATCCCACAGTAGCACCGCAACAGGAGGCAGCATTGACCTGGGTTTCCTGCAAAGCTATTTTCTCGTATTTTTCTCTTACGATCTCTTTTAGTTTATTTTCATTTTCCATAATGTGTATAATTTTAATGTTAACTTGAACTTTCCGCATCATAGAAATAAGTTGCCGGAAATCTTTAAATTATAAATATATCGCAATATTACGATTAATATATGAACCATGCAACACCCTATTGAAAATTATTTTTTGGCAAGGGCAAATTAGCCGTGAAAACTAAAAGGTAATAGCGATAACCCGCATTATTCATGAGGGATTTGTCATGAAAGGCTGGAGGCCAATAGAAATGGGTGCTCGTGAAGATTTTTTTCCGCAGGCATAGCCTTAGCTATGTTGAGGACAGAAAATCGAACACGTGCCCATTTATGAAGGCATCTAGCCTTGTAATAGAAGCCTTCATGAATAATGCGGGTTAAATCTTATCAAATTTTCTTTACCTGTGAAGAACTATTCTTCCTCAAATACGCTGATTGCCGGCAATGCCTTAAAATCAAAATCCCATAATGCCTGATTTTCCCAACTGGATCCGTCGGTAGATTCAGCTCCGTCATGAGCAACCCACTCTGCACCCCAATAACAAAATCCCAGGGCTTTGGATGACAGGGATATTTCTTTTATGCGTTTTAAAAAATCGTACTGTCCCTGAGGTGTCGCCGGATATGCGGGAAGTATCAAATGCTCATCCAGTCCTACTACATTATGAGTCCAGTCACTCCATTCCAATGTAAATGGATATGAAGTTTCTGCAATAACCACCTCTTTATCCTGTAAGCGCCGGATGTTATCAAGGTTGGATTGTAGTGCAGAGAGATCTTTTCCATGCCATAGAGGGTAATAGGATAGCCCGGCAATATCGTAGTCGAGAGTCCTGATTTCGTTAAAAAACAATGTAGCGCCATTGATCCCGGCGAAATGCATCATTATAAGTGCATCAGTGCTATTGTCTCTCACAGCACGAATACCCTCCCCAAGCAATTCCAAAAATTGCTCATGCTGGTTTTGTCTGGAACCTTCAGGCCATAAGAGACCTCCATTGATTTCATTTCCGATCTGAATGTAATCGGGATCCAACTCTTCCATCAATTTTGAAGTGTATTGGTACACGCTGTCTTTTAAAGCCTGAAATGGAATATTTCTCCACGATGCTGGAATTTCCTGGTGCCCGGGATCTGCCCAAGTGTCGGAATAATGTACCGACAACCACACCTTGAGACCTTTTAATTTTATTTCATTTACAAGACCTTTTAGTTCTTGCAGACCTGAAAGGCCGTCTCCTGGATTATGCCATACCCGTAATCTCGCCGTATTCATTCCTGCATTCGCAAGAGTTGTCAGCATATCTTCTGGTGCGCCATCAATATTGCGGGTTATGATACCCGAGGTTCTGATCAGTGGTAAATAGGAAATATCTGCCCCTCTTATGGATAAAGTATGAGGTTCTTCCATTATAATATCTTCATGATCTGAACAGGACATGAAGAGAACTATGACCGAAAATAATAATGCAATAGTTTTTCCATACCTCATGAAGGATCCATTTTTTTTGATGATCAATTTTATTGAATTAACCCTTATGCATATTGTACTTTATAAATCGAGTAACAGTGTTACCGGATCTTCCAAAAGTTTTTTTACGTTTACCAGGAAGGTTACAGACGAACTACCGTCTATCACCCGGTGATCATAAGATAAGGCAAGGTACATCATGGGTCTTATGACCACTTGTCCGTTGATGGCTACGGGTCGTTCTATAATATTGTGCATGCCGAGAATGGCAGACTGTGGTTCGTTAATGATTGGGGTACTGAGCATGCTTCCGAAAATACCTCCATTTGTGATGGTAAATGTACCTCCCTTCATTTCTTCCAATGATAGAGTGCCTTTCCGGGCTTTATCCGCCAGTTCTTTGATTTTAAATTCAATTTCCTGAAAAGACAGCGACTCCACATTGTGCACTGGAGGTACCACGAGCCCATTAGGAGTTGAAATAGCTATTGAAATATCAACGTAATCATGGTATACGAATTCATTGCCATCGATCATGGCATTCACCTCTGGCATTTCTAATAAAACCTTGGCACATGCTTTAGCAAATATGGACATAAATCCCAATTTGATACCGTGCTTCTCGACGAAACGATCCTGGTATTTTTTACGGAATTCCATGACTTCGTATAAATCTACCTCGTTGAAAGTAGTGAGCATGGCCGTATTGTTCTTGGCAGAAACCAAACGGGTAGCTATGGTTCGCCTCATTCGGGACATTTTCTCACGACGGGTTTCCCTTGAGAATGATGTGAGTGGTTTTTTAGCAGTCTTTTCTACTTCACTTTTTGCCAGAATGTCCGGATCGGGTGAACTTGAGGTCATTTCTGCATTCAAAGCATCTTCCTTGGTAATTCTTCCTCCTTTTCCTGATCCCTCTACACTTTCAGGTTCAATTCCCTTCTCCCTTAAAATCTTAGCTGCGGCAGGAGAGGGGTGACCTTCAGCATAACTGCTTTCTTCGATTTTTGGCTCTTCCTGCTTACTGGTTTCAGGCTCAGATTCGCTCTTTTTATCATTGGGAGGAGTAGATTTTTCCTTCTCAGGAGAAGAGGAAGGTTTTTCTTCTTTTTCTTCCTTTTCTTCCTGTACACTGGTATCTATTTTAGCTACCAGTGCTCCAATTTCCAGGTCATCGTTTTCGGCTGCGACATGAATGAGTTTTCCAGATGCTTCGGCCGGAAATTCCAACGTAGCTTTGTCGGATTCAAATTCGCAAATCGGGGTATCAATCTTGACAAAAGATCCATCCGGCACCAGCCATTGAGACAGAGTTACCTCAGTAATGGACTCTCCAATGGTCGGAACTTTCATTTCTACAATACTCATAACCTGGATATTTATTGGTTTTTACATTAACACCCGTTTGAGGCTTATGTTCGAATCATATATCTCGCAAGGTTGTTGTTTTCTATTTAACTTACAAATGTAAATGAAATTTGCAATACCTGCCAAGATAATAGCAATGGATTTGCATTCAATTTAAGTTTGTCTAAAAATATTTTTCAAGTGATAATAAATTTGAAAAGAGATTCAATGAGGACTTCCCGGTGTGGAGCGACTCTTAGCCTGGTATCAAAAAAATAAAACCAAAACATTTAGAATTCACTGGTGAAATGAAAACCTATTTTGGGATGGTTTTCCTGAGCCATTTTGAGTGACCAGGCTGACTCGGCAAGGAAAACCAATTTACCATCCACATCCTCAGCAAGATCTCTCCTTCTCCTCAATTCAAACTCCTTGTATTCTTTTGGATCTTTATATGAAATCCAGCACGCTCTGTGTAAATTCACTGGTTCATACGTTACGGAAGCACCGTATTCGTTTTGAAGACGGTATTGTATCACATCAAACTGTAAAGCTCCGACGGTTCCAATGATCTTCCTTCCTGTGCTAATTACAGTAAAAAGCTGTGCCACTCCCTCGTCCATGAGCTGATCAAGCCCTTTTGCCAATTGTTTGGACTTCATGGGGTCGGCATTATTGACATATCTAAACTGTTCCGGAGAGAAGCTTGGAATCCCTTTAAAGTGCAGCACTTCACCTTCTGTTATTCCATCCCCTATTTTAAAATTGCCAGAATCGTATAAACCTATGATATCTCCCGGATATGCTTCATCGATTACCGATTTCTTTTCCGCCATAAAAGCCGTAGGGTTGGAAAACTTCATGTTTTTTTCGTGCCTCACATGTAAGTAGTTGGTATTTCTTTTAAATATCCCGGAACAAATCCTGAGGAAGGCTATCCGGTCGCGGTGTTTCGGATCCATGTTGGCATGGATTTTAAAAATAAATCCTGTAAAAGTTTCTTCCTCCGGGTGTACCCATCTTTCTTCCGCAGGTCTTGGTAAAGGTGATGGGGCTATATCGACAAAGCAATCCAGTAATTCCTTTACACCAAAATTATTGATGGCACTTCCAAAGAATACTGGTTGGAGCTCTCCTTTCAAATATGATTCTTTATTAAAATCAGGATACACTTCTCTGATGATCTCAATTTCTTCTCTTAGTTCATCAGCAGCATATTTACCTATTCTCTCATCCAAAAGCGGTAGTTCCAAATCTTCGATGACTGTAGTATCATCATCACTTTGCTTACTGTGCGGTCGAAACAAAACCAGTTTTTGCTCGTATAAATTATATACACCCTGAAACCGCTGACCCATACCCACAGGCCAGCTCATGGGGCAAACTCTGAATCCCAGCTTATCTTCTATCTCGTCCAGCAAATCAAAACCATCTCTTCCTTCCCTGTCCAGCTTATTGATAAAGACGATCATGGGAGCATTTCGCATTTTGCACACTTTGACCAGGTTTTCAGTTTGCTCTTCTACCCCTTTAGCCACATCAATGACTACGATGGCACTATCCACAGCAGTAAGGGTGCGATATGTGTCTTCTGCAAAATCTTTGTGCCCGGGTGTATCGAGTATATTGATCTTTTTATCTCGGTATTCAAAAGCCATTACCGAGGTAGCTACTGAAATACCTCTTTGCTTTTCGATCTCCATAAAATCGGAGGTAGCATGCTTTTTGATCTTATTCGACTTGACAGCTCCGGCTATTTGGATGGCTCCTCCAAAAAGGAGTAATTTTTCTGTAAGCGTGGTTTTACCCGCATCCGGATGACTCACTATACCAAATGTCTTTCTTCTGTTGAGTTCGTTAATGAAACTCATATTCTAAGCTTTCTTTAAAAAAGATGCAAAGATAGTTATTTGAATGTATTTGCAGGTTGTTTTATAGCCTTCCTTCTATTTAAAAGGCAAAAGGAACCTGACAATCATAGGATAGTAATTATGAGTAAAAATCCATTCATCTTTCCCAGACATTGACATTAAGTTAAACCGTATTGCCTTAGCCAGTAACCTGCTATCTTTTAACCTCCGGGTATATAATCAAAACTGGATTGTAATCCAAGAGGAATGCCAAGTGCCCAGTATATCAGAAGGAATATGGTCCAGGCTATTATGAATACAACAGAATAGGGCATCATCATCGAAACCAATGTCCCAATACCTGTATTTTTGACATATCGCTGGCAAAATATAACCACCAATGGAAAATACGGGAGCACGGGTGTAATGATGTTGGAAACAGAATCACCAACCCTGTAGGCGGCTTGGGTGAGGTCGGGAGAGATACCCAACTGCATGAGAATCGGTACAAATATGGGTGCGATCAATGCCCATTTGGCTGAAGCTGAACCCACCAGCAAATTGATAAAGGCCGTAAGAAATACGATTCCTACAATGGTAACCTCTCCGGGAAGGAAAAGACTCTGTAAAAAATTGGCTCCTTTTAAGGCGAGCAATACTCCTAAATTGGACTTGGCAAAAGCGTCGATAAACAAAGCACAGAAAAATGCCATAACTATATAATAGGACATGCCGGCCATCGCTTTAGACATGCTTTTGATCAGATCCTGTGAAGTCTTGAAGGTTCCTGAAGCGTATCCATGCACCACGCCTGGTAGAAAAAACAGTAAAAAGATTAAAGGTACGATCGCTTGCATAAGTGGAGCAGCAAAAGATACGAGTGACATGACTTCCGGATTGATCAGATCGGGTCCTCTCAAAGGAGAATCGGAAGGAATAGCCCAAATGGTGAGTGCAACCATCCCGGCGAACATGGTGATGAGAGCAAAGCGGAATGCTCTGCTTTCTTTTGAAGTGACTTCTTCCATGACGGGAAGGCCTTCCTCCCCCGGATCTACTGGGATGGACTTAAGTCTTGGTTCCACAACTTTATCCGTCAGAAACCATCCTAAACCTATAATAAGTATGGACGATATCCCCGTAAAAAATATATTATTTAAAGGATTTAGTTGAATGTCAGGATCGAGCATAACTGCTGCAGTTTGGGTAAAACCCATGATCAACGGATCAATGCCGGACGGAATAAAATTGGCACTGAAACCTCCACTTACCCCGGCAAATGCCGCTGCAATTCCGGCCAAAGGATGACGGCCAGCCGTATAAAATATGACGCCTCCAAGGGGAATGACCAGCACATATCCAGCATCGGCTGCAGTATGGCTTATAATACTGACCAAAATGAGCATGGGAGTAAGAAGAGACTTTGGGGTGATATTTAGAAGTTTCTTTAACCCGACATTGATAAATCCCGAATGCTCTGCGACTCCCACCCCCAGCATGGCCACTAGGACTATACCCAAAGGAGCAAAATTCATAAAAGTTCTTACCATTCCACCCAGAAACTCTGCCAATGCTTTTCCGGTAAGAAGATTATTGATACGAATGGTCTCCTCCGATCGCGGATCTACTTCTGTAAAACTGACTCCGGATAATAAGGCAGACAGTACCCACACTAAAAGCATGAGCATCAAAAAAAGTATAGCGGGATCAGGTAACTTGTTGCCGGACTTTTCTATGATATCGAGAAACCGGTCTAAAAAACTTTTTTTTTGTTTTCCCAAATCGTCTTTCATATGCAGCTGTTTTGATATAAAAAGATTTAGTTATTTCAATTTGACTTTCTATGGGCAAAATGGTTTTCGGTCAACAATATAGTATAAAGATGTGAATTGTATAAAGAAAGCGAAAAGCATGCGATAAAAAATTCAGTTTATTTTTTTGACCATACTATAAAATGGGTACGCATACTGAGCTGGAAATGTGTGTCTAAAAATGCATTTTAAATGCTCTAATATTTTTTTAGAAATTGATATTTCAGGTATAGATATTCAGGGAGTCAGCTATTTTTATGAATAGCAGTTTTATTCTATCATTTTGATAGTAAAATAATATTTAGCAATTAAATCTTTTTTCCTTGGCACTAAAGAAAGCTGGCTATAAATTCATACAAATTTGGTTTTCATCAATAGAAAGTCATTGCTAAGACCTAAAAAAACCCGTCCCGAACTTGTATTATCGGGAAGCTTGTCCTTTCCTACATATTCCAAATAAAATGATAACTTAAACACTCATTTTGTGAGATATTAAATAATTATTACTATTTTAGCGAACTATAAAACAAGATCAAGAATGAACCGAATAAAAGACGTTTTAGAACAGAAGGGAATTAAACAGAAATGGTTGGCTGAACAATTGGGTAAAAGCTACAATATGGTAAACTCTTATGCCCAAAACCGACGACAACCAAGTTTAGAGAACTTATACAAGATTGCCGAAATCCTTGATGTTGAAGTCAAAGAATTACTAATTGAAAGAAAAGCACATTAAAATATGGAAGGAACTAGCTTGACTCCACAAGAAGAAAAATTAAACGCATTGCGACAGCTATTGCCTGAAGCTTTTAGCGAAGGAAAAATTGATTGGGAAAAACTAAAAGCAACGCTTGGAGAAAACATAAACTTCTCTAACGAACGCTATGTATTGAATTGGGCAGGAAAAAGTGACGCTTTTAAAGTATTGCAGAGGCCTACCACAAAAACTCTTGTTCCAGTCAAAAACGAAAGTGTAAACTTTGACGAGACCGAAAGCATTTTTATTGAAGGTGAAAACTTAGAAGTGCTGAAAGTGCTGCAAAAAAGCTATTTCGCTAAAGTGAAAATGATTTACATTGACCCACCCTACAACACAGGTAACGATTCATTTATATATCCTGACAAGTTTAGCGAAAGCAAAGCCGACTATGAAAAACGGGTAGGCGACAAAGACCAAGAAGGCTATATGACCAAAGATGGTATGTTCAAAAAGAACAGCAAGGAAAACGGTCAATACCACAGCAATTGGCTCAATATGATGATGCCTCGCCTCTATTTGGCTAAAAATTTACTGCGTCAAGATGGGGTGATTTTCGTGTCTATTGATGACAATGAAGTGCATAATCTCCGGCTATTAATGAATGAGGTTTTTGGGGAGGAGAATTTCGTGGCAATTTTCCCTTGGAAAAAAAGAACTGCAAAAAGTGATGTGCCATTCGGAGTATCTCAGGATTATGAATGGATCATTTCATTTACAAAAGGTGAATTTGGAGCAGGGATAAATGTGAAAAGAAAATACTACTATACTGAAGATTATCCGAATGACGGTTGGCGTCTCTCTGACTTAACAAAGCAGACAAGTGCGGAAGAAAGGAAAAACTCTGCATTTAATATGGTAGATCCAAAAACAGATAAAGAATATCCATTTAATCCTAATAGAGTATGGGCAGTATCAAAAGACACATTTCAATCTTACTACGAAAAGGGAAAGATTGTTTTTCCAGATGATTATGATTTTTTAAACAATTCTATCCCTGCATATCGAGTTTTTGAAAGTGAGGACAAGGCTAAGGCACTAAAAAAATATGGAACAGAGGATGCAAAAAAAGCGGTCTCTACTTTTCTGCCAAAGGAAGCAGGTATGAGTGAAGATGGTAATAAAGAAATAGTTGATTTATTTAACCAAAAGCTTTTTTCTTTCCCAAAACCTACTACTCTTATCAAACACTTAATAAATACGAATGCGGAAGTTGATTTTATAATCCTCGATTTCTTCGCAGGCTCAGGCACCACCGCCCACGCAGTAATGGATTTAAACAAAGAAGATGGCGGCAACAGAAAATACATTTGTGTTCAATTGCCCGAACTTACAGACGAAAAAAGCGAAGCCTACAAAGCAGGTTACAAGACCATAGCAGACATAAGCAAGGAAAGGATCCGTAGAGCAGGAAAAAAGATTGTTGATGATTTAGGATTGATGATTTCTGATTTAGAGTCGAAAATCAAAAAATTAGAATCTGAATTGCCAACCGATGAAACCAAAACAGAAATCCAAAATCTGAAATCCAAAATCAGAAATCTGAAATCTCAAGACACGGGTTTCAAAGTCTTAAAATTAGCCGATAGCAATTTCAAGCAATGGCAGCAAATAGAAGGCAAGGATGCAAAAGCACTTGCTGAACAAATGAAATTGTTTATTGACCCTGTTTCAGAATCGGCCACCATTGAAAACATGGTATATGAACTTTTGCTCAAAAGTGGCAAAGATTTGAATAGCAGAATTGAAAAGAATGATGGGTATTTTCTTATTAACGGGAATGAATTGGCATTGATCTTTGAAAAAGTGAGCCAAAGAATTATTACAGAAGTAATGAGTGAATATCCTAAAAAGGTGATTGCACTAGACAAACTGTTTAAAGGCAACGACCAATTGAAAACCAATACTGTACTCCAAATGAAAGATGCGGGAATTGAGTTTAAAACCATTTAATTGACTCAGGAATGATGATTTCTGATTTTAGATTTAGGAATGGTTTTAAATGGGGCGAAATCGCCATATTAGAATAAAGGTGTCGAATTCGACAGGTTTAACATAAATTATATGACAAAGAAGAATACAACTATACAAGTGCAAAATTTGCCAATCTCAATTTATAAGATAAATAATGAAGATTATATATCGCTTACTGATATGGCAAAGGGAAAAGAAGGTGATGGACGAGCTGCAGATATTATAAAGAACTGGATAAGAACACGATCAACACTTGAGTTTTTGGGAGTTTGGGAGCAAATGAACAACCCAAATTTTAAAGTGGTCGAATTTGACCACTTTAAAAGTCAAGCCGGATTACCCAGCTTCGTGTTAAGTCCGGGAAATTGGATTGAGCAAACCAATGCCATAGGAATTTTGGTAAAATTGGGTAAATATGGAGGCACTTATGCCCATAAAGATATTGCTTTTGAGTTCGGCTCTGCCATTAGTCCTGTTTTCAAACTCTATTTAATCAAAGAGTATCAGCGACTAAAAGAAATTGAAACCAATCAATATAACCTGGAATGGAATGTCAAAAGGGTATTGAGCAAAGTTAATTACACCATACAAACAGATGCTGTTAAAGATTATATTTTACCCAAATCAAATTATACAAAAGACACCGAATGGTTAGCTTATGCCGACGAAGCTGATATTTTAAATGTAGCTTTGTTTGGCTGTATTGCAAAACAATGGAGAGAAGCAAATCCACAATTAACGTTGGAAGGAAAAAATCTACGAGATATCGCCAGTATAAACGAACTAGCCATTTTATCTAATTTAGAATCTGCTAATGCAGATATGATAAGGGAAGGAATCGGTAAAAAAGAACGGTTTGAAAAACTCTATAAAATAGCCCGATACCAAAAGGAAATCCTAGACAAACAAGATTTTTTGAAATCGCTCAAAAAAACATCGGATGATATTTATTTAGATTCTGCTAACTCAAAAGAAATTCCTGAATAATGAAGTTAACTTTTGAATCAAATCTCTCCTATCAACAAGATGCTATAAAATCCATTACAGATTTGTTTGAAGGACAGCCTTTGGAAGATTCTGCCATTAGCAGCGAAATATCTGAAATTGATACTTTCAATCACATTTATAGTTATGGCAACCGTTTGATCATCTCAGAAGAGCAAATTTTTGCTAATCTACAAGGCATACAAAACAACAACGAAATTAAAGTTTCGGATAAGTTAGAAGGTATGCACTTTTCGGTAGAAATGGAAACAGGCACAGGAAAAACGTATGTGTATTTACGCACCATTTATGAACTGAATCAACTTTACGGTTTTAAAAAGTTTGTGATAGTGGTACCTTCGGTGGCTATTCGTGAGGGAGTTCTAAAAAATTTAGAAATCACACACGAGCATTTTCAAACACTTTACGATAATGTGCCTGTAAATTTTCAAGTGTACGACAGTACCAAAGTTTCTACATTGAGAGGTTTTGCCACTACCAACAACATAGAAGTTTTGGTAATCAACATTGATTCTTTTGCCAAAGACGAAAACATTATTAATAAGCCCAATGATAAGTTGAACGGACAAAAGCCAGTCGAGTTTATTCAGGCTACCCACCCTATTGTAATTGTGGACGAGCCACAAAATATGGAAACTGAAAAGCGTATTGCAGCAATTGAAAACTTGAAAGCTCTTTGTACGCTTCGCTATTCGGCAACACACAGATATCAATATAACCTTACTTACAGTCTAAACCCTGTTAAAGCGTATGATTTAGGATTGGTAAAACAAATTGAAGTAGATTCTATCATAGAAGAAAATGCGTATAATGATGCTTTTGTTTCGGTAGAATCAATTACTGCCACTAAAACCAAAGTAACTGCTAAAGTTTCCATAAACAGCAATGAAAAAGGAGGTGTAAAAAAGAAAACGTTAACTGTAAAAGTGGGTGATGATTTGTACAAACTTTCCAAAGAAAGAGACATTTATGCTGACGGCTATATTATTGAGGAAATTGATGCAGTAAACCAGTGTATTTCCATTTCAAACGGTAACTTACTTTACAAAGGCGAAAGCCAAGGCGGATTGACTGATGAAGTAATGAAGTTTCAAATTCGAAAGACCATCGAAGAACATTTAAAGAAAGAAAAGCGACTTAATAAATTAGGCATTAAAGTTTTGTCTTTGTTCTTCATTGACAAGGTTGTCAATTACCGAACCTATGATGAAACAGGAAATCCTGTAAAAGGAAAGTTTGCCGAATGGTTTGAAGAAGTTTATCAGGAATACATTTCGAAACCAGCTTTTAAAGAATTAGATAAATTTCCAGTTGCAGAAACGCACAACGGCTATTTTTCGCAAGATAAAAAAGGTGTTTTCAAAGACACTTCAGGTGAAACCAAAGCAGATGACGACACTTATAGTTTAATAATGAAAGACAAAGAAAAATTGTTAGGATTAGACAATTCTTTGCGTTTCATTTTTTCACATTCTGCCCTTCGTGAAGGTTGGGACAATCCAAATGTATTTCAAATATGCACTTTGAACGAAACCAAATCAGACATTAAGAAACGTCAGGAAATTGGCAGAGGATTGCGTTTGGCAGTTGACCAAACAGGGAAAAGAACGTATGACCAAAACATAAACCGTTTGACTGTAATTGCCAATGAAGCCTATGACGATTTTGCAAAAGCACTACAAAAAGAAATTGAAGACGATTGTGGCGTTTCATTTACAGGTAGAATAAAAAACAAGCAAACAAGAACAGCTATCAAGTATCGCAAAGGTTTTGAAGCCGACCCAAAGTTCTTGGAGATTTGGGAAAAACTTAAAAAGAAGACCACTTACCGAGTAGATTATAAAACAGACGAGTTAATTACCTTGGCTGCAAAAGCCATAAAAGATTTACCAGAAATCAAATCACCTTCCATTCGTTCCACAAAAATTGCAATTACAATGACTGATGAAGGTGTAGGCACAAACTATGTTGGTGAGAAAGTAGAATCTTATGGTGGTTATTCATGGAAAATTCCTGATGTTTTAGGCTACATTCAAAGCAAAACAGAACTGACACGTTCCACGATTGAAGAAATATTGAGTAGGTCAGGTAGAATTGAGGATATTATTATCAATCCACAATTGTTTTTAGACTTGGCTACAACAGTTATAAAACGGACTTTGTATGATTTAATGATTGACGGAATCAAATATCAAAAAATCGGTGGTTCGGAATATGAAATGGCTTTGTTTGAAGCCCAGGAATTGGAAGTTTATATGAATGACTTCTCGTTTAAAGTTTCAAACCCTTCAAAAACCATATATGAAGAATTTGTTCCATTAGATTCAGGAGTTGAAAGCATGTTCGCAAAAGATTGTGAAACCAGCGACCAAATAAAGTTTTACTTCAAATTGCCGAATTGGTTTAAAATCCCCACACCGATAGGAAATTACAACCCAGATTGGGCTTTGGTATTTGAGGACGACAAGAAAATTTACTTTGTAGCCGAAACCAAAAATACAGGAACGTCTCAGGTAGACTTATCAAAACTAAGCAGTGACGAACAAATGAAAATAAAATGCGGAAAAGCCCACTTCAATGAGTTTTCAGGCTTAGAATTTAAAGTAATAACTAAAGTAGGAAATTTAATTGAGTGAACCAGCACATAATAAAACACATATATTGCCAAGTTGTGCCAGCCAATGCTCACAGAGGATGTCATTGCAATTGCAAACTTGCGCTACTGTCAACAAAGTGGTTCATGTGAGATTATAAACAAATTATAAAATTAGCTTCATGAATCTGTATTTTGTCATACAACCTATATAATTTTATGCGTATGTTTGCATTTCAATTAATGAAAGTGACACAGTCTGTATTTACATCCAATTTTTATTTCTTTTACTTTTATTTCAAAGAGTAACGGACTTCTGTATGTAATACTGACAAGTAAAATAAACAAAAGGAGTCCGGAGAAATTTGGACTCCTTTCTTTTTTGGATCAAATGAATAGATGGTGAAAAAATCAAATAGAGTAGTTATTCAGGGCTATCCCGGATCCTTTCATGACGAAGTGGCTTCCCGCTATTTTGATACCAAGTATGAGATGGTATCCGCCGACTCTTTTGACGAACTGGCAGAGGTTTTGGCTTCCGGTCTATTGAACTACGGTATTATGGCCATCGAAAATTCTATCGCCGGCACCATACTTCAAAATTACCGTATACTGCGCGAACACGGATTCTGGATTCGTGGAGAAGCATACCACCGGATAGAGCTTCACCTTTTGGCAAATCCCGAAACCTATATAGAAGATTTGAAGGTGATAGAATCACATCCTATGGCTCTCAATCAATGTCTTGAGTTCCTGTCGAATATGAATGGTATAAAAAGAGTGGAGTCTCGCGACACGGCTCTGAGTGCAAAAGCTTTAGCCAATAAACCAAACCCACGCAAAGCGGTGATAGCCAGCAGGTTGGCAGCATCAATGTACGGATTGAAAATTTTAAGCGAGAGTATTGAAACCCATAAGACCAATTACACAAGGTTTTTTATCATCTCTAAATTCAAAGAAATTTACGATACCCGATCAGCCAATAAGGTTTCTGCGTATATAAGAATTCCCGACAAGAAGGGTCAATTACTCAAAGTACTCCAAAAAATAGAAGATCACGATCTTAACCTTAGCAAATTGCAATCTTTCCCTGTTCTGGGCTCTTTTCGCGAGTATTTTTTCCATATGGACATAGAATTTGATCATCTCGATCAGTATTTCAATTTGAAAGATGACATACTGGAAGTCATTTCTGAATATGAAGAGCTCGGCATTTATAAGCGGGCGGATATCACCGATGTATTTTCATCCCAAAAGATAAATAAATCATGATCATAGCTCCAGCACACAGATTGGGAAAGGTCAAGACCTACTATTTTGCCAATAAGCTGGCTGAAATAGATAAAATGAACCAGGAATCAGCGCCTAAAGTGATCAATCTTGGGATAGGCAGTCCTGATTTGTTGCCCCCAGACGAAGCCATGCACACAATTACTTCTTCCATTGAGAAGGAAGGGGCACATCAATATCAATCATACAGAGGAATACCAGCTCTTCGCCAGGCATTCAGCCAATGGTACCAAAGGCATTTTAATGTAGTGTTGGATCCGGGAAGAGAAATTCTGTCGCTTATAGGATCAAAAGAGGGCATCATGCACATTTCCATGTCCTTTATCAACTCCGGAGATAAAGTCCTTGTACCGGATCCTGGATATCCCGCTTATACGGCCATCACCGAATTATGCGAAGGAGAGGTAGTGCCTTATGCATTATCAGAGTCAAACAACTGGTGGCCCGACATACATCAACTTGCCAAAATTAACCTGTCAGGCGTTAAGATCATGTGGATCAACTATCCCCATATGCCTACTGGTGCAAAAGGAGATCTTTCTATGTTTGAGGAATTGGTGGCTTTTGCCAAAGAGAAAAACATTCTGTTATGTCATGATAACCCGTATACTTTTATTCTTAATGATAAGCCTTTGAGTATTTTTCAGGTAAAGGGAGCAAAAGATGTAGCCCTGGAATTGACTTCCCTCAGTAAAAATTACAATATGGCAGGATGGAGGGTTGGTGCACTGGCAGGGTCTGCCGGATATCTAGATACCATTCTCACTTTTAAGAGCAATATGGATTCCGGTATGTTTAAACCTATACAGGAGGCGGCAGTCACTGCTCTTGATCAGGGAGAATCCTGGCATCGGGTCATGAATACGACTTATGAAAAAAGACGCACCCTTGCTCATCATATTATGGATGTGCTCAAATGCAGCTACGACGAAAATGCAGCGGGGTTGTTTGTTTGGGGAAGAATCCCGGAAAGCATTGAAAGCAGTGATCAAATCTGTGACCGGTTTTTATATCAAAGCAGGGTATTCATTACTCCTGGCCATATATTTGGAAAAAATGGTAGCAGGTATATTAGAATTTCTCTTTGCGCTGATGAAGAGGCTCTGAACGAAGCACTTTCCAGAATAAATAGCACCATTAAACAGCAAAAAGCATGATAATAGGGATCATAGGATTGGGATTGATAGGAGGTTCACTTGCCTTGGACCTAAAGTCTCAGATCCACGTACGCGTACTGGGAGCTGATCTGAACCCCCTGCATTGTAAAGAGGCATTAAGTTTGCAGCTCATTCATGAATTAGTGTCAGTTGAGGAAATTATGGAACGTGCTGATTTGATCATCATAGCCATTCCGGTGGATAAAATAGAAGAGGCACTACCTAAAATATTGGATCAGATAAATGATAAAGCTGTGGTGACAGATGTAGGTTCTACTAAAAAGGATATATGCCAGACCGTAGCCGAGCATACAAGAAGAGGAAGATATGTCGCTTCCCATCCATTAGCCGGAACTGAATTTTCCGGTCCTTCAGCTGCGGTTTCCCAGTTGTTCAGAAATAAGAAAAACATCATTTGCGAACTGGAGAAATCGGATCCGGATGCCGTTGAGTTGGTAGAGAAAGTTTTTCAAAGTGTTGGGCTCACTACGTATTATTTAAATCCCGATGAGCACGATAAACACATGGCATACGTTTCTCACCTTTCACATGTGAGCTCTTTTATGTTGGGAATGACGGTTTTGGATATTGAAAAAGACGAGAAGCAGATTTTTAATCTTGCAAGTACAGGATTTGCCTCCACTGTGAGATTGGCAAAAAGTAATCCATTGACGTGGTCGGCCATTTTCAGCAAAAACAGGCATCATCTCGTAACTGCATTGGATTCTTATATAAAATATCTGACTCAATTCAGGGATGCCCTTAAAGAAAACGACAAAGATAAGGCCGAAATGCTCATGCAGGAAGCCAATGACATTAAACGAATTTTAAAATAAAATAAACTGCCAATGTAGTTGGGTAGATATTCAAAAACAAAATCAGAAAATAAGATCTTATGACAACAGAAACTTTGGAACAAAAGAAAACTAACTGGCTTACTCAGCACAAAAGGCCTGTACTGATTGCCGGTCCATGCAGTGCGGAGACGGAAGATCAGGTCATCCAAACAGCTACCCGATTATTCCGCACAGGAAAAGTCGATATTATCAGGGCGGGAATATGGAAACCGCGAACCCGGCCAAACTCATTTGAAGGGGTGGGCACTCGTGGATTACCCTGGATGCAAAAGGTACAGGATCTTACCGGGTTACCTGTAACCATTGAAGTAGCCAAGGCCTCGCACGTCGAACTCGCATTGGAATTTGGAATGGATATCCTATGGATCGGTGCCAGGACTACCGTCAATCCCTTTGCAGTACAGGAGATAGCTGAAGCCCTGAAAGGAGTGGACATTCCGGTGCTGGTAAAAAACCCCATCAATCCGGATCTTTCTCTTTGGATGGGAGGCATTGAAAGATTGGAAAAAGTGGGGATAAAGAGACTTGGAGCTATACATCGCGGATTTTCCAATTTCGGTGAGCAAATTTACCGCAACCGCCCACAATGGCAATTGGCAATAGAACTGAAAAGGAGAATGCCTGAGTTACCCGTCATCTGCGATCCTTCTCACATTTGTGGAAGAAGGGATCTGTTGCAAAAAGTGTCCCAAAAAGCCATGGATCTCAATTTTGACGGACTAATGCTGGAATCACACATCACGCCTGATCAGGCCTGGAGTGATGCCAGCCAGCAAATCACTCCTGAGGTGTATGGTAAGTTGATCCTCGATCTGGTGATCCGCCAGGAAGACCCTGTAGAAGAATCCGGTCATGCCCGTTTATATGAATTGAGAAAGCAAATCAACTTTATCGATGATGAGCTGATCAATATTCTCGCCAGCCGGATGAAAATTGCCCGGGATATAGGAGTATTTAAAAAGGAAAATAACATCACCATTCTACAAAACAAAAGGTGGAATGAAATCCTGGATAAGTATATCCATCGCGGCATGGAGCACGGGTTAAGCGAAAAATTCGTAAAAAACTTTATTACAGCTGTTCACGATGAAAGTATCTCTCAACAAGAGCAGATAATGATCGAAAACAAAAAGTGAGGGACAAATAGAATTTTATATATATGGCCCGGTGATTAGCTGGTAGCTGGTAGCTCGTAGTTAGCTCGTAGTTCGTAGCAAAATAGCTCTTAGCAGTTGGCTTTTAGCTGATTTGCAGTTCGCTATTTGCTATTCGCTTTTTGCAGCTCGCTATTTCTTTAAACTTTTCACTGTACACCGTTCAAACCTTCTTTCTTTCGACCTTCTGACCGTTTACCGTTCACTGTTCTCCATTCTTTCGACCTGCCGAAGACGATAACCTCAACCTTTACCTTAACCTCATCCTCATCCTATTTAAGACCATAATGGATTAATGTTGCGTTACATATGAACATATATTGATATTGCCATAGTATTATTATGAAATAAATTCATTATCTATACATAAATGAAATATATGTTTGCAGCCCAATTCTCTGATAACACAAAACTTAACACTTTACTCTGGGGGATGATCTTATTGACATCTTACCCGGTGATGCTTTTTTCCCAGACCATACCCCGTTTGGACTGGGGTACTTATCACGGTGGAAATGCCATAGACGCTTCAAGGGATATTGCTATGGATGACTTGGGTTTTTTATATATTCTTGGATCCTCTGAAAGCAATAACGGTGTATCCCTGCCCGGAGGTCATCAGGAGAATAATGCAGGAAGTTTTGACGCGTTTTTGGCAAAGTACGATCAGGAAGGAAACAGGTTATGGGCTACATATTTTGGTGGTCCCGGAGACGAGTATGGACAAAGCGTGGATGTAGATAATGAGGGTAATGTGTATATCACAGGATCTACCAATTCCACAGAAGGAATAGCCACAACAGGTTCATATCAAACAACCTTCGGCGGAGGGGCTACAGATGCATTTATAGCAAAATTTGACATAGACGGAGATCTGGTTTGGGCGACCTATATGGGAAGTGATGGATATGAAATAACCAATAGTATAGCTGCCGATGATCAGGGCAACGTATTTATCATCGGTTGGACCAATTCCGCTGACGGGTTAACTACTTCAAATGCATTTAGCCCTGATTATAATGGTGGAAATCACGATGCGTTTTTGGCCCGGATGGATGATGAAGGAGGAATCAACTGGATCACCTATTTAGGTGGCAGCGGTGATGACACAGGGTTGCAAGTCAGAATAAATCCGGGAGGAGATCTGGTTGTATCAGGCTGGACATCTTCAACCAATAATATAGCTACTGCCAATGCATATCAGACCACTTATGGAGGAGGTACAGCTGATGTATTCCTTGCGTTATTTCAAATAGATGGCTCCAGGATTTGGTCGACCTACTACGGAGGCAGTGAAGATGAATATGCAGATGCGCTGGAAGTGGCGGCTTCAGGAGATATCTATATAGCAGGCCCTTGCACGTCGCCTAATGCTTTATCTTCTGCCAGTGCTCATCAACCTGTCATTGGCGGAGGATTTGATGCGTTTATTGCCAGATTCTCATCCGAGGGAGAGCGGATCTGGGGATCTTATTATGGTGGTGCCTCAAATGATGTGGCTTATGCGCTTACACTGGATAATATGGGTAGCATATACATGGCTGGACATACCATGTCCACAGATGGAATTGCCACCGTCAATGCCCACCAGACCGAAAATGGAGGGGGATCGGATGCCTATCTTGTTCGCTTTACAGAAGATGGTGTCAGAGAATGGGCATCCTACTACGGTGGGGACGGAGAAGAGCAGGCATTTGGAATGGAAGTAGATGAAAACGACCGGATTTATATAACGGGAAATACCGGCAGTTCCGGGCAGATTTCAACTCCCGGGGCTTTCCAGGAAAATTTTGGGGGAGGAATGCAGGATGCTTATCTGGCGCGTTTTTCTCCCTGTGAAGATCCGGTAGCAGAACTGACCAATGGAGGATATATATGCGAGCCGAGTGATGTGGTTATGGAGCTCATTTTGACAGGCACCCCACCTTTTACCATCACCTACAGTGTAGATGGAGTAGAAAGACCACCGGTAACCGCTGAATCATCGCCGTTTTTTCTTACAGTAGAACTACCCTGGACCGATTCCATAAAAATTTTGTCTGTAAGCAGTGGCGATTGTGAGGGAATCATTACCGGTCAATTTGATCTAATTCAGATTCCTTCAGAAATAGATTTGGGTATTCCCATGTTCGACTGTAACGACATGGATACCACGTATACAGTTGTTTTGGAAATGAGTGGAGGAGTATTCAATTACCTTTCTGTGGGGAATACAGAAGGTACTATCAGCGGCAATGTCTTTACCAGTGTGCCCATTCCATATGATGATCCCTTCGATATAGAAATTACTACAACGCTGGATTGCGAGCCATTCAGCATATCCGGATTCTCTGATTGCACTCTCCCATGTCCTGAAGATTTTGGTGAAATCACAGGCAACACTACCGTCTGCGCAGGTGATATGATTCAAATAACCGCATCGGGAGGGGTCATTTACGAGTGGATAGGACCAAATAATTTTTTTAGCGATTCTCCCACCATAACTTTTGAAAATGCCACTGCTCAACAACAAGGACAATACGTAGTTTTTATTATTGATGAAGATAATTGTGAGGACGCTATAGAGTTTACTATAACTGTCCGGGAATTTGAAGGGACTGTGTCGCCGGTAGATCCAATTTGTGAAGGAGAAGATCTGGTGTTGATGGCTTCTGGTGGGACAACTTATAGCTGGGAAGGTCCTGAAGGGTTTACCAGTGAGGAACCAAACCCGGTCATATCACCAGCCACACCTGAAAATACCGGCGCATATACCGTAACCATAACCGATGATATAGGTTGCCCGGGAGAGCTGACAGTTGATATTGTCATACATAGTGCACCTGAAATATCACTGACTTCCAACAGCCCTGTTTGTGAAGGAGAGGAAATTCTGATTGAAACTATGGGTGAAGCGGAGTCATTTAGCTGGACAGGTCCGGATGGATTTACTTCAACAGAAAGAAATATATCTATCTTACAGGCGATGTCTGTTCAATCAGGTATTTACCATGTGGAAGCAATGAACATCGAAATGTGTATTGCCAATGATTCGATAGAAATAGACATTTTAGAAATGCCGGTAGCTTCCATTGAAGGAGATGAAGAAGTTTGTTTGGGTTTGCCGGTTACTCTGATAGCATCCGGAGGAAGTGCATTTGTATGGAGTACCGGAAGTGAAGAAGCTCAAATCACAGTATCACCTACGGAAAATACAACCTACAGTGTAGAAGTTTTTAACGGGCAATGTTCAGACATGGTTCAGTGGACTGTAGCCGTCAGGCCTTCTCCCATTATAGAAACCAGTGGAGATGCCTCGATAAGCCTGGGTGGATCCGTACGTCTTATTGCCAGCGGTGCTGACGAATTTCTATGGTTTCCTTTTCAGGATTTGAGTTGCACAGCATGCCCGGATCCAATTGCCTCACCTACCATAACCACAGAGTATTGTGTAACCGGTGAAACCGATGGTTGTTCTTCCGATGTGTGTCTTACTGTTTTTGTAAGTGAAGAATGCGATATAACATTGCCAAATGTTTTTAGTCCCAATGGAGACGGAGTAAATGATGAATGGTGTAGTTTACCCAGCGAATGCGTGCTTTTCCAGCGACTTACCATTTTTGATCGCTGGGGTAACAGAATTTTTGTTCAGGCAGGTGATGAAGTTTGTTGGGATGGTAGATACTCATCCAGTGAAGCCATGCAGGGTGTTTATGTATATACTCTTGAACTCACATTGGTAGATGGTAATAATTCGGTTTATACAGGAGACATATTATTGATGAGGTAATGTTGTCTCTATAAGTTAAATTTGTTGTACGGTACATAATTACTTTGATGTGATAATTCTACTGGCTTATCAATTACGAATTACGAGATGAATTACCCTACATTAGTCCTCAAATCCGGCCTTATTCCCTCCAAAGCATTGGGGGGTAGGAGCGCACTAAAATACCGAAAAGAAACGAATACAGCCTTGATTTTTTTGTTACTTTTTTGTATCAAGTCTTCGCGGTTTGCAAACCGAACATCAAAATTAGATAACTTTGGTGGCGAATCCGACCTGAGCAGAGCCCGGTTTTCTAAATAAGCTCAAAGATGCAGCTTGATATACAGCGACTTACGATTTGTTATATAGTCGACAAAAAAGTAACTTGTAAATTGAATGCATATAAAGTAGACAAAACTTTTTTAATCAATTAGACCTCAAATCCGGCCTTATTCCCTCCAAAGCATTGGGGGGTAGGAGCGCACTAAAATACCGAAAGAAACGAATACAGTGTAGTGCCGTGTCAAGCATATTCTTTCCGATCCAAGTCTTGGACTTTTCCAATCATTTTCTTTTGCTAATCTTTAATTAAAAAAATTCATATTCGTTTAATAAGAATATATAGATTTGTTTCTATTTATATACGTTATTATATTGCATTGCTTTTACATATTTAAGAAAAGACAAACCATAAAAAACCTAATGATAACCATTCTAAATTCACACAATATGACCCCCTTCAAAGCTTTTAAAATTTATTTTTTTTTATTTACATCCCTGTTGATTATCTCTTGTAATTTGGGTGAGAAAGATTCCAGTCTCCCTGATGTAGAAGCGCCGGTAGCTGAAGCAATACCCTATGAATTGATAGCCAGTCACGGCCATACCAGAACAGATCCCTATTATTGGCTCAATGACAAAGAAGACCAAAAAGTTATTGATTATCTGACAGCGGAGAATAAGTATTTGGATACCATGATGGCACATACCCGCGAATTTCAGGATCAGCTATTTAATGAAATGCGAAGTCGGATTAAAGAGGATGATTCTTCCGTTCCATATAAATTAGATGATTATTATTACTACACGCGATATGTAGAAGGTGGAGAATATCCTTTGTACTGCCGTAAGAAAAATTCAATGGAAGGTGAGGAAGAGATCATTATGGATGGCAATGAATTGGGTAAAGACCAGTCATACCTCAATTTTTTCACCTCTGTAAGCCCAGATCACAAAATAGCTGCGATCATTATGGACACGGTAGGCAGAAATTTTTATACCATAAAATTGAAAGATCTTGAAACCGGCACCTTCCTTACGGATAAAATAGAAAATACAAGAGGCGGTGTAATATGGACAAATGATAATAGCTCATTCTTCTATACGGTACCAGAGCCAAAAACACTGAGAAACCATATAGTGATGAGGCATTTTCTCGGTCAATCTTCATCATCTGACCAACTCGTTTACGAAGAAAAAAATCAAACGCTTGCATGCTATTTGGGAAAAACCAAATCAAAGAAGTACATCACCGTAAATTCTGCCAGAACCGATGCCAGTATGGTTTACCTCATCGATGCTGACAAACCCGGACAACCTCGTTTGGTAGAACCCATTCAGGATAATGTCGAATATAGTGTATACCATGCAGGAGGTGATAAACTTTACATCTATACCAATAAAGACGCTGTCAATTATAAATTAACTCAGGCACCCGTAAACAATCCTGGAATAAAGAACTGGGTAGACTATATCCCGCACCGGGAAGACGTTTTCCTGAGGGGAATTGATTACTTCTCCGATTATCTCGTTTTGGACGAAATGCAGGCCGGTCTCGTCAAAATCAGGGTCATGGATACAAAGGCCGACACTGAACATTACGTGGAATTTGAAGAAGCAGCCTATTATGGAGGAATAGGATATAATCCAGAGCTAAACACCAATTTGCTTAGATATACCTATACTTCTATGACCACTCCTTCTTCAACGTATGAATACAATATGGCGACAAAAGAAAAAACCCTGCTTAAGGAGCAGCCGGTTTTGGGTGATTTTGACAAGAATAATTACGCTACTGAACGGGTCATGGTTACGGCCAGGGATGGTAAAACCATTCCACTTTCCATAGTTTACAGAAAAGACAAATTCAAAAGGGATGGTTCTATGCCGGGGTGGATTTATGGATATGGCTCTTATGGTGCTACCATGTATGCAACATTTAGCAGCAACAGATTAAGCCTTCTCGACCGGGGATTTGTCTATGCCATTGCCCATGTACGCGGAGGGCAGGAGATGGGTGGACAATGGTATGAGGATGGTAAAATGATGGCGAAGAAAAACACGTTTACAGACTTTATTGATTGTTCTAAGTGGCTTATCGACAATAACTATATCGGAAAGGACAAACTTTTTGCCTCTGGTGGCAGTGCAGGAGGGTTATTGATGGGTGCTGTGGTCAATATGGCTCCGGAATTATACAAAGGTGTAATAGCCGCCGTACCTTTTGTAGATGTGGTCACCACCATGATGGATGAATCTATACCTCTCACTACTTTTGAGTGGTTGGAATGGGGAAATCCCAACATTCAGGAGCAATATGAATACATGCTTTCTTATTCTCCCTATGACAACGTAGAGGAAAAGGCTTACCCAAATATGCTCGTCACTACAGGATTACACGATTCACAGGTACAGTATTGGGAGCCGGCAAAATGGGTGGCTTTGCTTCGCACCAAAAAAACGGATCAAAACAAACTTTATCTCTATACCAATATGGAAGCAGGTCATGGAGGTGCCAGTGGAAGATTCCAAAGATTGCGGGAAATAGCCCGTGAATATGCTTTTGCATTGGATCTGATAGGCATTAAGTCTTAAGATCAGAATGGTGCACGGAAAGCGAATAGGGCTTTTTACAGGATTGGTAGTTTTGCTGATCCTTCTGCTCTTGCCTGCTCCGGAGGGTCTTTCTGTCGCTGGTAAAAATGCAGCAGCCGTGACTTTGCTTATGACCATATGGTGGATAACGGAGGCCATCCCCATATATGCCACTGCCTTTGTTCCGCTGGCTGCCTTCCCATTGTTAGGGATTTTGCCCGCTTCTACTGCTGCTGCGAATTACGGCCACAACTATGTGTTAATGCTTTTGGGAGGGTTTTTTCTTTCCAAAGCCATCGAGATGCAGGATCTTCATAAAAGGCTGGCTCTATACACCATTCATAAACTCGGTTCCTCACGGCGACGATTGATTTTAAGCTTTATGATCGCTTCTGCGTTGTTGTCCATGTGGATAGCAAATGTAGCCGTGGCTTTACTCATGCTTCCTATAGCTCTGGCCATTATTTCTAAAGAAGAATCATCTTCCACGGGGAATGAGTATTTTGGTCTGGCATTAATGCTTTCCATCGCCTATGCCTGCTCGATAGGCGGTACGGCAACATTGATAGGAACGCCGCCCAACCTAATATTTACCGGAATTTTTGAAAAACTTTTTCCGGCGGCTCCACCCATTGATTTTTTTACATGGATGAAAATTGGACTGCCTGTAGTATTGTTGTTTTTACCCTTGATTTGGTTTTACATGACGAGATATTTTAGGATCAAAGGATCCTTCACTGGAAGCGAGCAGATCATAAATGATGAGATCAGGGCTATGGGAAAGATGAACCGATCCGAGAAATGGGTACTGATCGTATTTATAATAACAGCTGCCGGTTGGGTTTTTAGAAGGGATTTTCAAATAGGTGAATGGGTATTGCCAGGATGGGGCTCCTTGTTGGGAGTGGCCGAGTACGTACATGACAGTACCGTAGCTATATTTTCAGCACTTCTCCTTTTCTTACTACCATCTCACAAGCCAGGAAAAAGATTGTTGGATTGGGAGTCCGCCTCTCAGGTTCCATGGGGCGTTGTGATGATTGTGGGCGGTGGTTACGCCATTGCTGAAAGCTTTGCAACTACCGGATTGGCCGTCTGGATTGGTGAGCAAATGGCTTTTGTCAGTGCATTTTCCTTGTTGTTTGTACTGATTTGCGTTATAACCATGATGATCTTTTTGACGGAAGTCAATTCCAATACGGCTACTGCCAATATTTTCCTTCCCATACTGGCAACTATGGCTGTAGCGGGGGGAAATAATCCGTTGCTATTGATGATTCCGGCCACTTTTGCCTGTTCTTTTGCTTTCATGCTTCCTTCAGGCACGGGTACCAATGCCGTGATCTTTGCCAGTAACAGGATCAGTATTCCCCAAATGGCCCGCTGTGGGTTATGGCTTAATATCATCAGTATATTTCTATTAACCGCTATACTTTACTTTATCGTGCTTCCATTACTGGATATAGAATCAGGAACACCTTTATGGGCACAATAACCTGCAGGAACATAAGGAGTTTCCCATAAACTTGAGTAGGGTTGGTTATAACTACGAACTGATATTTTAGTTAAATTTTTTCCGTTTCATGAAAAGTTTATTACTTTTAATGATTCAACCGGTGCACTTTGGGAAGCCGTATTCGATACAAACCTCTGCCATGAAATGTGTATATAAACAATACCGATTCAGACCAGGAATGTTGCCAGCCTTGTTCCTGATCATTGCTTTGGCTTCCTGCTCCAATAAATCGACGAAGGAAGAGTTGCCTGGAAGTCCTTCTGCGACCCCAGCCAATACTTCATCTTCTGATCAAAGAACGGAAGTGAGTATCAGTCAGGTAGTTAGCGGGCCATTCGTCATCCAGAAAGTTATCAACGGTAAAGTCGAAGCTCTCCATAAGACAGTAATCAAAGCAGAATCTTCAGGATTGGTCGAAGTCTATCGGTTGGAGGAAGGGAAATACGTCCGCCCGGGAGATACCCTTATCGCTCTGGAAAAGGACGACCTGCTCATACAACTCGAGCAGCGCAATAATCAATTGGACGATGCTATAGTCGCGAGAAATGAGCGATTTATCAACGACGGTGGTGAACCGGACGATGAATCTTCATTGCCGGCACGACGTGTGCGTCTGCACAATATATTATCGGGATACAATAAAGCCATTACCGGTATTCGGGAAATCGAACACCAACTTGAAAAAAAAGTGCTTCTAACACCTATGAGAGGGTGGATTGCAGATATAAAAGTAAAAGATAAGGAATACATCACAGCGGGTCAGGAAATATGCACCCTGATCGATCCGGCTTCATTTGAGATAAAAATGCAGTGGATGGAAAATGAAGCCATCAACCTCACCAGAGGCACCACCGTAACAGCCTATCCCCTCCTGGATTCAGGGCGGTCTGTCAAAGCGAGGATAAACCGCATCAGACCGATAGTAGGTGAAACCGGTCTGGTAACCGTTTGGGCGCGCATCATATCGGGAAATGACAAGTTATTTGAAGGTATGAATATGCGGGTAGAGGTCGAGCAGATCATTCCCGGGCAGATGAAAGTGCCTAAAGAGGCTCTGGTATCCAGATCGGGCAGAGACGTGGTATTCGTGTATGATACCACATCCTCATTAGCCAAGTGGAAATACGTCAATATCGCCTATGAAAATAAAGATGATCTGGCCATCAGTGAAGGTGTACAGCCCGGAGACTGGGTAATCATTGAAGGAAACCTCAATCTAGATCACGATACCGGTGTGCAGGTGAAAAAGCAATAACCATGAATCGAAGATATTTTCCAGTTAGCAAATTGAAAGGGTGCTGAAGTTTCTGTTATACAGACCCATAGCGGTGACCATGGTGGTGGCTTCTATCGCTGTACTTGCCCTTTATTTTGGTAGTTCTATCCCTGTTTCCCTTCTGCCTTCGATTGATATTCCGCGAATTTCGGTCAGTATATCAGCACCGGACAAGACGGCCCGTATCATTGAAAATACCATTACCAGGCCCGTGCGCAATCAACTGATACAAATGGGCAATCTCCATCATATAGAATCCACCACCCGCAATGGATCGGCTTTTATTGAAGTCCAATTGCGACACGGAACCCATACCGATCTCTCATTTATAGAGGCCAACGAAAAAATCGATCAGGTCATGAACCTACTGCCACGTGAAGTGGAAAGACCCCGGGTGGTCAAATCGACGCTGAGCGATGTTCCGGTGTTTTATCTTGCCGTAGTCCCTAAAGATATCCATCTCGTTGATAAAATGGAGTTGTCGGAATTCGCTGAGAAAGTAGTCAAACGCCGTTTGGAGCAAATGCACGAAATTGCTTTTGTGGATTTGCATGGATTGTCAGCCCCTGAAATCCTACTGACGCCTCATCCCGATAAAATGACCGCATTGGGCATCGATGAGGAGGTGATCGCACGTGAACTGAAAAACCAAAGTGTAGATATTGGTAATGTTATGATCCGCGATGGGCAGTACCAATACAATATTGAATTGGGAGCCGGACTGGTAACCAGATACGATCTTGAACAATTGCACATCGGCATCCATCAGCAAGTATATCGACTGAAAGATCTTGCCGACATTACCGTCAGAGCCAAAGAACCCAGAGGAAGTTATCTGTGGAACGATAAGCCGGGAGTTTTACTCAGTGTACGCAAACGGGATGATGCCAATAATTTTGTACTCAAAGAAAAAATGACTGAACTGGTCCGCGATCTTCAGGAAAACCATACCCTTGTTGATTTTCATCTCCACAATGACCAGTCTGCCATCCTGGAAGTGAGCTATCAAAATCTCCGCACATCTTTACTCTATGGCATCTTTTTCAGTGGCCTGGTGCTTTTTCTTTTTTTCCGGGAATGGCGTCTTCCCGTGTTGATCATCATTACAGTTCCCCTGGGATTGCTGGTAGCATTGCTCGGATTCTATATGGCAGGCATCTCCATCAACATTATATCTCTGGCGGGACTGATATTGGGCATTGGGCTGATGATAGACAATGCCATCATCATTATTGACAATATCAGGCAACATGCCACATTTTCATTACAGACCGATGAACATTACGTTACCGGTACGCAAGAAGTAATCCGGCCTTTGATCAGTTCGGCAATGACTACCTGTTCGGTTTTTCTTCCTTTGATCCTCATCAGTGGGGTGGCCGGAGCTTTGTTTTACGATCAGGCGCTTTCCATTACCATTGCCCTTACGGCCTCCCTGCTCATATCCTTTTTGGTTTTGCCTGTACTGGCTCGCCTGGTATTGCAAAAAACCGGCAAAACAGTTGCTGACAGGCACAGGATGTTACATCGATGGCATCAGCAATGGATCCGGAATATACTTAAATACCGCTTAGCAATAGGTATATTGTTTCTTTTGCTGACCGTATCCGGTTATTTTTTGTTTCAGGTCATACGTACTGCTGCTTTTCCGGCGATCACTACCGAAGCGCTGGAAATGCAAATCGACTGGAATGAAAACATCGACATCCGGGAAAATGAGAAGCGATTGACAAGCCTTCTGGAAGTCGTAGGAGATGCCATAGATCAATTCAGCATAGTGGTAGGAGAAAAGCAGTTTTTGCTTGTGAGTGAAGAAAGCGGTATCAATGAGGCGGAATTGTATGCCAGGCTGACCGATGCTTCGATGTTTGAACCGGTACGCAGGAATATTATGGATTGGATGAGTACCCAATATCCCAGGGCATCTTTCGATGTCTATCCGGTAAAAAATACGTTTGACCATATATTTGGCCAGGAAAAAGCGGCCTTGATCGCCTACATTCAGCCCGTAGGACAATATGAAATACCGCCCATGGACGAAATGGATGAGGTCATAGCATTTGTCAGTGATTTGTATCCCGATTACCGGCCTCCTCCGGAAGATACTTATCTTGAAATCTGGATCCACACCGGATTGCTGGAAACGTACCAGGTCGAATATTCTCAGCTTATCAACAGGATCAAAGCCTTGTTCAATGCTCTTGAAGTTACACAATTGAGAAGCAGCGACCGCTTTATACCCATCGTACTGGGTCTGAATGCGGGCACCGATCTGTTTAACCTGCTCGAAAACCAACATGTACGCAACAAAGAAGGTGAGCTCATACCCATACGCCATCTGATGGAGGTTAAAAAATCGGCCTATTATAAGGAGATTCATTCCACTCTGTCCGGGGAGGCTTTTACCGTTCATTTTGATGAATACCGGCAGGACATTGCGGACAGGTTGAAAAATTTTCTGGCTTCGGGGGGTCGCTTCAGCGTTTATTTTGAGGGGCAATATTTCGAAAATAAAGCCTTGCTCGGTCAATTGACGTCCATTTTTTTAATCGTAATCCTTTTGTTATATCTGATCCTGGCGGCGCAATTCGAATCATTGATTCAACCTCTCATTGTATTGCTGATCGTACCGGTGTCGGTGGTCGGTGCCATGGCCACCCTGCATATAACGGGACAGACGCTGAATACTGTGTCTATGGTAGGAATCATCGTCATGACCGGAATTATTGTCAACGATGCGATACTGAAGATAGATATGATCAATAAAAACCTTGGAAAAAATATGGATATGCACAGTGCCATCATCAATGCCAGTGAACGGAGAATGAGGCCTATCATTATGACTTCACTGACGACCATCCTGGCTTTTGCACCGGTGTTGTTTACCACGGGTATGGGCGCTGAGATTCAAACCCCACTGGCCATAGCCATAATCGGTGGACTGGTGACCGGCACATTATCCAGTTTGGTATTTATCCCTGTTTTGTATTTTTTGATGAAAAGAGTGGCTTAGTATAAGTTTTTCCCGCAGATCTCGCAGATGAACGCAGATTTTTAATGGTTATCGACACCCTTTGCGGCCATTGCGTGAAAAAATCTTTGCAGGCTTAGCGTGAAAAAATGCCTCATTTGAAGACAAATGCTCATCTATTTCACGAACAGAAGCAAGAGCACCCATGATCTGAAAAAAGGGGAAATATGAACATGTAGATTGTCATTTTATTGGAAGAAATTTACAAAAAATTTGGAAATGTATATATATATATATATATATTTAGGTGTTAAATCTTTTTTAAACTTAAAATATTTATATCATGAAAAAATTATTTACATTTTTATTATTTGCTTTTTTGATGGCATCACCCACATCTGATAAGCCAGAATTGCTGGCACAACCTACTCCTTGTAAAAGATTATTACTTGAATGTCAAATTGGTGGAGGTCAAGAATGGTACTGTGTAAATTTGGAATGGAATACAGAAGTGTCATGTCTCTGTGGATCAAGCTATACATATGAGTGTGAACAAATAGGGGGATGATTTACACCTGTTTCTATAAATATTTCATATTTACAGTCTTTGTTTGTGTTTATTTATTGGCTTTAGGTGGTTGTAAGCAAAATCCGGATAAACATAAAAGCAGCAAACTCCGACAATTGACTGCGGATGATCCATCAAGGAAAATCATTTCTATCGAAGATTATATTTACGATCTCTCTATAATTCCTTTAGAAGAAAGAGGAGATTTATTATTATCTCCGATTTGGGAGTTTTTTTTAACCGACAATTTTATTGGCGCATATTGTAACAATCGCGCTGCGATATTTATTTTTGATAAAAATGGGAAATATGTCGACCAGCTCTTGGGTACCGGTAGAGGTCCGGAGGAGTTTGAGAATATTTTTGATGCAGATTTCGAGAAAGAAACCGGTATGCTGTATTTTCTAGACCTCCATGGTCAAAAAATAATACAATACGATGTGGAGGTGCGTGAGATCAGAGATATTGCTACAATGAAGGATGGATTTCATCTGTTTAGCATAGGTGTGCATGGAAAATTCTTGTATGCTATCTCCAATGATTTTACCGGTGGTCATGTAAAAGTATACGATAAGAATCCTCTCCGGTTTACAGGCAGATCATTTGTGTATAACACTCCTACTTTTGCTCAACCTGCACCACACTACGCATTCAGAGTTATCAACGATACCTTGTTTTTGGGTGCAGGGGGTACTGATACCATCTACTATTGCTTAGACGGAAATGTAATTCCCTATCTTGCCATTGGTGATGAAGAGACCGGGTTTGGGAATTATGATCGACGCGAGATACTAAACAGAAGGGAAGCTGAAGTGGCAGGGAAACTGGTTCGGCCGGATAAAGAAAAGAGGATCCTGATTCCTTACGGTTCATTATTTACAGTAAATGGAAACTGGATCATTCATTTACATAACTTTAGACGCATCTATTGGGACAGAACAATAGATAAAGCCATCGTTTTTGAAAGACAGCACGACGAAAATCATCCCTTATTCTTTTTTAACTATCTGGCTTTCCAATTCGAAGACGATGACGGATATATATATTCAACCACACAAGGTTATGATGGTTTTTATAATGCGCTGGATCGTATGCTGGAAAAACCGGATCATCACCTGTTCCCCGTATTCGCAGAATTCAATAAACAATATCCTCGTGAGTCGCGATTTGAGAATCCCATCATCCTCAAATACAAGTTCGATACGGATAAGCTGAGGGAGGTGTTACAGTAGATATTTAATTGCCATGTTATTCCCTCCTTTGCGGCCATTGCGTAAAAAATCTTTGCGGGCTTAGCGTGAAATAATGCCTGATTCGAAAACAAATGCTCATCTATTTCACGAGAATAGAAACAAGAGCACCTATGGTCTAAAAAGGCAAAAATATGAACACTGTAGGTTGACATATATTTGAAGAACCTTATAAATATTTGCAAATCTGTGTGTTTATATATATATTTAATTGTTAAATCTTTTGTTACACTAAAAATATTTAAGAAAAACATTATTTGCTATATGATAGCTTCCACAACAACTGATAAGCCGGAAATGCACAATCTTCTCCTTGTGGGTCAAGCTATATAATTGAACTTAAACAAATAGGAGTATGATTTACACCTCGATTTATAAATATCTCCATTTTACAGCCTGTCTTTGTGTTTGTGTATTGGCTTTCGGAGCTTGTAAGCATAATCAGGATAATCATAAAAGCATCAAACTCCGACAATTGATTCCGGATGATCCTTCCTGGAAGATTATTTCTATCGAAGATTATATTTACGATCTCTCTATTATTCCTTTAGAAGAAAGAGAAGATATCTTAATAACTCCGATTTGGGAATTTTTTTTAACCGACAATTTTATAGGCGCATATTGTAACAATCGCGCTGCGATATTTATTTTTGATAAAAATGGGAAGTATGTTGACCGACTGCTGGGTACCGGCAGTGGTCCGGAGGAGTTTGAAAATATTTTTGACATAGATTTTGAGAAAGAAACCGGCATCCTGTATTTTCTGGACCTCCACGGTCAAAAAATAATACAGTACGATGTGGAGGCGCGTGAGATCAGGGATATTGCTTATATGAGGGATGGATTTCATCTGTTTAGTATAGGTGTGAATGGAGAATTTTTATATGCTATTTCCAATGATTTTAGCGGTGGCCAGGTAAAGGTATACGATAAAAATACTCTCCAGTTTACAGGCAAATCATTTGTTTACAACACTCCTACTTTTGCTCAACCTGCATCACCCTACGCATTCAGAATGATCAACGATACCTTGTTTATGAGTGCAGGGGGTACCGATACCATCTACTACTGCTTAGATGGAAATGTACTTCCCTATCTTACAGTTGGTGATGATGAGACCGGATTTGGTAATTACGATCGGCGAGAGATACTAAACAGAAGGGAAGCTGAGGTGGCGGGGAAACTGGTTCGACCCAATAAAGAAAAGAGGATCCTGATTCCTTACGGTTCATTATTTACAGTAAATGGAAACTGGATGATTCATTTACATAACGGAAGACACATCTATTGGGACAGAACAATAAATAAAGCCATCGTGCTTGAAAGAAAGCAAGACGAAAATCATTTTTTATTCTTTATGAACTATCTGGCCATCCAATTCGAAGACAAAAACGGATATGCATATTCAACTACAGAGGGTTTCAATGTCTTTTATAATGCGCTGGATCGTATGCTGGAAAAACCGGATCATCACCTGTACCCCGTATTTGCAGAATTCAATAAGCAATATCCTCGTGAGTCGCGATTTGAGAATCCCATCATCCTCAAATATAAGTTCGATACGGATAAGCTGAGGGAAGTGTTACAGTAGGTATTCAATTGCCAAATAATTCAACCTCCTTTGCGGCCATTGCGTGAAAATCTTTGCGGGCTTAGCGTGAAATACTCCCTTTTTCCATTCGTTCAGTATACATTAGAAAACACATAGAAAATCCTTGAAAATGTCGTTGCTTTATTTTTTCCCGCAGATCACGCAAATGAACGCAGATTTTTAATGGTTATCGACATCCTTTGCGGCCATTGGGTGAAAAAATCTTTGCGGGCTTAGCGTGAATTAATGCCTGATTTGAAAACAAATGCTCATCTATTTCACGAATGCAAGCATGAGCACCGATTTTAAGAAAGACATAATACGCCGGTGGGAATGTTGGAGCATCATGTCTTTGCGGGACAGCAACGAAGACTGTATGTCCTGGCGATCAATAATTATTTTATAAATAAATGAAAATCCAACTTTTTATTATTTTCATTGCTTGTATAACAATAAAATGTAATCTACCTGACCGGAAAGAATCTGGAGAAGTTTACGTATTAAAACCAAAATTGGTTGAAAAAAGCCTTGTTTTGTCATCATATATTTATGATTTAGAATTCATTCCATTGGAAGACCATGCAGAGAATTTTCTGAGATATGCAAATAAAATTCTAATTAAAGACAGTTTAATAATCAATGGTTCGGAAGTTTTTCAAGCTGCAATTTTCCCATAATTCAATAGTTTTATCATTTTGATTTGATTTTCTTGCAAGTTAGGGTCGATTCCGAACTTTGAAAAAAATAATTGTAGCATTAAATAATTCGACATTTC
>JBGTBR010000046.1:0-14267 GCA_041749255.1 Saprospiraceae bacterium
GTTTAAATCATCTCTACACTTGTATTCCTTCCTTCCAACCTGTCAATGAACTTCTTTAAATCTTACTTTTTCCCCCTGTACTCATATCCTCAATTCTCTCTCCGCTTCTGCTCATTTTCCAAAGGGACTGCAAAGATAATATCATTATTTAAAATTGCAATAGTTTTATGAAAAAAAATTTAAATTAATTTTTCAATAAAAAAGATACTACAATAAAAGATAATTTCGCAAAATGGCTATATAGTGAATATTCACTTCTTAGCTTTTAATTTGAATGCATCTATTAATACAATACTCGTACAACTTTGGTTCCATTTCCAAATATTTATTTAAATTAATTTTTACTCATTCTTATTAATCTTACCAGTTTTCATCCAAAAACATGATATACTTGCAAAAAAAATGCAGACCCATTGTTTAATTATGTATATACATAACCCTATAGTGCATAACTTGTGATTCCAAAACAACTCAACTTAATTTTGTCTTTTTACAAAATCGTTACTCAATATGAAAAAATATAATTTTTATGCAGGTCCTGCTATACTACCAAACTCAGTATTAATAGAGGCTGCACAGGCGATTTCTGATTTCAATGGCCTGGGATTATCCATTTTAGAGCTATCCCATCGAAGTAAGGATATTGTCTCTGTTTTTGATGAAGCTTCTGCATTAATTTATGAACTATTGCAGGCGGATCAAGAGGAGTATTCCGTTTTATGGCTTTCAGGTGGAGCGAGCTCCCAATTTTATATGACCGCAATGAACTTGCTGGATCCGGAAGATATAGCGGGATACGTAGATACAGGTTCATGGTCGTCAAAAGCTATAAAAGAAGCAAAGTTATTTGGGAAGATAGAAGTGCTTGCTTCATCAAAAGAAGATGGGTATACTTTTATACCTAAAAATTATGCAATTCCCACACATTTAAAATATCTTCACCTAACTTCCAATAATACTATATATGGTACACAATACCAGACCTGGCCGGATTCTCAGGTTCCCTTTGTATCGGATATGTCTTCGGATATATTTTCGAGACCAATACCATTGAAAAAATTCGATCTTATCTATGCCGGTGCTCAAAAAAATTTAGGGCCTGCAGGAGTCACTCTTGTTATAGTAAAGAAAAACATTCTGGGAAAGATTAATCGCGAAATACCCTCAATGCTTCGATATCAAATACATATTGAGAAGGAATCCATGTATAATACCCCTCCGGTTTTTCCTGTTTATGTTTCACTTCTAACATTGAGATGGCTCAAAGCTCGTGGAGGCCTCGATGCAATGGCAAACAATAATACTGAAAAAGCAACTATTCTGTACAATGAAATTGACAGAAATGGACTATTTAAAGGAACCGTGATGAAAGAAGACAGGTCTCTGATGAATGTTTGTTTCAATAGTATGAAGCCGGAATATGAAAAACCTTTTCTTGATTTATGCAATGAGGCTGGATGTGTAGGAGTAAAGGGACACCGATCAGTAGGTGGATTCAGAGCATCTATATATAATGCAATGGAAAAAGATGGTATTTTGGTACTTATTGATGTATTGAAGGAGTTGGAAAGAAAATATGGATAAGCAGGCAGCCACACTTCAAATCGATCAATATCATATTCCCATTTTTGTAATTAAAGAGATTCGGTCTTCTATAAGGTTTTCAATTACAAAAAAGGGGATGGTAATACGACTACCTGTCATATATAATGAAGCGTCTGCAAAAGATAAAGCTAAAATCTGGTGCAAGCAATTAATTGTAAACAAACCTGGAGCTTTAAGTACTTTTTACATAAAGGAGTATAACAATAGAGATACCTTAAACCTGATGGGGGTGTCATTTATTTTATTTTTATCAGTCGATGAAACACTTACATTTGATAAGTTAACCTGGAAAAATGAAGAGATAAATATAACTCTCTCCAAGCATTATAATTTGATGAAGAAAAACGAAATTATAAAATACCTGCTATCAAAATTTGCCGCTAAAAGATTTTTAAAACCCATTTCCAATAGGGTAATTGAGTTGAATAATTTGTATTTTAAGTCAACAATAAACAAGATCAGGATTAAGAATAATCACTCCAATTGGGGTAGTTGTTCTTCAAAAGGAAATGTCAATTTAGCCACGAAGTTATTATTTGCTCCTTTGGAGGTTATCGATTATGTAATCATTCATGAATTGGCTCATACCAAGGAGATGAATCATTCGAAAAACTTTTGGAATTGGGTAGGAAAAGCCTGCCCGGAGTACAAAAAACATGAAAAATGGTTGAAGGAAAACAGACATTTATGTGTATTTTAAAAGAAGATTTGATATAAAATGCAGGGATTGAAATTTCGAAATAGTTTCTGTTGATCAGAAAATATAAAACCTTTGTATGATAATAAGTATTTTTGTTTCAAATATAGTGCATGCAATATGAAAAAGCACAAAACTCTGAATCGGTGCTTATTGATTCAACCCTGGAATATGAACTGAATTACATAGATCACATAGCAAAACATTTGGTGGATTCGGAGTTTTATGGACACAATATATGTGTATTAAAGGGAGAATTGGGGGCAGGAAAGACTGCACTGGTAAAGACATTGGTGAAAGCATTGGGATTATCCGCAGAGGTATCGAGTCCGACTTTTTCATTGGTCAATGAATATAGTAGTGATGCCATAGCTGTATACCATATTGACCTGTACAGGCTGGACAATATAGAGGAAGCTCTGGAAATGGGTATTGAAGATTATTTACACAGTGGAAATTGGATATTTATAGAATGGCCTGAGGTAATTGAGACGATTATACCTAAGCCCTATTTAAGTATTTTACTCGAGAATTCTGGAACATCCAGAAGGATTATGCATGTTAGAACCATTACAAAAGAATCAAAATGAGTGAGCATCCCCAAAAGATAAAGTTTTCAGACTTTTTTACTGAAGGGCAATATGAAACCCAATTAGAAAAACTAGTTGTACCCCAAAAGAGGAATAAGTTAGTCATTGGGATACCTCGCGAAAACGGTGTAGATGAAAGCCGTGTGAGTCTGGTTCCCAATTCTATCCGAACCTTAACCGGTTATGGGCATACAGTGATGGTAGAAAGTGGTGCTGGAGAAAAATCAAATTACACCGATCACGATTACTCCGAAGCAGGAGCAATTATCGCCTATTCTCAGGAGGAGATATACAAATCACAGATGTTGATAAAAACTTCCACTCCTACATTAAAAGAGTTGGAGTTTCTTCAGATGGAGCAAATTCTTATATCACCACTCCAGATTCCTACACTTACACATGAATATATTCAGGCATTATTGGATAAGCGCACCATTGCCCTGGCTATGGAATATTTGCAATCTGATGATGGAACATTCCCTATTGTTAGAATTATGAGTGAAATGGCAGGTATGTGTGCCATGCTCACAGCAGCAGAATTATTGACCAATACCAAAGGGGGGAGGGGAGTCCTTTTAGGCGGAGTTACTGGGGTACCTCCCGCAAAAGTGGTAATATTGGGAGGAGGAGTAGTGGGAGAATTTGCTACAAAAACGGCTCTTGGCCTGGGAGCTTCTGTTCGGATCTTTGACAATGATATTTCCAAATTAATGAGATTGCAATCCATGGTAGGAAGACAATTGCATACCTCAACCATAAATCCCGTATACCTTGCTTATCAGTTGATGAGTGCTGATGTAGTCATTGGAGCCATTCATTCCCAGCATGGCCGAACACCTGTCTTCGTAACGGAAGAAATGGTGTCAAAGATGAAAGAAGGTGCCGTCATAATCGATGTAAGCATAGATCAGGGAGGATGTTTTGAAACCAGTCAAATGACGTCTCATTCTAAACCCACTTTCATTAAACATGGTGTTATACATTATTGCGTCCCGAATATATCTTCCAAGATCAGTAGAACCGCATCGGTGGCGGTCAGCAATATTATCACCCCACTGGTATTAAAGGCAGGAGAAGAGATGAATATCGAATCTCTTTTGTTTAACAGTAAAGGCATTAGGAATGGCTGCTATACTTACAAAGGATGCCTGACGAATGAGTATCTTAGCCATCGGTTTGGAATCAAAAACTCAAATCTCGATCTATTGTTAACATCTAAATTGTAAAGCTTTTATACTGATTTTCATGAATAGACCGCTATTATATGCGTTTTATGCTTGTTATTTACTCATCATGTCGCTGTAGGAACCGCTTACTAAATCTGTTTCATCAATGCCTAATTTTTGCATAAAATCCCTGCATTGGGTGTGGAGCTCTTGTATAGAATCTTTTCCAGTCATACCCAAGGCCTCTATCTCAACAAAATGACCTGTTCCTTCTAAAAAATCCAGGTGGAACTTGACGTTGTCTATAAAAAAAATATCCCTTTTTTTGATCACAGTGACTTTCACTCCTAATGATTCAGAAAGAATTTCTTTAAGACCGGAATCAGAAGTGGTATTATATAGTAAGATATCTGATTGCTTTGGGCTGGTGTCATCAGGTCTTTGGTAATAAATGAGGTTGTTTTCTATACTTCCCTCCCTGAGCTTGAGCCTGCCATTAGTAATGTTAAAATAGGTGTCGGTTTGATTGTCTGTGCCTGCAAATCGTGCCCCTTCTTCCACCAATTTTTGTCTGATAAAATCGGGATTTCTACATTTTGCTTTTATTTCAATTGAAGTTTTCTGCATGTGACACGATCACTAAAGTAACATAAATCCTCCATCAGCTACATACACACCACCTGTGCAATATGAAGAAGCATCGGATGCAAGAAATAGAGCAAGTCCTGCCATTTCATCGGGAGTAGCAATCCTTCCCAAAGGAAGTTGTTGATGAATAAAGCCCATAAGCTGGTCATTGTTCCATAATGCCTGGCTAAACTTCGTCTTGATCAGTCCAGGACAAATAACATTGGACCGTATACCATACTTACCCCATTCTTTAGCCTGATTTTGAGTAAGCATAATGAGGGCAGATTTTGAGGTACTGTAAATACCAAGGCCAAGACCAGGTTTTAATCCTTCTACAGAAGATATATTGATTATTGATCCCCATTTATTCGTTTTCATAAATGGAAATACAAGATTACTAAGCAAAAAAGCAGATTTGACATTGATCTCCATGATCTTGTCAAATAATTCGCCCTGAGCTTCATCAATAGGGCCGTATACGGGATTGGTAGCAGCATTATTTATAAGAATATCAATGCTGCCGTAATGATCTACTGTCTGCTTAACTAAGTTTTTGAGATCATCTTCTTTTCCTACATGGCAGGCAATTCCTTTGGCTTTAAACCCTGCTTTACTTATGTCAGCAGCGGCAGCATCGACCGATTCCTGATTTCTGGAACTGACAATGACACTTGCACCATATTCTGCCAAAGCCTGAGCAATCGATAATCCTATTCCTTTACTCGCTCCAGTTACAATTGCAACCTTGCCATCCAACCTGAAGCGATCTTGTATCCGATCCATAGTTATTAATTGAGTAGTTCTATGATTCCAGCAATTCCCTGCCCACCTCCAACACAGGCAGTAACCATGCCGTAACGTTGGTTTTGCCTCCTCATCTCATTGATCAATTGGATAGAAAGCTTGGCTCCTGTGCATCCCAAAGGGTGCCCTAATGCAATGGCTCCTCCGTTGACATTAACAATATCCGGGTTTAACCCGGCTTCTTTGATGACAGCTAAAGCCTGAGTGGCAAAAGCCTCATTCAATTCTATTTGTTCAATTTCCTGAAGTTTTAGTCCCGCTTGTTTCAGGGCTTTAGGAATAGCCACACAAGGACCCATACCCATATATAATGGATCTACTCCACCTACTGAACAGGATACCAATCTCGCGATGGGTTCAAGACCTAAAGACTTAACGAGGTCTCCACTCATGACCAACACAAAAGCAGCACCATCAGATGTTTGTGAAGAGTTACCCGCTGTGACAATACCACCGTTTTTAAAAGCAGGCCTGAGCCGGGCTAATGCTTCAATACTGGTGTCCCGTCTTACCCCCTCATCGGTATCTACTATGTGACTTTTTTCTTGCCTCTTTCCGTCTTTTACATAGACCTCATTGACTTCAATAGGAACGATTTCATTTTTAAACTTTCCGTTTTCAATGGCCGATCCAGCCAACTGATGAGATCTGTAGGCAAAGCTATCGGCTTGTTCACGCGTCACTTTATATTTTTTAGCCACAGCTTCAGCGGTTGCTCCCATACTTACATGGTAATTGATATTTTCCATTGCAGCCTGGTAAGAGGGCGCCATTTTATAGCCCACCATAGGAATCAGACTCATGGTTTCTGTTCCACCTGCAATATAGCAAGATCCCATTCCTGCCATGATTTTTGCTGTGGCAATGGAGATGGTCTCCAAACCAGAGGCACAATAGCGATTCACTGTCATGCCAGGTACTTCTTTTCCCAATGCCCGGGCCGAAATATTTCGTCCAATCTGAAGACCTTGTTCTCCTTCTGGATTAGCACAACCCACAATAACGTCATCGACTAAACCGGGATCCAAAGCAGGTACTCGGCTTACCAAATGTTTTATCACATCTACAGCAAGATCATCAGATCTGTAATTTTTAAAACCTCCTCTACCGGCTTTACCAACTGCCGACCGGTATCCGTCTATAATATATGCTTCCATGACTTTATTTTTAATTTATTAGTTTCTCAATGGCTTATTATTCATAAGCATGTACTGTATTCTGTCAAGTGTTTTTTGATTTCCCAGTAATGTGAGGAAAGCTTCCCGTTCAATATCAAGCAAGTATTGTTCAGATACTTTTTGTTCTCCGGTGAGGTCTCCTCCGCATAAAACGTAGGCAACTTTCCGGGCTATTTCTACATCGTATTCACTCATATATGCTCCCAGGTAAAACTCATTGATAGCTGTATACAATGTAGCCAAACCAGCTCTTCCCAATACAGTAACTTCCTTGCCAATCGGTTGGACATAATTTTCTGACAATTGAAGTACTTTTTTCTTGGCTTCCAGTAAGGCGCGAGATGTATTGACCACTACACTATCCCTTCCGTAAATAAGGCTTCCATATTTATACCCCTCAAATGCAGATGTGGAAACACTTGCAGTTGCGATGGCTTTTAATTTTTCTACCAACGTTGGAATTTTAACATCTCCTTCAAAATAAGATTCAGATGCTCTGAGTGCGTATTCTTTTGTTCCTCCTCCACCGGGAATCAAACCGACACCCACTTCTACCAGCCCGATATAAGACTCAGCGGCACATACAGCAGCATCGCAATGCATGAGTATTTCACATCCTCCTCCAAATACATATCCCTGAGTTGCTGCCACTACTGGAATTTTACTGTAACGCATTTTCATGTTTACCTGCTGAAAACCATTTACCATTCTCTCAAGTGTCTTAAAGTCTTTCTGCATGGCAAACATGCCCACTCCCATAAGATTGGCTCCGACAGTAAAGTTTTTTGCATTATTTCCAATGACAATACCATTCCAACCTTCTTCCTCAGCGATTCGAACCGCTTCCACCAAACCTTCTCCTATACCTTCACCAATTGCATTGGATTTTGTCTGAAATTCTACGCACATAACACCATCTCCAAGATCGTGTATGGTACATTCACTGTTTTTATAAATTTCCGATTTGCTGCGAATATTATCTAGGATGATCAGACCCTCAACTCCCGGTATCACTTTATAATTACTCAACTGATGATCGTAGTACCATTTTTTTCCGGTTTCAATTTTATAAAAAGATTCGAACCCCTTATTCAACATATCTTTGACCCAGGGTGCTATTTTCTCGCCGTTGGCCTCAGCCATTTCTACTCCTTCTTTTACACCTATCATATCCCAGTATTCAAAAGGGCCATAACCCCAGGCATATCCGGCTTTCATAGCATCGTCAATACTGTATATGTTGTCAGAAATCTCAGGAATGCGGTTGGAAGCATAAGCAATGAGGCCCAACAAAAAATCTTTGATAAACCTACCGTCAGCATCTTCCAAAGACATCATATCCTTAAGCCTTTTGTCCATCTTAGATGTCTTTTTAGCTATGTCCAGGACTTTTAGATTTGATTTTTCAATGGGTATATATTCGAGTTTGTTCAAATCCAATTCTAAAATAACAGACCTGCCTTTATCATCTTTTTCAGCTGTTTTCTTGTAGTATCCCTGACCTGATTTATTCCCCAGGTATTTATTTTCAAGTAAAAATTCCAGATATGGAGGAGTTCCTCTTTCCTTTACAACCTGCACATACTCGTCGTCAGGACGGTTTTCTATTACTCCCTGGGTCACTTTTACACTGGTATCAAGACCTACTAAATCCTGTAACCTGAAAGAACCTGTATTAGGCCAGCCGATGGGTGCGGCAGTGAGTTTATCGACGTCCGATATAGATAACGCATATTTTTCTGTAAGTTCCAGGATTTTATTCCCTGAGTAAAACCCAATTCTATTGGCGATGAATGCCGGGGTATCTTTACAAAGTACTGTTTGTTTGCCCAAATATCGATCGCCATAATCCATCAGAAAATATATTATGTTTTCATCTGTTTCTGGATGAGGAATGATTTCCAATAGTTGCATATATCTGGCGGGATTAAAAAAATGCGTACCGCAGAAATGCTTTCTAAAATCTTCACTTCTTCCTTCAGCCAGCATATGAATAGGAATACCCGAGGTATTGGAAGTAACCAACGTTCCTTTCTTTCTGTATTTCTCTACATTTTCAAATACCTGACGTTTAATATCCAGTCTTTCTATTACTACTTCTATAATCCAGTCACAATCAGCAATGGCACTCATATGGTCTTCAAAGTTGCCAGTAGTAATTCGGGATGCAAAATCGCTGTCGTATAATGGTGCAGGTTTTGACTTAATCGATGCATCAAGTGCCTTGTTTGCTATACTGTTCCTGACTTGAGGATCATTTTTTACAATTTCTCCGAGTTCTCTTGGCAGGATGTCCAGCATCAACACTTCAAGGCCAATGTTGGCCAAATGACATGCGATTCCTGATCCCATGACACCGGATCCAAGTACAGCCACTTTGTGAATTCTTATTGACATGATTTGAAGTATTTTTAAATGTGATTTATTTAGAAAATTAAACTCAAAGTTAAATTAATTTACTACTTCTATTTAAGTACTGCATTATTTTTTGTAAGAAGATTACTTTGAATTCTCTTTTCAGAAGTGCAGCCCAGACCATTATGTTCGCAAATCGGCATCACTTTTAATACTTTGGTATATAAATTGGTGTTAATACATTAAAATAGGAGATATTTTGTTTTCTTTATTTTCGCTTTATGCATAAGTTTACCTGATAGTAATTTATAATAGATTATTTTATACAGATTAGTGAAGTTTTTTAAACTAAAAAGAGAAATATTAAGTCTCATCGAAAGAGATTCGCCCGTGTATTTAACTTATCATGGTGTACACCATACCAGGTTAGTAATAGAAACGTGCAATCTATATGTACAAAAGATGAATATTAATTCAGAAGATGCTCTCCTTCTTGAAACGGCGGCTTTATTTCACGATGTTGGTATTCCGTATGATTATTTTAATCATGAGGAAAAAGGGGAGGAAATTGCCCGGGAATTGTTACCCGAATGGGGCTATACACTATCTCAGATTGATAGTATCTGTGGTATGATACGCTCTACAAAAATTCCACAGTCACCCAAAAACGTATTGGAAGAGATTCTTTGTGACTCTGACCTCGATTATTTGGGTACAGATTTGTTTTATGATATAAGTGATTCATTATATCAAGAACTTCTATTTTTTAAAATAGTTGCAGACGAAAAGGAATGGGATCAATTGCAGGTAAAGTTTTTAAAAGCCCATCATTACCATACCTATTTTGCAAAAAAATACCGCGAACCGGTTAAAAGAAAGTTTTTATTGGAGATCAAAAAAAAATGGGGCTGGAACGGTCTGATTAAATTATAAAGAGGTAAAGAAGTAACACTTCATTGATACCTGCTCCATTTACTGTCCAGCGAATATCTTCCCGGCCCCAAAAGCATGATGACAGAAAATGCCACAGCATACAAGATTGCTAGTTCCTTTCTTTTAAAAGGATCGTCGGAGTGGATTACAAAAATGACAACCAACATGGTAATAATCAAGGGAATACATGCCAAACGGGTCTTAAATCCTACAATAATCAAAGCTGAACAAATGACCTCAGCAAAAACCGCAAGGATCAGTGAGATGATAACTCCTGCACCAAATGGATCGGCAAACGTGATTTCTCCTCCTGAAAATAACTTGATTAGCTTGGGATAACCGTGTGTCAACATAAGTATTCCCATTCCTATTCGCAGTATTAGCTTGCCAGTATCTTCCATTGAAATTAAATTTTGGATGGCATAAATTTACTGGTTTATAGGAAAATGTACAGTAAAAATGAAGGAAAGTTTTGTCTACAAACAACTATATCAAGATATTATGGTGGCTGTTAATTTTCTTTGACCCCCTCTATATCTAAATTCACAAAGAAATATTCCCTGCCATGTACCTAAAGTAAGCATACCTCTTTTTACAGGAATGGAAATACTGCTTCCAACTAAGCTTGATTTTATATGTGCAGGCATATCATCCGGACCTTCCAATGTATGAACTAAAAAAGGCATGTTCTCCGGTACCAACTGATTGAAGATGGATTCAAAATCTATACGCACATCCGGGTCTGCATTTTCATTTATGGTAAGTCCGGCAGAAGTATGGTGAATGAAAAGATGAAGCAAACCCGACTCAGGTAAGGCCGGCAATGCTTCATTCACCAGATCAGTGATCAAATGAAATCCTCTTGGAAATGCAGGTAGTACAATATCGATGTGCTGCACCATTCTTTTATACTTAATTTTGCATTGAAGTAATCAAACTATGAGGTACTTAAATCAAAGTGCGTAAGTTTTTTAAAGCTGGCAAGTCTTTCCTCTAATTCCTCATCTGAAAGATTTTTTAATCTCTCAATGCTAAATTTTTCGACACAAAAGGAGGCCATAGCTGAGCCGTGTATCACTGCATTTTTCATGTTGGTGAATGAAATATCACCCGTCATTGCCAGGTAACCTATAAACCCTCCTGCAAAAGTATCACCGGCACCCGTAGGATCGAAAACTTCAGCCAATGGAAGTGCCGGAGCAAAAAAGATTTCCCCTTTTGAAAATAACAGAGCCCCATGTTCTCCTTTTTTAATAATGAGAAATGGCGGTCCCATTTTATGTATAACCTCAGCAGCTTTTACCAGACTGTATTCTCCTGAAAGTTGTCGTGCTTCCTCGTCATTGATAGAAAGTACATCTACTTTAGCAATGACCTTTATGAGAGTGTCCCATGCTACATCCATCCAGAAATTCATGGTATCCATGACAATCAATTTTTGGCTGCCATCCAATTGATTTAGGACATTCATTTGTATTTCAGGAGTGAGATTTCCAAGCATAACATATTTGCTCTTCCGGTATTCCGGAGACAATATGGGATCAAATTGACTTAATACATTGAGATCTGTAACCAATGTATCTCTTTTATTCATATTGGCATGATAGCGACCGCTCCAGAAGAATGTTTTCCCTCCTTTTTGAATTTCTAATCCATCGAGATTTACCCCCCTTTTGCTCAGCGCATTTAATTCTGCTTTTGGAAAATCATCACCTACTATGGAGACTAGATTTATATTATTTGTAAAATAGGATGCAGCATAACTGATGTAAGTGCAGGCACCTCCTATCACTCTCTCTGCCTTTCCATAGGGTGTTTCTATACTGTCAAACGCCACTGTACCTATTGTAAGTAAGCTCATAAACTTTGTTAATTTAAAGTAAAAGTAGGCTATTAAAGAATAACAAAAATGGATGGGATACAATTTTTAAATCTTTAATCTCCTTTTTGCCTTATTTCGAACTATGTGTGCGTATTTTCTAACGTATTGATTGCATTGTACCCAAATCCAAATTTCATTATATATTAATAATCCAAAAGCAAAAATAAATAGGATGTTCCTAAAGTATTGTACTTGAGTCTCAATGTTTTCGTAAAATGGTGCAATTACAAATAATTCCGCCAATACTACGGATATACCTGAAAGTAAAAAAACTACGGCAACACCTTTATTTATTTCATACCATCTGTTGCCCCGGTTTCGCAAGCATTGTCTAAAGAGGTTTGAAGCCAGTTCATGACCTGGATTGATTGCTATCAATTCTTTGCAAATTTGTGTTGATTCGTTGTATTCTTTGAGATTAAACAACGATGCAGCCTTCCGAAATAATAATTCTTCAAAAACATCTTTTTCGTTTACATCATAGATGTTATCCTTTATAACTGTTTCCAATAACTCATCACAAATGCTTAAGTATTTGGAATATTTGCCCATTTCAAAAAGAGCAAAGGCATAGTCAGATTTTATTTCCAGAACTTCACGAAATGAAAGCTTGTCAAATTGATGACGATTTTTTTCAAAAAAACGGATTTTGTCGTAATAAGCTGACTTGTTAATCTGGTAATAATGGAGATATAATTCATTCTGACGAATCATGGTTAGTAAATTTGAAATGCTAGAGATCTTACAAAATAAATCAAAATATGGATACAGGGGTTCAAAATAATGAAGGTTAATTTTTAAATCATTTCATTATTAAGGTTTACTTGCGGCCAAATAATTCAATACAAATTTCATTTATACGTATCAATAAACGTTTCATGTCTTCAAGAGTTGTAAAAGGATTCATCATTGTATTTCTAAGAAAAACAGTACCATTAAGGGTAGTTTGGACGATGTAAAATTGACCTTCCAATAAAATTTTTCTCCTTATGGCTTCATTCATTTGGTTGTTTTCTTCCTGGTTAAATCCTTTCCTGGTTTTCCGATAACATACAATATTGGATTGAGGTGGGATGGCCAGTTCAAATTCATCTGTTGTTAAAAGGAGATCTGAGAATATTCTTGCGTTATCATAGAGTTTGGTTACAAATTCATCCCATGCCTGGATACCATAAACTGCAAGGATGGAATAGAATTTTACACTCATCATTAATTTAGTGCATTCAAATGTGCGTTTTGCAAGATTGTGCCATTCATTGTCCACATCCTTCTCAAACAGGTATTGAGCATTTTGCCTGAATGTATCAAATGAAACACTTCCATTTTTAAATAATAAGGCGGTGATCAGAGAGGGAGTCATCATCATTTTATGACCGTCAATAGCAATTGAATCCGCCTTTTCAATACCTTGTACAAGGTAGCGATACGAAGAAGAGAATGCTGCGGCTCCGCCATGCGCGCCGTCTACGTGAAACCACAATTTGTGTTTTTCAGCAAAGTCACCAATAGCCTGGAGATCATCATATGAACCTGTTGAAGTGGTACAGGCACTGCCAATAATGGCGAGAATTTTTTTCCCTTGGGCCTGTGTAGATTGTAAAAGACTTTCGAGCACAGTGGTATCCATCCCATAGCTTCCATTTGTGGGCACTTTTATGATACCCTGGTCGCCCAGCCCCATGATTCGCGCAGCTCTATCGATGCAGTAATGTGCCTGATCTGAAACAAGTATAGCTAAGTCGTTATTATTATATCCTTCAACCCAGATATTTCTGTCTTTTAACTGACTCCTTGCTGTGAGTAGAGCGGTAAGATTGGCCAGGGTCCCACCCGAAGTTAAAAAACCCGATGCCTCAGCACAGTACCCCATAGCTTTAGTAAGTGTTTCTATAACTATTTTTTCTAATGCAGTAGACGGGCCTCCCATTTCATATACACCCATTCCATTGTTAATCAAGTCGGCAAAGAAACCTGCAAGAGCCGTAACCGGAGCTGGAGGTGAAATTTGGTGCCCCATATAATGCGGATGATGTAAATGAATGGATCCTTCAGCCAATTTTTTAAAATAGCTAATCGTGTTTTCATTATCTACCTTAAAATTTTTCCAGTCTAAGTATTGCTCCTCGGCATTGCGAAATTGATTGACAGGGATTTCTTTTTTTAATGCATTTTCAAGATAATCGGCCAGAAAGTCTACTAATTGATGACCATTCTCACGAAAACTTGAGGTATTATAAATTTGGTGAAGGATATCTGACATGAACTGGTATTTATATTGTGTTATGTATCAATGGTTCGGTAAAAAAAAAGCGAGGAATATATTATAAAAAAAGTAAATGCGTAAATTAGCATTATAAGCCAACCTGTAATCACTCAGTTCTAAAGAAAATGATTACACAAGACGCATTTACTCTAGGCAAAAGCCTA
>JBGTBR010000047.1:0-178662 GCA_041749255.1 Saprospiraceae bacterium
CATCGTTACTTCCACCTCATCGTCTACCATTAATCCCGGTAAGGATACTTCCTGACCGCTGTACGTCTCAGATACTCCATTCACCGATACCGTCCACTCTATAGATTCTATTTCGTCACGCTGGTCTGAGGTGTTGCGCAATAATACATCGATCGTGCCGTCTGCATTACAGCTTGTCACAATCCCTTCAAAGTCCGCAGCAGGTACCAAATCGCCTGCTGTATATTCTTCTGAAGCACTCGACATACACGCACTCGTATACGTCACTTCAAGGGTAACACTCACCAGGGCATCCGTAGATACTCCCGCTACAATTACCGTATCTCCACTATGGGTCGTCGTCACTCCGTCTACCACTACAGTCCAACTGAGTGTCGTTATGTTTTCTTTGTTATCAGAGGTGTTTACAAGTCTGATGTCGATCGTGCCATCTTCATTACACATCCCCGTCTCTGCTATAAAACTAGCAACAGGTATCAGGTCGGATACGCTGAAAGTTTGACTTATATCATCGACACATCCATCTTCATTGTCAATTTGCAGTGTAGCCGTAACTACATCGTTAGCTTGTAAAGAGAGTTCCTGATTAGGTCCTGATAATTGAAGGACCTGTCCGTTGATGGTGAAATTCCAGGTATAAATTGAATTCTCAACTGTATTAATGGATGTATTTGTAAACTCTACTATAAACAAGCCATCTTCTGTGCATTCTTTTAGGTTGGTTTCAAATGAAGCTATTGGCACATTCTCCAAAAGGTTGAATTCCTTTTCAATAATTGCTTTACAACCAATCTGATTGGTAACTTCAAGAATTACTTTTAAATCTGATCCTAGAACCTGAGTAGATACATTTTGCGAAGTAAAAGTCAAACTATCTGAAGTAGTTGTGACCGTCCACAACCATTCAGTTAATTCATTAAATCCGTTGACATCAAAAGATTTATCGGTTAACTCCAATGAGAAAAATCCATTGTCACACGTTATGGGTTCCAGATCAAAATCTGCTTTCAAGTCTGAATCGTGAACAAAAATTTCCCGAAATATCTCATCTACGCATCCATCCTGACTTCTTGACGCTTTAAGATGAACAGTATATGTGCCAGGTGCTGGAAATTGAATGGTTGGACTTATTTCGGTTGACATCAAGTCAGGATTCTCATTTGGAAAATCGAAATTCCATTCAAAAATGTCTACTCCTGTACTTAAATTTGTGAAGGTAGCAGTGAAATTACAAATTGGTTCTTCAACTGAAAAATCGAGGACAGGAATTTCTGTACAAGGTCTTACATTGTATTGAAAATCTCTTCTCACAACGGATAAGAGTTGACCATTTCTGTATTCCTCAACACTGATACCTATAGTAAACTGTCCAATCAAATTGGGTATAGCTGTCAATTCACCGGTATTTGGATTGATTTGAAGAGGTACTCCACCCATCATATCTTCCAGACTATAGGGTTCTTGCCATATAAGTTCATCATAAGGAGCGGCCGGTGTGTTTTCTCCAGGTTTTGGAGACTCTTCAGTTGCTCCGGAATAAGGAGTAATCAATTTATAAACCAATTGATCACCATCTTCATCAGTTGCTGAATGATCAAAATTGAGTTGTTCGTTTACACATATATAAACATCGCCCCATTGATTGAATTCAGGGGAACTGTTTTGTGCTAAAAGTGCTGCCCCTGTAAGTTGAATTGTATAAGTTCCCCCAGTATTCAAAGGTTCTACTATATTATTTATTGTCATATTTCGACAACATCGTTGATAAGTAATATAATATCCTGTGGGTCTGAAAGGTAAATTTATCGTAGCAATATATTTGGTTTCCTGGACGCAAACCTGAGGTCCAAGAAAACCACAATCACTTACGATAGTAGTATTCAAAGTATCATCATCTATAAAAGGAATTTCTATGAATCCGAACCTTCCCAACCAGGATGCCAAAATTCCTTCACTGGTATAAATAGCTAGCCTTGCCGGATTATCAAATTCAGCGTCGTCCGCACCGAAAAAGCAGTCTCGTCTTATGGTGAGAGTAAATTGGTAATTATCTCCTTCAACATGCTTGTAGATGAGCTCACCTCCTACTATGTGGGTAGCATGGATATTCTGATATGTGCCAAGTATAAAGAACAGGGCTACAAATTTCAGGACAATGATATTGGAAAAAGGAATTCTCATATCCTTCATTATATCTTACTGGTTAATTTAATTTAATTCTAATGATCTCTACTCGTCTTTCCCGAGCAGCTTCTACACTGTATATAGATCTTCTAAGATCTCTTGCACTATCACTTACGTTTTGAGGAGCTATTTCTTCTCCAAAAGAAACATCTGTGACAGATAATTGGCCGGATTCAATGAATGGCATAAAGATACCATTATTATACCTGGCCAATTCGTTTTTAATGCTACTAACCCTCCTTTGGCCTAAAGCCAGGTTATAGCGGTTCATAGCCAGTGGGCTGGTATATCCTTTAATTGAAATATCGGCACTGGTGCCATCTTTCAAATATTCATAAAGCCTATCAAAAAACTGTTGTAGTTTTCCATATCCACCTTGGACATCCTCAGTAAAAAATTGCTCCATTTCTCTTTCAGCAGTGACCTTTGCCTCACCGCTAAGTGGACTGCTATACCTCTGTTTATAATTATTGGTTTTTTGCAAATAATTGCTATATGTTTCTGAGTAAGTTTTGGAAGTATAAAGATCAAGGCTTCTGCCGTCAGGACGGTCATTATCAAAATATAAAGCCAATGGCAGTAATACATCAATAGAACAATCTTCAAGATACATCCTTCTTGTCAAAATCTTTTCGTCACCGGCTGTATTGGTATCCACAATAAGGCTTGCAGTACAGAATCCTTCTCTTATTGCTCTGACTTCGTACACATTACCCGGCACAAGATACGTCTTGAAATTATTATTCAACGGATTAAATCGTCGGAAAACTATTTCTCTATCATTACTTAAGTCTAAGACTTCTATAGTTACATTGTTAAGTGGTTCCAGTGTGCTGCTATGGAAAGTATACACATCCAATAACAAGTTATCTGTAGTCATGTATAGTTTCTTAATGATAGTACCATCGGGAATGGGTCCCCTTGTACTTACCATGATCTCCTGGGGATTAAACCCTTCTTTTTCTGCTCTTATCGTATAATTTCTTCCCCTTCTTAAATCAAATATATGATCAATGCCCTGGAGATTGTTTACTTCAGCTAATACTTCTTTTGAAGTGGGATCAATAAGGTAAACTGTAACGCCTTCCAATGAATCACGAGTCAAAGCATCAAAAGTTAAAGTGTTCAATTCGATCTTAACCTGGCTGTAATTTATTTTGTATATATCGTAACAACAAGCTTCCTCAGCTTCATCGATATAATATGATCCTACTCTGTTAGAAGACATATATGCAGTTTGTTCGTCTTCGCTTACATAATAGTAAATATCATTATAACTGCTATTAACCGATGATCCTAAATTGATGGGCTCAGAAAATCCTTCCTGTAGTTTATAGGCACTAAATACATCGTGTCCTCCAAGTCCCATACGTCCATTGGTTGAAAAATAAAGTATGCCAGACGCGTTGTGATAGAAAGGAGATACCTCATCTTCAGGTGTATTCAGTTCATCCAAAGGTATGGGATCAGAAAATTGGTTGTTTCCAGTAATTTCTGTTTTCCAAAGATCCATTTTTCCCTTGCCCCCGGGTCTGTCTGACGAAAAAATCAGGAATTCTATTCCCTTCACCGCATCGAAACCGAGAGTTGGTTGGGTCTCAGTAATTCCTTTATCTTCTGTATTAAAAGATAGTTTTACCGGGTTGATGAATTGCCCATCAGGTGTAATGTCTCTGCTATAAATTTGACAAACAAGTTTTGAATCGGTCAGATATTCACAAATTGAATAATAAAACTTTGTTCCATTATTATTTACTACCCCATGGGCAATACTCAAATCCGAAAGGTTTATATCTCCTTCCACTATATTAGCAAAACCCTCCTCATCCTGTTTGTGTATTTTTGAAATGAGTTTTTTTGGATTACTTTTTCCGGTTTGCTCGGTATGTTTCATGGACGAGAAGTACAACTCATCATTATATAAAAAGGAGCCAAATTCATTATAAGGTGTATTAATATCATCTCCCAATTTTGTGATTTCAATGCTTGGATCACTCATTTCAGATTCAGAAATTGCCCAATTACAGGCTTCAATATTCATTTTGGCTTTTTCCGCCATTCCATTGCCCCTATCTCCATATTCCGAGATATATAACTCATAATTTTTAATCGCTTCTTCATAATTTCCAGTTTTTTGATACAAAGTACCAAGCCAGAAATTAATAAGCGGATATTTTTCAGCTTCCTCTGATTCCAACACTTCAGTGTAAGTGAGTATGGCAGCGTTATAGGCATTGAACAACCGGAGTGACTCGGCAAGGCGATATCTTAAATCTAATCTTGTAGAATCATATTCCAGTGTTGTTCTGTAATACGAACTTGCGGAATAATAATCTTCCCTTTCAAATGCTTTATCGGCAGCATTGATAAATGCCCCTATGCTTTGGCCATTTACTACCCACTGAGTAATAAGGGTGATCAAAATTATATATACCAGTTTTTCTCTCATTTCTTTTTAGTCCGATAAATATTAGTAAATAGGACAAACCTTAAAATCACCCAATGGCTTCACATGGGTAATAATGTATCTAAAATGAATTTCAGGGCCGCCTCGATTATTGGTTACATTACTAAATTCAGATAAGTCAACATCATAACTTATACCGACAAAAATATTCTTATATTCCAAAGCAATGGCAGGATAAAGCGCCTGTGTAGTTCTGTATCCGGCACCTACATGCAATATCGTCTCCTCACCTCTTTTATTGCTGACATACAATTTGGCTAAAGCTCCAAAGACCGTTTCACGATATGTTCTTTGAAACTGCTGGAGTGCATGTACCTGAATATCCAAATGATCGGTTAATTGAATATTACCGACAGCATTAAGAGCAAATCTAAGTGGTAAAGTCAAATCTCTTTCCGCTGTAAAATTAGGCGATGGCTGAATAAAATGAAAAGCACTTGCTCCCAAATCAATTTTTGTCCTGGCAGACTTCTGCCACCTATAGTTAATACCAGCGGCAGTTTCGAAAAAATTAACTCTTAAAAAGTCAAAATCTTCACCCGAAGGAGACGTAGGGTCAAAAGCCAAACCATCCCATTGTCTGTCCCAGGTGAGGTTGGTAGTGTTAAAACCCCGGGTTGCAAATCCTCCAAGAACTCCGAATGTGATCAGGTTGTTCTCATTGAGAATGGCTGTATAGCTGGCTGATAAGTTCAGGTTTGTTAAATCCAGTTTTGAATCTCCTTGCCTGTCATAATTCATCATAAAACCTACTCCCCAGAAGCCTTTATCAGGGTTCTTTCCCATAATTCTTTGATCATATGATCCAGAGAACGTAAGCCAGGGCACTGGAACAGACCTCCATTGATCACGAAAACTGGCCATAAACCGCTGATCACCATTAAAAATACCTGTTGCTGCAGGATTTACATTGATCGGAGACAGGTAAAATTGAGAATAATGCAAGTCCTGCCCTATCATTTCTGCTCCTATGAACATCATAAAGACAGAAAAAACTATTTTTATGTAATTGTAGATCTTCTCCAATTCAAATTGGTTTAAATTATTAATATAATTTACTCAGTATAAAGGATTGACTATTAGATTCTTAATAAATACAGTTTGAAATCGTCTATTACTATGGTAAATATAGCAAAAACTGTACTACTTTTTTACTAACACACTGCAAAATGCATGTTTATTTTCAAATTTTCACCTTCTATATAAGGTAAATTTTACATATAAATTATACATATTTAATAGTATTATAATATCACTCAGTTAAAGTAAAACTTAAAGTACTGACAGAACTTACTTCTGTATTATACATTAGTCTTTTCATTATCATTGATTCGGCTAAGACATGATTAAATACTTCCTTTAATGATTTTACCTGTCCATGTGGAATACGATTATAATTTAAAATAAAACATAGTTCCGTTGAGGTATAGTCGTTTATTTTATTTTGGATTATGCCATTAAGTTTTTGTCTTTCTTCTACCCTATTAGCATTTTTAGAAAAATGTTCTTGATCTTTGATTGTAAATTTCATCAATTGGGCAAAAGTATTGAACTGTTCATCGCTACCAATGGCAAGAATTATCCATTTCTTATCGCTACATTCAAAAAGATCCCCATATGGTGCTATATTGGGGTGCATTGTTCCCATTCTTTCGGGTTCGTATCCTTCCATCAAATAATTGGCAGCCTGATTGATTAGTGCGGAAATTCCGGATTTGAATAATGATACATTAATTTTTATAGCCTTATTAGAAACACTTTGTCTGATCAATGCCATCAATATACCATTTTTCATTTGCTCAGCTGCCAATATGTCGATCATAGCAACGGGAATTTTTGCCGGTTTATCAGGCGATCCACACATACCTATATATCCACATTCTGCCTGCATAACTACATCGTAACCAGGAGTATCTTCACCGTAGTCAAATGCATATAATTGAGCATAAATGATATGTGGGTTAATTTTTTTTAAAGAACTAAAATCAATCTTTAATTTTGTACTGGATGTATCATTAAGATTAGAAATGACAACCCTGGCTTCGCTGATCAATTGATTAAAAATATTCCGGTCATCAGTTTCACCAAGATCCAACATTAAAGATTCTTTACCGATATTGGCTGAGACATAGTACGCAGAAATGGGAGAATCTTTACTTTCAGATGGCAGCTTCCAATTTCTTGTTGGGTCACCCCCCCTTTGTTTATTCTCAATTTTTACTACCCTCGCACCCAATTCAGCAAAAAAACTACCAACCAAAGGACCAGCCAAAACACTGGATAGTTCTACGATGGTAAGTCCCTTAAAAAAAGAATGTAAATCGAGATTATTTTCATCGCGATCCATGTTGTACTTTTTGGCCATAAAGAATAAACTGCTAATTTTATACCAATTATGACATGATCGCAAAAAAATATTTACAACTAAAAAATACATCTTACCTATTACCCCTCAAATGATATAAGTGAAAATACTACGCTCTGAACACATAAGATATTTAGACACTGTCACTATTGAAAATCAATACAATGGCTATTCAACCGACCTTATGGAAAAAGCCTCTAAAGTGTTTTTTCAATGGATGATGGAACACAAACCTGGCCATCTTGATGATATTATTTTATTCTGCGGAAGTGGAAATAATGGTGGGGATGGATTAGCCGTGGCTCGCATGAGTTTGCCTTATTTTAAGAAAGTAATCGTGTATATTATCCATTTTTCCTCGTCTTTATCAGCGGATACTAAGATTATGTTACAAAAATTACCAGATGAAGTTGAAGTCATTCACATCCGGGAAAATGATACTTTATCCATGAATCTTAAAAATAGTCTGATCATTGATGCCATATTTGGCAGTGGCTTAACCCGGCCTGTAATGGGTTATTGGGCCGAGGTTTTACAATTCATAAATGCAAATTCCCCGTATATTTTTTCGATAGATGCTCCTTCCGGTCTCCACTCTGATAAAATACCGGATAAATCACAAACCATTATCAAAGCACAAAGAACATTGAGTTTTGAAATGCCAAAAATCAGTTTTTTCTTTCCTGAATCGGAAGAATATACAGGGTATTGGGAATACAGAAGTATTGGACTTGACAAAAAGGCATGGGATGAATTGCCTTATTACGGGATCGCCATCACATGTGACCTTGCTATAAGTGTAATGAAAAACAGGAAGGTGTTTTCACATAAAGGAACATTTGGTTCAACTGGCATAGTTGCCGGATCATATGGAATGGCTGGTGCTGCTGCACTATGTACCAAAGCATCTATGAGATCCGGTGCCGGTAAAACCATCTGTTATACTCCGGAAGTTTGTCTTCCCACAGTTCAATCATTTATTCCGGAAGCAACGTGTGTCCCAAACTGTGGAAAAGAATATATTGAAAATTTTCCATCAGAGATAAATCTCCAGGCATTGGCATTGGGATGTGGAATAGGAACATCAGAGGCCACATCTTCGGTATTATGGGCTATTTTAAAACAGCATTCAACTATACCATTGGTTTTGGATGCCGATGCACTCAATATTATCGCCTATAAGCAATGGCTTGAATTCATTCCTTCAGGAAGTATACTTACTCCTCATCCCGGTGAATTTAAGAGGCTATTTGGTCATTTTTCCAATAGTGAAGAAAGAGTTTTTCTCCAACAATCAATGTCTGAAAAGTATCAAATTTACATTATTTACAAAGGTGCCTTTTCCACCCTTTCAACACCTGAAGGTGATATATTCTTCAATATGACTGGAAATCCGGGCATGGCCACAGGAGGAAGCGGGGATGTGCTTACTGGCATTCTAGCCGCTTTAACAGGTCAACAATATTCACGATTGGATTCCTGTTTGTTGGGTATGTATATCCACGGAAGAGCAGGAGATTTATATGCTCAAAATTCGGGAATGACAGGTTTGATTGCAGGGGACATTATACATCAATTACCAACAGCATGGTTTGAACTTGAGGAAAGTATAAAATGAAAAAATCGCTAAATAAAGTTGTGGTACTAACAGGTGCCGGAGTGAGTGCTGAAAGTGGCTTAAAAACTTTTAGAGACTCAGATGGATTATGGGAAAATTTCGATGTTATGGAAGTGGCCAGTATAGATGGATGGTATAGAAATCAGAAACTTGTACTTGATTTTTATAATGCCCGCAGAAGACAATTAAAAGAAGTCGACCCTAATGAGGCTCACCTGGCGATTGCTGATTTAGAGAAATATTTTGATACTGTAGTTATTACTCAAAATGTAGATGACCTGCATGAAAGAGCGGGGAGCAGGAAAATCATACATCTTCATGGAGAATTAAAAAAAATACGATCCACTAATAATCAGAACCTAATTTATGACTGTGATGGCGATCTGCACTTAGGAGACTTATGCGAGCAAGGACACCAACTACGCCCTCATATTGTTTGGTTTGGAGAAATGGTACCTAAACTGGAGGAGGCCATTCTTGAAATTTCCGATGCAGACCGAGTGCTGATTGTCGGCACATCAATGCAGGTTTATCCCGCTGCCTCACTGGTAGCTTTTGCTCCACCTGGAGCAGAAATTTTCTACATTGACCCACAGCCCCAGATTAATATTGAACTTTCTGTAAGAAACAAGTTAAATGTCATTCGCAATAAAGCATCCATTGGAGTACCCAGCCTAATTATTCAATGGGTCCAAGCTCTACACCGCTAAAAATAAATAGTGATCATTGTTCAGGATGTTTAAAATCAATACCTGACCTGCCAAAAAGGATATTTGTTCGACTCCAGGCTGCTTTGAATAAAATTGCGTTTCATTTCAGCAAATTCATTGTATCCCATTTTCTTACCTTTCATTTTCCTGGGAATGGGTAGTGGTTTCGTTTCTGTATCAATGTAGATTTTCTCAGCAGTTATAACGACATCATCTACATTCATTTCAAGGACGAGAATCATTCCCGGCAGACCTGAAAATCCCTCAGGTCCACTATGAACTGGTATCTTATTGGTAAACCAGGCATAAACAGGAAATCCGTTTTCAGGATTGATGGTTTCAGCTTTCATGCACAGATAGCCTGCAATTTCTTTCAATTCATTTAAAATCTTCCACTTGAACTGAGGTTTTGGTCCTTCAATCAAATAATTCTTACCCAGGAATTCCCGGATATCGTTCATTTTGTTTTCATTCGTATACCTGATGAAAATATTGTCATCTGAACGCCAGGTATAACCGATATTGCCTTCTCTTTCTTTCTCTTTATAAACACTACCTTCTTCATTTGCCACCAAAATAAAAGGTACACCAGTATTTGAACGGCTCCCGGATACCAACTTATTCCGATCTTTTTCCTCTTCAGAAAGGAACGGCATTTTATTCATGACTTCTACCCAATTGACGATCCTGTTATATTCGATTTCAACGTTTTGTGAATGCAATCCTGTACTGCTTAGAACAGCCAGAATGATTATAATTAAGAACCCCCTTCTTTTCTTCATTTTCTTTTAATTTATAATGCAATAAAATTGTTCAATTCAAAATCATTAGTAAATATTTTGATTCACGCCTGCCTTCATACCTCTGATGTTGTAGGAGAAGGATAACATGGCATAACGTGCAAGTGAAAATGTTCTGGAATCAAATACCGAAGTTGCAGATGTGTTCTGATTGATCATTATATTTTTGTTAAAGGCATCATAGAGAGAAAGGCGGATTTCACCCTTGTTACCACTTAAAATCTGTTTATATATCGATATGTTTGCAATAGGGATATGCTGATTGATACCAAATCTTTGGTTCGAGAATATGGAATATCTCAATGAAGAGTTGATATATAATCCATTTAAAATTTTTGTATTAAAATCAAAAGCATGGACATTTCTAATGATATTTTGATCCTGCCCGCTATTAATATCATAAGTTGTACTTGTATAGGCAAGATTGGTTGATACAAATAATGTAGTATTTTGAGATGGAGTATAGTCGATTCCTACAGTACCTCCCGGGCCGGAAGTCAATGTGCGATTTAGGACATCATTGACAAAGGCAAAACTTCTGGAACCAAAGTACCTCCCGTGGAATCTCATAGTGAGTTTATTGCGTTTAATGGGAATGGTCAAACTACTGTATAAGCTGAAATTCCTTCCTCCTGTATAGTTGACAGGTCGACTTAAAGTCACCTGATTTTCGTCAACAAATTGTTCACTAATGATTTGGTTTTCCTGGTAATTGTACCAGGTATTGATACTAAAACGCATACCAGAAGCTGGCCAACTGTGATTAAAAAATAAGCTCACTCTATGACTGAGAGCGGGCAATAAATCAGGATTTCCCTCTCGGATAAATAAAGGGTTGCGAAAATCAATAACAGGGAGTAATTGCTCAATTCCTGGTTCTCTTACATCGATGGTATAAGTAGTATTGAAATAAGTATTCCTTGAAAATGGGTACCTCATTTCAGCATAAGGAATAAATGATGAAAAGCGATTATCAACTGTTCCACTGAATAAAGACGGATTGGGTGCGCTGTAGTCTCCTTGTAAAGAAAAAGCCTGGTACGCACCTCCAAGGGTTAAATTAAAGCCTTTATGTGTATAGGTCAATGAAGTTCCTAATCGTTGATTCATAATTTGATTGTCATAGTTTCTGCTCAAAAACTCATCAAGTATCAGATTTCCATCACTATTTTGATCCTCTACCATACGGAGGCCTTCCTCCTGCCTTATATTCAGATTATAAAAAGTTTTAAAAAATATTCTTTTTGACAAAGGTTCACTCGCCATTACGTTTCCACTAATTACTTTTTTATTAAACATATCATCGTTCCATTGTCTTAGAAGTAATTCCTGATTGACATCACCTGCATCAGAAAAGAAAAAATTATCCGAAAATACGATTTGATTTTCCTGAACGTTGGTTTGAAGAAATGTCAGATTTGCTCCCAGTCCCCTCCCCCTTTTTTTAAATTGCTTTCTGGCCAGAATTGAAGATGAAAATAATCGTCCCGTCAAGTCGGAATCATTGTTAAATGAAGAATTATTGCTGACGAACAACCCATTTTTCAATACATTACTATGACCGAACTGGTCAATTTCAGTACCAACTAAAGCAACATCAGCAGTAACTTTGATCGTGAATAGACTATCTACTTTTTGCTCTACAACAAATTCGGCTCTATGATTCCCGCTCAGCCTGTCTTCACTTTCAAAACGGTTGTTTTCCAAAAAGGAATTGGGAAGAAAATTTCGCGAATCTGTAAATGTTTCTTTTTCGTTTCCCATTCTTTGAAAGAAATACCGGGAAGATAATTTCGTATTTTTATGATCATAATTGTAATTCAGCCCTCCATTGATGTGGGTAGGAAATCCACCCCGATCCCCTGAAAAAAATGCATCCTGGATTTTATTTTCTAATCCCGATGATCCTGTAATGGAAATACCATAGCCACCTCCTGTCCCAAAGCCATATTCATAATCACCAAATAAACCCCAGGTGTTTGAACCCATAAAATCCTGATAATCGTCCCATGAAAGCCCGTTCCTGCCTGTATTGTTGCCCACACCAACAACTGAAAACTGATATTTCTTGTCAAACTTGTTATAATTCCCTTTTAATTCGCCGCGGGATTCAATTCCACCACCTGCTGTAATTTTACCAAAACCTCCTTTCTTGAATCCTTCTTTAAGCTCTATATTCATGGCTTTTTCTTCCGTGTTCTGGGCAATCCCAGTAAGTAATGCCTCTTCATCTTTTTTATCGAAAACCTGAATTTTTGAAACTCCCTCAGCAGGTAGATTTTTAATTGCAAATTTTGGATCCTCACTAAAAAATGTCTTACCCTCAACTGTCAATTGAGTTACATTTTTACCATCAGCCAAAACAGAACCATCCTGACTTACTTCCATCCCGGGAAGTCGCCGCAACAGAGCTTCAAGGGTAGCTCCCTCCGGAACTCTAAATTGGCTGATATCATACTCAACCGTATCTCCCCTTAACTTTAAAGGAGCCTTAGCTTCTTTAATAACCACTTCCATGAGTTGGGTTGAAATTTCTTCCATACTTATGATTCCTACGTTTTCATTATTATCCACCAGGTCGATAAAAAGTGTCACAGGATAAAAACTTAAGTAAGAAATCTTTATGAGATATTTTCCGGCTTCGAGACTTTTAAAGATAAAATATCCCTTGTTATCAGACAATGTATAGTCTATAAGTATAGAATCGGTATCCATCAGAATGACCGTGGCGGCTACCAATTCATTTCCAATGGTATCCTGAACGGTGCCCGAAACAGAAAAACGTTGGGCTGATAATGAAATCGACGAAATCAAAGTGAGCAAAACAATGATCAGGTTTTTCATGTAAATGTTTTTTGAGGTGATGCCGCAATATGAGCTTACATATATACTTGTTTCAATGAATTTCGAATATTTGACGTCCCCTTTTTCATAACGTATGAGATCGTTATATGTTATATGAGTAAAGTGTTAAAGTTTTCAGAGATATTCTGTCTGGAGTACTATTATTATTTATATGACTCCAATATGGCTTAGCGAATGCTTCTTAGAAATGAATAAACACCCAATAAAATTTAGTTTAAATTAAGTCTTCTTCCTGCCCAAACCATAAACCATCTGACTTTTCAAATCAGATGGAAAATCTTCGGATCCGGGAAAACCAAGTGGAATGTCCCGTCCATCATGGGGAATGTAATCGGTTCGAAAAATATAATCCCAAATACTAAGAGAGAGTCCAAAATTGACTCCATACCTCCTTTCCTGGGGCAATTCTTTCGCATGATGCCAAATATGCATAGCCGGATTGTTAAATATGTATTTTAACGGACCTATATTCATATTGAAATTAGCATGATTCCAATGGCCAATAGTTAAAGCAATAATATGCACAATGAAAAAATCATCAATCCCAAACCCAATCATCGCTAAAGGTATATATTCTATAGTCCGATATACAACCGTTTCCATCCAGTGAAAACGCAAGTGTGCAGCAAAACCCATTTGTTCTACGGAATGATGAACTTTGTGAAACTGCCATAAAAAATCTACACGGTGGAGCAGTCTGTGTACCCACCAATGGATAAAATCCCTTATAATGAATAAAGCGAGTAACTGAGCTCCTATGGACCAATTCTCAATATGAATGGCTACTACATTTTTCATTCCGAATAAGGCAAGAAAGTCTTTAAAAGCCTGAACCACCACATCTGACATCGCATTGTAAAATATCAAAGAAAAAAGAAAGAAATTAAAGAACATGTAGAAAAAATCTAACCAAAAATCTTTTCTGAATTTCGGCTGGTTCTGCCTCCAGGGTCTCGACCATTCCAATACAAAAAAGAACAGAGATACCAACACAAGCATCCAAAAATAATTTTGCCACCAGGGCTTATAATCATATTGGAATGTAATTTCTGTCCATAGATAACGCCCATACCCTGTATAGGCTTCACCTATGATATGAATGTATTTTTCTAATAAATTCACATTTATAACTTTTAATATATGTTTTTAGAGCCCTAATACATCAAAATCAACCTTTTTAAGTATCATTGCAGCATTAAAACCATTGTCATTAGCCTAAAATTTGACTAAATCCTATGAAATCAGATATTGAAATTGCTCAGTCCATTCCACTAAAACCCATTACAGAAATCGCCTCTCAATTGGGTATAAGTGAAAACGATATCATTCCTTACGGGAAATATAAAGCAAAAATTCCTCTGTCATACATTAAGAATGAAAATATTGGTAAAAGTAAATTAATTTTAGTTACCGCAACATCTCCAACGCCAGCCGGAGAAGGGAAGACGACCGTTTCCATCGGATTGGCACAGGGATTAAATAAAATCAAAAAGCAAACCACTGTTGTCTTAAGAGAGCCTAGCCTGGGACCTGTATTTGGTATGAAAGGAGGTGCTGCGGGTGGGGGATTTTCTCAAGTGCTTCCAATGGAAGATATCAATCTGCATTTTACAGGAGATCTTCACGCCATCGAGAAGTCACACAATCTTCTTTCGGCAATAGTTGATAATAACCTACAGAGTAAGAAAAACAATGTAGGCCTTGATCCAAGAAATATACTCTGGAAGCGGGTTATGGATATGAATGACAGGTCACTCAGGAAAATTGTCATCGGATTAGGAGGTACAGCCAACAGTATTCCCCGTGAAAGTGGTTTTGATATTACTGCAGCTTCTGAAGTGATGGCTATATTATGTATGTGTCAGGGACTCACAGATTTAAAAAGTAGATTAGGCAATATTCTGGTTGGGTTTAATATGGATAGAAAACCTGTATTCGCAAGGGATCTTCAAGTACAAGGTGCAATGGCTGCTCTATTAAAGGAGGCTATTATGCCAAATCTTGTTCAAACTATAGAAGGTACTCCCGCCATTCTTCATGGGGGTCCTTTTGCCAATATTGCCCAGGGTACCAATTCCATATTGGCTACCAAAATGGGAATGTCACTATCCGATTTTGTAGTTACTGAAGCCGGATTCGGTGCAGATTTAGGAGCCGAAAAATTTTTGGATATAAAATGTGCAAGCAGTGGTTTAAAGCCTTCCACAGTAGTTTTAGTTACCACTGTGAGAGCTCTCAAATATCATGGAGGTGTATCTCTTGATCTATTGAAATCTCCTGACCTTCATAGCCTGGAAAAAGGGATCACAAACCTGCAAAAGCATATAGAAAATCTCTCACTATTTAAAGTTCCGATCGTGGTAGCTATTAATGCTTTTGATTCCGATTCTGCTGAAGAACATCAGCTCATTCAGGATAAGTGCAAAAACCTGGGTATTCCGTCTGCCATTAGCAAGGGTTGGGAGCAAGGAGGAAACGGTACAATTGATCTTGCAGAAAAGGTATACAATTCAGCAGTACAATCCTCTAAAAATGAATTTACGCCACTTTATGACTGGAAATCTACGTCAAAAGTTAAGATTGAAACCATCGCAAAGAAAATTTATGGAGCAGAAAGCGTTGAATACAGTAATGACGCTCAAAAAGCTTTGAAAAGAATTGAAAATCTCGGTCTTGATTCTCTGGGTGTATGCATTGCCAAAACCCAGTACAGTTTTTCCGACAATCCGAAACTTCTGGGCAGACCTTCAGGATATGAGCTTAAGATTAGAGATATTGAAATCGCATCAGGAGCCGGTTTCATAATACCCATTGCAGGTGATATTATGAGAATGCCAGGTTTGCCAGGAGTTCCCGCGGCCACACAAATCGATATCGATGAAGACGGGAATATTATCGGACTCTTTTAGATCGTTTGATTTTACCTTACAAGCATAACATCTCCGGTAATCACTCTTCTCCCCTGCTCCCTGTCGTCTCTGTAATCGACTTCCAGGATGTACACATATACTCCTGTATCAGAAAATGCGCTTTTATAAGTGCCGTCCCAGGGAATTTCCAGAGAACGGGTTTCAAAAATCTTATTGCCCCATCGGTCAAATAACTTCATGCTAAAACTTAGAATCTCCACACCATCGGGAAAAGTTGGCATAAACACATCATTTTGACCACTCCCTGTTGGTGCAAATATATTGGGTGCAAATACAGTAAATGCTATACACTCCCTGTAGGTTACATTGACGGATGCATTGCTCTCACATCCATTGTTATTGATCACGGCATTGATCACTCCCGGTGTACTCACCTGAAAACTATTGCCCATGCTGCCATCTCCCCATGTTATCACACCTGCTGTGGCGTTTGCTACTAATGTAAATACATCTCCTTCACACAAAACCAGATCTTCTCCAAGATCTATCTCCGGGAGATTCTCAAAAGTAACTGTCACAGCATCTGTGTTTACACATCCCTCCTCCGAGATCGCTTCCAATGTATAGGTGCCTGTTTGGGTGATTTCCCTGTCCATGGCCAGACTTCCATCTTCCCACATAAATTCAAACAAACCATCAGGCACAGTTAATATAACCTCCTCTCCATCACAGGATATTACATCGCCACCCAAATCCACTTCCGGCAATGGATGCACGGTAACAAAAGTGGTGGCTACGGAGGCACATCCCAACTCCGTTACCGTTACTCTGTATTCTCCCTCTTCCACAGCCTCAAATATAGACGATACACTGCCATCCTGCCACTCTCCCACCATTCCGGCATCCAATACTACAGATTCACCTTCGCAAATTGCTGGATCTTCTCCTAAGCTAACCTCAGGATAAGGATTGAACTCCACTGATACAAATTCCTCCACTATACATGCACCCGATACTATCGTCAGGGAAAAATTGCCAGCCGTTGTTACCAAAATGGAAGGATTATTACTCCCAGTATTCCAAAAATAAGCCTCCGCATCTATATTGCTGCTCAGGGTCACTTCATCACCTTCACATGCTGATACATCCTCCCCCAAATCCAAACCCGGATCGGGTGTCACTTCTACATTTACCTCATCGGTGGTTTCGCAACCCAGGTTGGATACCGTAACCGAATATTCACCAGACTCAGTGACTGTGAAGGTTGATGATACTGAACCATCCTGCCATATTCCCTCCTGCATAGCATTCAGCTCTACCACTTCGCCCTCACATATGCTTGCATCCATTCCCAGGTCTACTTCCGGATAAGTATTAAAAGTTACATCGATACTGTCATTCAGTACGCACAATCCCTCTGTAATGGTAAGGTAGTAACGATCTGTACTGCTTACAGTTATAGAGGAGGCTTCCGATCCGGTGCTCCATAAAAAAGCATCTGCCTCCAGTCCTGCTTCGATAGCTACCATATCGCCTTCACAAGCATCCACATCTTCACCCAAATTCAGATCTGGTGAAGGCTGAATAAATACCATCACTGTATCGCTGTTGATGCAATCGCTGATACTCACTTCTACAAAATATTCTCCTGAAGTAGTCACCTCATAGGTGTTTCCGGTAGAACCGTCCTGCCATGTGTATAGAGCACCCGCCAGCAAGTTTGTTGATAATATCACTTCTTCTGTTTCGCACACTTCTATATCCGGACCCAGGTCTGCATCTGGTATCAGTACAAACTCAATCGTCACACTATCCCGTACTGAACAATCATTAATGCTAACCTCTGCCCAGTATATCCCACCCTCCGTAACTGTAAATCCGGACTCTTCAGAGCCATCCTGCCATTCATAAGTCGCGCCTTCGTAAAAGGCATCTAATTGAACCACATCCCCTTCACATCGGATAAGTTCATCGCCAAGTTCAATTTCGGGTATTTCCTGTACTTCAATCATCGCTGATGCTGTGATCAAGCATTCATCTATTTCTGCTTCAACTGAATAGAAACCAGCTTCAGTAATTTCTCTGACAGGATTGGTAAATCCGTCATTCCATAAATACATGACACCCTGAACCGGTAATGTAGCATCCAGCTCAAGTGATGTACCTTCGCATATCGTAGTATCGGGCACCAAAATGATTTGAGCATCGGAAGGATCTAAAATATTTACCGTATCAATAATAGTGCAATTGTTGCCAAAGGTTACCGTTACGTGATACTCACCACTCACAGACACAACCAATATGGAATCTGTAGTACCATCATTCCACAAATACACTTCATCAGGACTGAAGTTATAGGCACTCAACTCAACCGATTCATTTGAACACAAAGCCCTATCCTGACCTAAAAATCCGACTTCAATAAATTCAGGTGGATCTTCAAAAATCCAGTTTTCATTGCTGTTGTTGACATTTACACTTCTCGATCCTGCTATGAATTCTGCTCCTCCTATACCTCGAACATCGCGCATTTGAACGAAATCGACTATAATTTCTGAACCGGTAGGCATCGAGATTGTCGTTCTGGTGCCTGGTTGGGTTGCTTGCAGTTGAATGGGTGTACAATTATTGCCAATCATACGGAGATATTCAGTGACAGTAAAAGTTCTATTGGATTGCAATTGATAAGTCTTACCGGGAGAGCCAATGAGCGAATCAACCTCCATATCACCGAATAAATTCGCATTACCTGCAAACAAGAATTTGGATGCCATCATAAGGAGTGGATTGGGCTCCTGACCCTGAAAGGAAGTATAAAAAGTAGCTGTCCCCTGGGGATTGGTTGTTCGAATAATATTATATGACTTTCCACGAAAGGAAAAAACTGAAGGTCTGGTTCCTGTCAGAATAATTTCAGAATTTCCCGAGTTTAATTCATGGTTGATTGCAAATTCCGCAAAGGTTCCTGCAGTGAGATTCACATCATTATAACTCAAATATATTCTACTGTTGTTCAATTCTGTATAACGTGCTCTATCCGAAATGGTGAATCTCGACAAATGAACCTCAATATCATTAAATATTAAATCGCCATTCAAATGATTGATATCACCACCTTCCAAATCATCCAAGAGAGTGTACTGGCCGCTGCCTCTAAAGTAAAAAAGGAAGACTCTTCTTCCTGCTGTGGTTATGGTTTCTTCAGAAGCTGAAAGAAAATTGGTGAAAGAGATATTGTATATCATATTTTCTTCCAATTGCATAGAACCAAAAATAGAAATATGAGCTTCCTCTATAATTGGATTACCTGTTGTACCCATCCAGGTAAAATTTCGGCATAGTCGGTCTCTGTTCCAAAACGAATTAACTCTTTCTCCTGTAATGGTAAAAGAATTTTCATCAAAAATGACATCATCTACGCTGGTTGGGATACACTCACCGCCTGGACCTCCGCTGGATGCAGACCAATGATTGCTGTCGTGCCACAAACCGCCTCCATTTACCCAATACAAAATACGTGGTGTCATTTCATTAAAAATGATATTCTCGTTCCCACCTTCATCTATAGACTGGTTAGCCGTAATGTTGCCGGTGCCGGATTGCCTAATGTTTCGTATTATTAACCGCTCAAGGATATGGTCATTTACAATTTGAATATTGCTGGCAATGGCAGAATTTGAACTGAATAGATAAATCATTCCATCTTCACATGTACCCTCAGCGGATATATCTTCAATGACTATGGTAAAATTTGGCCCAATAGAATAATCTGCACCCGGTGCAAACTCCAGGTAATTTAAGTGGATGTGTCCAAAAATGGATCCTCTGTTCCTGTATACCAATGAGTCTATTAACAGTCTGGGCTGTCCGTCATTAGGTAAAATTGAAGTACTGACCGCCAAATGGTATCCTGAAGATAATACTCTATGGTATTCAATATTCCCTTGTCCTTGATGTCTGAAACTATTTTGATGAGGTGAAGAAATTTCTACCAGTGAACCACTAGCCTCCAAAGTGAAATTTGTAACATTTATTTCCCACTGCGACCATAAAAATAACTGAACAACATCTTCAAGAATCCAATGTGTATTTTCTATATTGAGATGACGTATACCTGTCCCTGTAGAAAAAAAACTATTTGTTCTAACTTGGACCCCATTTGTATTTAAATGGCCTGAAAGGAAATCGATTCGCAACAAAACATAAAAATCATCCAGTAATGTCCAACCTCCCCCCACGCCACTGAAAAGTACGTTCCTGTTGAGTGTGTGACCAGCTGTACTCACGGTATTGCCTTCCACTGAAGACTCGAAATAATAATCACCTAAAAAAGCATGCTGCATGTTGGGATCTAACTGCATGGATCGTGTAATATGCATCGTGTGCTCAGCAGGACCTGCCAAAGTAGGCTGATTGGTGACCCCATCCCAGGTCATGTTGCCTATATACACATCCTCGATGTTGATGGTTACCGTCTGATTATTTGCATTAAATGAATTGGCATCAAAGATGGCATTATCTTTTCCGGTCGGCACACAACCACTGGGAGTTCCCCCACTGGTGAATGACCAGCGATTGGGATTTGTCCAATTGCCGCTTCCACCTATCCAATAAAAATCGACAGGGTCAGAGTCTGTAAAATTCCAATTGTTGTTATTCCCGAGGTCTGTACTATTGGTTGCGGTAAAGTCACCATTGGTGGCATGGACATCTCTCATGGTAACATGTGTCACTTCAAGATTATTTCCGTTACCGTTGATGGTAACCGGCGAACCATTCAAAGTGGTGATCAAAATAATGCCTTCAGAACAATCACCCACTGCATTGATACCATTCATTGTCATCATCCTCCCACTTTCAAGTCGATATATTTTATTCTGGGTCAGCGATAAAGTATTTAATGAAATATTACCGTCAATGCGGGCATTACTCATAAATCGGATGTCGTGAGCACTTATGTCAGGTGTCCCTTGAAAGATACGTAACCATGTAACGCCCACCGGAGAAGTGAATTCAAGATCGTAAAGATTAAGCGGAAAATTCCCGGTTTTCCAAATTTCTACCCTACTTGCTGTGAAATGAAATGACGATGACCCTGGATCAAGTTCTAAATTCTCTGTATGAAAGATGGCATTTTTTACATTAATATCATCGATAAACTGATTTACTAAAATATATTCACCCGTTACTGTGATAATGGAAGCTCCAAGACTTATAGACTTCTGCTGATTTGTAAGTACATAAAAATATTCGCAGGTGATAGGATGATCTCCAGTGTTTAATGTGCCGGAATTAATTCGAAAAATACTGTCTACCTGTATCCCACTATTCATTGTCCATCCTCCGGATCCTTCAAAAAAAATATTATAGGCGGCTGTATGGTTGGAAAAATCCAAATTGTTGCCCTGAGCTGTACCGACTATTAACAAATCCCCGGTAAACTGATATTGCATATTGGTGGCCAGAATTATTCCGCCATGAACATTCATCCTGACATTTCTTCCACCGATGAACCTTGGATTGCTGTTAACCCCTGTCCAATCCATATTTCTAAAGAAAATGATGTCAGTTGTAACGGTCACGGTCTGCCCCGGAGCTGTAAATGAATTTTGATCAAAAAATACGTTGTCATTTGCAGTAGGTACCTGAGGATGGGTAACTGCTCCGCCAGATGTAGTTGCCCAATGGCTGATATCAGACCAATTGCCAGAACCGCCTATCCAATAATAGTCTGCACAAAAAGCACCAATAGGTAGAAAAAGTAAAAATAAAAAGGTAGCTAAATGCTTATGCATGATTATCTTTTTTATGTCGAGGTACAAAAGATTGTTTATACCTTTTAAATCAAGTGTATGCTCTAACAGTGGATATCTACTAAGGGACTTGACAATACGAGGGTAAAATATATATTTTCGTCCAAAAACGAAAATCATCAGTGCAATTTTTTACTGCATTAGCCTTATACCGGGTCATGACTTTTCGTCTTTTATCCAGGAATATGTATTATAAGGCCATTTATTGGTTACAAAAAAAAAGGGGCAATACTCCCTTTCGTAGAATACTGCCCATACTGATTGAGTTTATTTTAAAGGTCAACTCCCGCACATCAGACATCCGTCTTCCATGGAACACGCCTCCCCTTCCACAATTTGGACTTCTTCTGGTTCCGGATCTTCTGCTTTTGCTTGCACCCTTTGATGTTCTTCGCTAAGAGTAAATTTAATGGGATCAACTGCAGCTTTGGATCTTAGATAATACATGCCGGTTTTTAAACCTCTCTGCCATGCATAAAAATGCATGGAACTGAGTTTACCAAAATTTGGATTTTCAACAAATAAATTCAGAGACTGGCTTTGACAAATAAAAGCGCCCCTTTCAGCTGCTTGATCGATAATGACCTTTTGGGAGATTTCCCATACCGTTTTATAAAGATCCTTAATTTCCTGAGGAATTTCCTGAATGTGCTGGATAGAACCGTTGGCTGCCATTAGGCGTTGCTTCATCGTCTCATTCCATAAGCCCAATCCGATCAGGTCCTTTAATAAATGTTTATTGACCATAATATACTCACCCGAAAGTGTTCTTCGCGTGTAAATGTTGGATGTATATGGTTCAAAGCACTCATTGTTACCCAGAATTTGCGAAGTACTTGCAGTTGGCATCGGAGCCAGTAATAAACTATTTCTCAAACCTGTATTCTGGATCTTTTCCTTCAACTCCTTCCAGTTATACCTATCGGATGGCTCTACATCCCATAAATCGAATTGAAGGATTCCAGAACTCGCTGGTGATCCCTGGAAAGTGGTATAGGGTCCCTCTTTCACAGCAAGCTCAGAACTTTCAGTCACCGCTGCATGATAAATGGTTTCAAAAATATCTTTATTCAACTGCCTGGCTTCCGCACTTTCGAAGGGCATTCTCATTAACATAAAGGCATCGGCGAGACCCTGCACACCTATACCAATAGGCCGATGTCTGAAATTAGAATTTTCAGCCTCTTTGATGGGATAATAATTAATGTCAATAATTTTATTCAAATTTCGAGTAACCACGCGTGTCACATGGTGAAGTTCTTCGAAATCATACGTGCCGTCTTCTTTGACAAACTTGGGAAGTGAGATAGAAGCCAGATTGCAAACAGCTACTTCATCCGGAGATGTGTATTCGAGGATTTCTGTACATAAATTACTGCTGCGGATGGTGCCCAGATTTTTCTGATTGGATTTCCTGTTTGCCGCATCTTTATATAAAATATAGGGTGTGCCCGTTTCAATTTGAGACTCCAAAATGGCGAACCAAAGTTCCTGGGCTTTGATCACTTTACGGGCTTTACCTTCGCTCTCATACTTGTGATACAGAGCTTCAAACTCTCCACCGTATGTGTCATATAATCCTGGACATTCATTAGGACAAAACAGTGACCACTTGTCGTTTTCTTTTACTCTTTCCATGAATAGGTCGGGTATCCACATCGCATAAAACAGGTCACGTGCTCTCATTTCTTCCTTACCATGATTTTTCTTCAACTCCAAAAAGTCAAATACATCTGCATGCCATGGCTCAAGATAAATGGCAAATGCTCCTTTTCTTTTTCCACCACCCTGATCTACATATCTGGCTGTATCGTTAAATACCTTCAGCATGGGTATGATCCCATTCGATGTACCACCAGTACCTTTTATGTAGCTGCCCTGAGCCCTGATGTTATGGATAGAAAGTCCGATTCCCCCGGCGGATTGCGATATTTGAGCGCACCTTCTCAATGTTTCAAATATTCCCGGTATGCTGTCATCTGTCATACTCAGCAAAAAGCAAGAAGAAAGCTGAGGTTTTGGTGTACCCGCATTGAAGAGTGTAGGGGTTGCATGGATAAACCATTTTTCAGACATGAGATTATACGTCTCAAAGGCCGATTCAATATCTTCACCATGAATTCCTATGGCAGCACGCATGAGCATGTGTTGAGGTCTTTCTACCACCTGACCATTCATTCTGAGCAGATAAGATCTCTCCAATGTTTTAAATCCGAAAAAATCAAAGGAATAATCCCGATCGTATATAATAGCGGAGTCTATACGATCCTTATGTTTTCTGATCACCTCGATGGTAGAGTCAGCTATGAGACCTGCTTTATCACCGGTAGTGGGATCAATATAGGAATGCAAAGCCTCCATGGTTTCGGAAAAGGATTTACTTGTGTTTTTGTGTAAATTGCTCACGGCAATTCTGGCGGCCAGGATGGCATACTCAGGATGTACTGCAGCCATAGTCGCCGCTGTTTCTGCTGCCAGGTTATCCAGTTCAGTAGTGGTAACACCATTGAACAGACCCTGAATGACTTTCCTGGCAATTTCGATATGATCAATGTGATCCTGATCGAGTTCATAACATAACTTTTTAACTCTGGCAGTGATTTTGTCGAAACTTACGTCTTCCGTTTTTCCGCTTCTTTTGATGACTTGCATAACGTTTTTATGTTTAGGGATGAATTAATGTAGTTTTCTCAGTAATCATATTTATAATCAAGGTTGGAATAAAGGTGGACTAAAAATCTTCATCGAGAGAAAATATTTGTTTGTCCTTCTCAGCCATAACTCCTGCCTTTTGGTAGTCTCCTACCCTTTTTTCAAAGAAATTAGTTTTTCCCTGAAGAGAAATCATATCCATCCATTGAAATGGGTTTTCTGTTTTATACACCTTAGGATTTCCCAGAGATACCAATAATCTGTCTGCTACAAATTCTATGTATTGACACATCAGTTCTGCATTCATACCAATAAGATGTACTGGAATAGCATCTGAAACAAATTCCTTTTCAATTTCCACTGCATCGGTTATAATCTTTTCAATGGTAGATTTGGGAAGTTTATGGACAATATGCTCATTGTAAAGCAAACACGCAAAATCACAATGCATTCCTTCATCTCTGGAAATCAATTCATTGGAAAAAGAAAGTCCAGGCATCAATCCCCTCTTTTTTAACCAAAAAATGGAACAGAATGAACCTGAAAAGAAAATCCCTTCCACTGCGGCAAAGGCGATGAGTCTTTCTGCAAAGGAGGCATTATCAATCCACTCTAAAGCCCAGTCTGCTTTTTTCTTAACACAGGGCAAATTTTCAATCGCATTAAACAGGTAATCCTTTTCCTTAGTATCCTTAATGTATGTGTCTATCAGCAAAGAGTAGGTCTCGGAATGAATGTTTTCCATCATGATCTGAAAACCGTAAAAGAACTTAGCTTCCGTATATTGAACCTGATTAACCATGTTTTCTGCCAGATTTTCATTTACAATACCATCACTGGCAGCAAAAAATGCAAGCACATGCTTAATAAAGTGCTTCTCGTTATCATTCAATTTATTTTCCCAATCAGAAATATCCTGATGCAAATCTATTTCTTCAGCTGTCCAGAAGGATGCTTCTGATTTTTTATAAAATGACCATATATCGTCGTGTTGAATGGGAAAAAGGACAAACCGGTTTGGATTATCCATTAAAATGGGTTCATTTTTACTTTTCATCGTCGTTTTAGTTAGTTTTTATCAGTTAATAAATTATCATTCTGCCATTCCGCTATCCAGTTCCCAAAGAGACGATAAGTTCCCCCTTAAAAGAGTTCACTTTTAAGTGTCCGTTTTGGTAAATATGGATGCACATTTTTTAGGGGGCTTCAAAATATTTCACACCGGCTCCCTGTGATGTGGATTACAAATTAAATGAAAAAAAAATATAATGTGAGTAAATAAAATCTTAAAGTTATCCACATGCTGTGGATAACATATGTAATTTTTTAATAATCAGTCGAATAAAACATATAAGAATTAATAGTAATGTGAATAAGTTTTTGATTTATTGCTCAAATGGCTAAAATACAAGATTTAATATATAAATAGTATTCACCATAAATAACTTTACTGAACTCTACTAAGCCTTGTGTTTGAGGGAATAAGACGTATTTTGTGTCAATCGGAATATCACCCTGTGACAAACATATCATCGATATAATATCGATACACAGCTATATCCAAATTCAAGACCCTTTTTTCTTTTAAACTATAATTCAGGTAATAATCTTCCATGATTTGACCTTGCTGCTCAAAATTAAAATCTTTAAATCTTTTACCTGTTATCATCGCTTTATATAAGCCGGTAGATGATCCATATTCATACCCTTCACCAAAATGTTGTGCATTTAATGCTCTTCCAATATACATGGATCCAAAACGCTGATATTGGTAAACGTGTACCATTTCATGCACCAATATGTGATCCTTGAGCTCCCCGTGATGATGGATGGTATTAAATATAACAAAAGCATGGGCAAATTTTTTAGTCCAATCATTACTATCTGGAATGATCAAAACATCACTGTAGCGGATGCCTTTACCAAATAAGGGTGTAAGCATTTCAATTTCACCAGCAGTAAGTCCTCTGGATTTAGGAAATAGAATCATGAGTAAGGCTGTTAAAATCTCACCTAAACCCAGGCAGTCCAATATGTAGGATATGAGATCAGAAAACCAAATTAGAATATGAGAAGGCCGGTTGGGTAAGGCATAATGCTTCCCGGGAATCCAATAAGAGAAATGGAAAAGCAATCTGGCAATCCTTACCGGAAAGCAACGAAAAAGCATAAAGAATAAGTTTAAACCTCTGATCATCATTCAAATCTTAGCACTTTTACCGGATGGATGTATGCAATAAGTACAGTAGGTATGATCATTACACCCAAAATAATCAAAAAGGTCGCTATATTTAATACCCCGAGAAATATCCAATCTAACTCTACCGGTGCCACCGACAAATAATACGATTTTTCGTCCAGGGTAATGATCTCATATTTTTTTTGCAAATAACAAAAACCCAGTCCCAATATATTTCCTATCAACAAGCCAAAAGTGATCATATAGCCTGCATTGTATAAAAAGACCCTCCGTACCAGTTGATTACCGGCTCCCAAAGCTTTCAAAACACCAATCATCCGGCTTCTTTCAAGGATCAGTATAAATAAAACCGTTAGCATATTGATAATGCCCACAATGATCATCAAGCCTAAAATGATCCGTTCGTTGATCTCCTGAAGTTTTAACCATTCAAAAATATTGGGAAATTTCTGTTGAATGGACATAGCGTATAAATGATCGGGCAAAAGGTCGTAATATATATAATCGCTTATTAACTCAGCGTCTTTAGAGCGATCCAACACAAGTTCTATGCTTCCTGCCTGATCATCATACCAACCGATGACTTCTCTCACTTTTCTGATATCAGCGATAGCCAGCTTAGAGTCATACTCTTCCAGTCCAGTATTGTAGATTCCCTGAATGGTAAACCTTCTCCTTATGTGGTTCTTGTCTTTGATAAAGCTGACGATAACATTTTCTCCAACAGTAATTTCCAGTTTTTCGGCCACTGCACGTGACAACAGAATTCCGTCGCTTATGGTATCCGCAAGATTGAGAATCGTTCCTTCTACTATGAAGCGTTTCATTCGTTCCCAGTCAAAATCATCACCTATTCCTTTTAAAATGATGCCATTGAAATATTTTCTGGTCCTTATGAGTCCGGGCACCATAACGGTTCCCTGAGCACTACTTACGCCGCCAGTTGTTTTGTATTTTTGGGGTAGAAAACTTAAAGGAATACCAAAAATACTGCGGTCTTCCAGGTATTGCAGACCTTGAATGGCCTCCATCTCTTTAGCGATTTCCCTGTAATCAGAAATGGGTAATTGTTCAAAGGTGCGATTGATCCCTGCATCATTGATATGTATATCACCCCAAAATGCGATTACTTTATCGGAAATTTCGTTTTTGAAGCCCGTGATAATGGCCGATGATATGATCATCACAGCCAAACTGAGGGCAATGGCTAAAATAGCAATCCTCACAATGATACCCGTAAAGGACTTGTGCCCTGAAAACGAAATTCTTTTTGCTATAAAATGGGATACATTCATGAAGAAAGTTTACAAGTAAGTAACGAAGTGTAATGATACAAAAATGATACATTTGCAGCTAAATAGTGAAAAAATGAATTTTATCGATGAGCTGAGATGGCGTAATGTTCTTCATGACATGACACCTGGTGCAGAAGAGAGACTTAATGAATCACCCACAATGGGGTATATCGGTTTCGATCCAACAGCAGCCTCTCTTACCATAGGCAATTATGTTCAGATCATGACATTGACACGATTCCAAATGTCAGGTCATCATCCTTTAGTATTAATGGGTGGAGCCACAGGACGGATCGGCGACCCCTCGGGAAAAGATAAAGAACGAGAATTAAAAACTGTGGAGGAATTAGAAAACAATCTCGCCTATCAAAGTTTACAAATGAAAAAATTCCTGGACTTTGATGGCCCAAATAAAGCCATACTGGTAAATAATTTTGATTTTTACAAAGACATGAATGTGCTGGATTTTTTAAGACTGGCAGGCAAAACCCTTACCATTAACTATATGATGTCAAAAGATTCGGTTAAAAACAGGTTGGAATCAGGCCTGTCGTATACCGAATTTTCATACCAGCTATTACAAGCGTATGATTTTCAATGTTTGTATAAAAAGTACGGTTGTGAAATTCAAATGGGAGGTTCAGACCAGTGGGGTAATATCACTTCAGGTACGGAATTTATACGGCGTAATCTGAGTGCCAAAGCTTATGCCATTACTACTCCTTTGCTTACTAAATCAGATGGTAAGAAATTTGGCAAATCAGAATCCGGCAACATTTGGCTTGATCCGTCTATGACAACACCTTACCAATTTTACCAATTTTGGATCAATGCAGACGATGCCGATATTCCGTCGTTTTTGAGAATTTTTAGCTTATTGTCAAAAAAAGAATTGGAAGACCTCGAAAAAGAGTATGCGAATAAACCCAATGAGTTGAAAAAAATGCTGGCCGTGGAGGTGACATCAAGAGTTCATTCTCCTGGAGCTTGTCAGTCGGCTGAAGCGGTTTCTAATCTGCTTTTCAATAAATATGCGGACAGGGATTCTCTTTTTTCCATGAGTGCTGATGCATTGGATCTGGTAGCCGGAGAAATAAGCACACTACCCATAAAGCTGGATATTCTTTCTAACGGAACCAATATCATCGATCTTCTCACCGATCATTCCGGAATTCTTTCCTCCAAAGGGGAAGCCAGAAAAGCCATTGTTAATAAGGCAATTTCTATCAATAAAGACAAAATCATTGACCATGAAACCTACATCAACCACACAAGTCTTTTGCATGGCCGGTTTATCATGATAGAAAATGGAAAGAAAAATAAATATTTACTGGTCGCTTCCTGATGTAAAGTTTTTAGAATATTCTCATAAATGGCTATTATCAAAAGTGAACTTTGTTAATTTTACTTACAAACTCACTATATTATGGATGCATCAATAGCAGGCAGGCAGCAAAGAGAGATCTATGCTCAAGGCATGAGCGGTATCACTCCTCTTATCCCTACAGACTTTTACCAACTGGAATCGAAAGCAAAAAAGGTGCTTTCAAAAAAAGCTTATGCCTATATAGCTGGTGGTGCCGGTCTCCAAAATACCATTCAAAATAATCTTTCTGCATTTTCGAAGGTGAAAATCAGGCCTAAAATGCTGAAGGATTCTTCCCAATGTGATATGTCCATCGAATTATTGGGTAAAAAACGGACTTCTCCTGTCTTGCTCTGCCCTATAGGTGTACTTGAACTGGCGCATCCCGGTGCGGATATAGCTGTAGGCAAAGCTGCTGCATCTCTAGGAGTGCCTTTTATTTTTTCCAGTCAGGCTTCTGAACCTATGGAGAAGGTTTCACAATCGATGGCTAGCGGCTCACGCTGGTTCCAATTGTATTGGTCAAAATCAGATGATCTGGTGAAGAGTTTTGTAGAAAGAGCCGAAAGGTGCCAATGTGAGGCTATAGTGGTTACTCTAGACACTACTTTACTGGGATGGAGACCTTATGATTTGAATCTGGGTTATCTCCCCTTTCTCGAGGCCAAAGGAATCGGGCAATATATGCCAGATCCCGTCTTCAACAAACTGGTCGATGATGGAAGTTATCTGCCTCCGGCCGGCAAAACCAAAGTTAACCTTCACACCTTGCTCACTTTGCTCAGAATGAATTACAGGTATGAAGGATCTTTTTTCAAAAATCTGGTTTCAGGACGAGCACTCAGGGGAGTAAGGACTTTTACGAATGTCTATTCCAATCCCGCCTTAAGCTGGAAGGAAATTGCAAAATTGAAAAAAATGACTGATCTGCCGATTTTCCTGAAAGGAATTCACCATCCTGACGATGTATCTATTGCTGTATCAGAAGGGGTCAATGGTATTATTGTTTCCAATCACGGAGGGAGACAAGTAGATGGAGCCATAGGGATAGCTTCTACCTTGCCGGAAATCGCGGAAATCGCTGACCAAAAATTGACAATCATAGCCGATAGTGGTGTGCGGAGTGGTGCCGACGTGTTTAAAGCATTGGCACTCGGTGCCAATGCGGTCTGCATAGGTCGTCCTTATGCTTATGGGCTTGCCATTGGAGGCGAAACCGGAGTACGGGACGTCATTCTGCATATATTGGCCGAACTGGAATTGACCATGAGGCTCACCGGATGCAGGAATATTGATGAAATCGATAACTCCATGATCTCTATAGACCATTAGTAATCATAAGAGGCGATATTATAGAATATTTTTAATAATACAAATAGTACATAGAATATATGGACATGGATGAGATACTTAACCATTTGGGTGAAGAGCGCCTGGATTATAAAAATGCGGTCAGTCCTCCGGTTTTTCAAACGTCTAATTTTATGTTCACCTCGATAGCAGATTTGAGGCATAAATTAGTCCATGAAGAGCATGAGCATGTGTATACACGGGGCAACAACCCAACTGTCGAAATACTTAGAAAAAAAGTGGCGGCACTGGAGAAAACGGAAGTTGCCCTGGTCACTTCAAGCGGTGCGGCAGCTATAGCCATTTCCATTTTACAATTTGTCAAGGCAGGAGACCATATCCTTTGTGTCCAAAAACCATACACCTGGACATATCAACTCATACATTCAATACTGAGTAAGTTTGGAGTAACATATGATTTCGTCGAAATGACTACGCCGGATGATGTAGAAAAATACAGGAAACCTTCCACAAAACTTCTTTATCTGGAATCTCCCAATTCATTGACATTTGAGATTCAGGATTTGAAATCATTGGCTCAATGGGCAAAAAAACACAACATAATTACCATTATAGACAACTCATATTGCTCACCTGTTTTTCAAAATCCCGCTACTATGGGAATTGACATAGTTGTTCACTCTGCCACCAAATACATCAATGGCCACAGCGATGTGGTGGGAGGAATTATTTGTGGCTCGAGGAAGCATATTAGCTCAATGTTCAAATCTCCATTTATGTCTCTAGGTTGTAATATATCTCCTCATGATGCCTGGCTGATGATCCGTGGAATGCGTACCCTACCTTTGCGCATAAGCCAGTCTGATAATACAGCCATGGAAGTCATTGCTTTTTTGGAAGGCCACCACCGCATTAAAAGAATCATTCATCCATTTCATCCGTCACACCCGCAAAACGAACTCGCTAAAAAACAAATGAAGGGATGCGGTGGCTTATTTACCATCGAATTGAACGCTCATAAGAAAGAAGAAGTGGAGAAATTTATCAATACCCTTCAGCGCTTTCTAATAGCGGTCTCCTGGGGTGGATATGAATCATTGGTTTTTCCTGTTCTCGCATTGCATGACCGCCCTGACATGGATGATCCCGAATTGCCGTGGACGATGGTCAGATTCTATATCGGGTTGGAATCGTCAAACTACCTGATTGAAGATTTGCAAAAGGCTTTGGATGCGATGGAAGATGTGGCTCTCTGATAAATAAAGCCGGAAATAAAATAAGTGCCCACCTATTTTGAGGATTTTAATCTGTTGTATTATAGGGATTTAATCTATTTTAGTTAAAGTAATTTATGACTATACAGCATTTGTATAAATGAGTTGTTTTGTCCTAATTTTTATGCACCCAAAGTCCTCAAAACTTAGAGGACAGGCTATTCATCTTTAACTCATCCGGACTTATATTCATTCGGCTTCCCAAATGACTTTTTCTCTTTTTTTGTACCATGATGGATAGTTGTTGAGATGAATTTTTTCTACTTCATTCCTCTTCACTTTTAAGGTGGGAGTCATCAATCCGTTTTCAACTGTCCATGCTTCTTTTATGATCACAGCTTTACTCAAATTTTCGTGACCCTCTAATGTTGAATTTACGGAAGATATAGTGTCTTCAATACTGGATATTAAATCCTTTCGTGACCTGGATTTCCCTGCCTGGCTTAAGACCAATAAAGCAATAGGCTGTGGCACACCTGTTCCCACGACGCATACATTCTCGATATCGGGGCTGACCTCGAGCTTCATTTCAATGGGTGCAGGCGAGATATATTTCCCTTTGTCAGTTTTAAATTGATCTTTACTCCTACCAGTAATGGTCAGGTATCCTTCTTTATCTATTTCACCCAGATCTCCGGTTTTTAAAAACCCTTCATCATCAAAAAGTTCTTTTGTCATTTCAGGTTCTTTATAGTATCCTTTGGTAAGGGCAACTGATTTTACTCTGATCTCCCCTTCTTCAGATATCTTTCTCTGTAATCCTTTAAAAGGAATACCCACAGTACCGTGCTTATTGGCATCATTTCGGTTAAAATGTGCGTAGATAGAATCTTCTGTCATTCCGTATGCCTGGAGTATGCGAATATCAAGTTTATCATACCACTGAAGCATATCAACAGTAATGGGAGCAGCGCCGGAAAATATGTGGGTAGCTTGTGACAAACCGAGTTTCTTTTTTATTGATTTTTTAATCACCGAATTAATAATGGGGATTTTCAAAAGCAGGTTTAATCTGGAAGGTGGTAACTTCTCTTCAATTTTTTCTCTGAATTTTGCCCATATTCTGGGAACAGCGAAGAAAACAGTTGGCTGGGTATCGGCGAGATTTTGGGGAAAGGTCTCCAGTGACTCTGCAAAAGTAAAGTTTACACCAGTGTATATACCTACAACTTCTATGCCCGCCCTTTCAGCAATATGACTCAATGGTAAATAAGAAAACATTCGTCCTGTTCCATCATTGATCAATCCTAATTCTTCGATGGCCACCTTTGCCGTCAGGTCAATGGATCCCATCACGTGCATAACTCCTTTGGGTTTCCCTGTAGTTCCGGATGTATACATGATGGTAAAAAGTTCATCAGGCTGCCAATTATGTACTTTTTCAGTAGGTTCATTTTCCTTAATCCATTCTTCCCAGGTATGGGTGTCATTTGAACCAAATAAATCGATACCCAGTCGTTGAATTCCTTCAGGGATTCCCTTTATTTGATTTTCATAGTCATCGAGCTTACCCACCATGATGGCTTTTGCACCGCTATGTTCGAGAATTGGTCTTATACCTTGAGCAGTCAGTGTAGGATAGATAGGAATGGAAACAAATCCCCCCATCATTATGGCTAAATCTGCCATGATCCAATGAGCACAATTTTTAGATAAAATGGCAATGTGATCACCTGGCTGTAAACCCAATGACTGAAAACCTGCCGTTATTCGCCTGATTTCATTCCCGGCCTCTTTAAAAGTCCATGTAATATATTTCCCATCAACCGGTTGCCTGAATAATAATCTATTGGGATTTTTTTGTTCCCATTCCAAAAACTTTTGTAAAACACTCATATATTCTATTTAAGCTGTCATGAAAGTACAAATCTTCTCATACTATTTCAAGAAAATAATGAAATCTTTGGAGATTCAATCAACCATAAATCTAATACTCATCATAAATTTTGCATAATTACACTACCCATCCATTATTTAACAACATGTTAAGTCAACTTTAAGATTAAAGCAGGAACTTAAGATTCTTTAAATCTATTATGTTGGTATTGCGCCCCCGAAAAAGAAATTACAATCAGAGTTTGACTTACATATTACAAAGAATATTAATATTTGGCATATGTTTTGCTTTGATTAATAAAGTATATGAGTTTTGGTTATTAAATTGAGTAATGCCCGTGTTTTCGTCGACACGGGCTTTTTTCATTTTATGCCTGATTGAAAAGTATTTTCACTTAAAAAGGATCGGATAAAAACTTCCATCTTAATTAAATGATCCTATCGTTTTTTTCCTCCCAGTATGCCCATGAGTCCACGGGTAAATTCCCTTGCCACTGTTCTTCCAATTTGCCGGGCAGTTGTGCTTTGAAGAAATTTTTCCAATTCTGATTTTTGATTCCTTTTACCAACCGTTCTCCTCCCCAGATCTTGCTGACGTTGTAGTTCTTCTTGCTTTTCCCGGGTGTGGGCGCTTTTTATTTTTTCAGTAAGTATATCATAAGCACTTTCACGGTTTACCTTTTTGTTATAATGGCTGGCAATAGACGATTGCTTTAGAATTGTCTGAATCTCCTCCGGGTGTAAAACATCCATTCTGGATTGCGGTGCACGCAGATACGTGTGTACTAACGGAGTAGGGATCCCCTTTTCATTTAAGGCGGTAATAAATGCCTCTCCAATACCCATTTCCGTGAGTAACTGAGCAGTATCGTAAAAAGGTGTTATGGGGTAATTTTGTGCCGCCATTCGGATAGCCTGCCGGTCTTTAGCGGTAAAGGCTCTCAAAGCATGTTGGATTTTGAGCCCTAATTGACTGAGCACAGAGTTGGGAATATCTATGGGATTTTGAGTAACAAATATAATTCCTACCCCTTTTGAACGAATCAATTTAATGATCATTTCCATCTGATCCAGCAGAGCTGAAGAAGCCTTGTTAAAAATTAAATGGGCTTCCTCGATAAAGAGGACGAGTTTAGGCTTTTCCTGGTCACCAATTTCCGGAAAAGTACTGTATATTTCAGCAAGCATCTGCAGCATAAATGTTGAAAATAACTTGGGCTTATCCTGGATATCTGTGAGCCTGAGGATCGATATCATTCCTTTTCCATTTTTGATCCTGCACAGATCATTCACATCAAATGAAACTTCACCAAAAAATTTATCTGCACCTTGCTGTTCCAGTTCAATGATCTTTCGGATAATGGTATTGACTGAAGCACTTGATATACGCCCATATTCTATTTCCAGTTCTTCCTTTCCCTCATTCGTCATATAACGAAGTACCTTTTTGATATCGTCAAGATCCAATAAAGGCATTTCATGATCATCACAGTATTTAAATAAAATAGCGATAATGCCTGATTGAGTATCGTTTAGTTCCAGAATCCGTGAGAAAAGCACAGGACCAAATTCAGAAACCGTCGCTTTGAGCTGCAGACCTGCATCATCACTCAGGCTTAAAAATTCTACCGGGCTATCATCCGGTATGAAAGGAAATCCGATTTTATCATGCCGTTCATCTATCCTGCTGTTGCTTTCAGCTTTCACAGCGATACCACTCAAATCACCTTTTATATCCATGAGTAAAGTGGGTACGCCATTAGCTGATAATTGCTCTGCGAGTATTTGGAGTGTTTTGGTTTTACCAGTGCCAGTCGCTCCTGCGATTAAGCCGTGTCTGTTTAAGGTTTTTAATGGAATGCGTACGAATTGATGGGTCATAACTTCCCCTTCCAGCATACCACTTCCCATAATAACAGATGGTCCCTTAAATAAATAACCTTCTTTCATTGCGGTTAAAAACCGATCTATATTTTCCGGCATCAAAAATGTTTTTTCTTTAGAAATGATTAGTAATAAAAGCAACTAATCAGCATCCGGTAAAAATGAGAGTTTTGTCATAATTTTTGCGTAAGTTCAAACAAATTTGTCCCTATTTCAGGGACAATAAACTTCATCTTGGCAAAAATTCCGCCAAAACAATTGCTGATTCATCAAATAACCCCCAAAGCTTTGGGGGTTATTGCATAGTAGTTACAATAAAGCAAATATAGGAAACTTTAGTTTTGAATTTCCGGTCAAAATTATATGGTAAAGTCATTTGGAGTCACTATGCCATATTGAAAGATCATACTCAGCTTCTATGCTCTTTTCTTGTTCAACCTCCAAAAATTGATTAAAAAAATCCAAACCGGTTATCACTTCAAGACTATCAATGGTTACCGCATAGTCTGACAAGGTTTTATCATTTTTTGTGTTAGGTAATATAAAACCTATGGCACTCTCCTCACCTGGTGCAGGATCTAATATGGCAAAGAAATAATGATCGGGGATTGGATATTTGTAATCGGAAAAGTACGATTTCTCTTTTGTAAATAGTGGACCTGTAACTACAAGCAACTCACCCTTTTTTTTCGCATTTTGTGAAATAATATGTTGGATCTCTTGCCATAGTCCCTTATGGAAACCGGTATCAACAGGGCACATCATCGTTATAGGAGGTTTGTATCCATCTCTATCTTTGGATAGAAATAAATGATGAGGTAGGTAACTTTCTGCTATGTAACCACTTTCTGTTACATGGTCGACATCCATCCAAAAGTCTTTTATTTTCGGATCAGGGATAAACTCTAAAACGTTTGTGGTATGAAGAGAATCATACATAGTCGAAATCACCTTATAGCCAACCCACTCGGGATGGTTCTCTTCCACTATAAAAGAATAACTAAAGTCTGGATAATGAAATACTTGTCCATTACCTCCTGAAGGTAAGAAAAATCGGGCTTCCATAGGTTGTCTTGACGAATCGACACTCAGAATACCATCTGTGCCCTTTTTTAATCCATATAATATCAGCGCAATCAAACATCCAGCAAAAATGATTAGTCTGGCCACATTGGCTCCACTTCGCGAATAGCCATGATTGGTTCTGAGTTTTACCATGAGAGTTTAGGAATCAGTGATCAAATCTGCCTGTTAGCACTGCTTTACAACTTGAACTGATCCGGTAAATTTATATTGCGACAAGCTAATAATTAGTATTTCCGATTTTAAAATGAGCAGTGGTACATAAGTTTACCTCATTTTACCTCCGGGTAAGTTGGGCATACCCTGCATCATTCTATCCATTCCTTTGCCTTTACTCATCATGTGCATCATTTTCTTCATTTGATCGAATTGTTTTATAAACATATTGATCTCATGAATGTCATAACCACAGCCTATAGAAATACGCCTCTTACGACTCATATTCAGCACTTCAGGGTTTTCTCTTTCGTCGGGTGTCATCGAAAGTATAATGGCTTCAACTTTTGAAAAGGCTTTATCGTCGATATCCAGGTTTTTAGTCATTTTATTCATCCCCGGAATCATACCCATCAGACTTTTCAGATCGCCCATTTTACGAATCTGGTTAAGTTGCCCTAAAAAGTCATTGAAATCAAATTTATTCTTTTTGATTTTTCTTTCAAGTCGCTTTGCCTCCTTTTCGTCAAATTGCTCCTGGGCTTTTTCCACAAAGGATACGATATCGCCCATACCCAAAATCCTTTGAGCCATTCGATCCGGATGAAAAACTTCCAATGTATCCAGCTTCTCGCCCGAACTTACAAACTTGATGGGTTTACCGACGGTATATTTAATGGACAAAGCAGCTCCACCACGGGTATCGCCATCCAGTTTTGTCAAAACGACTCCATCAAAATTGAGTCTATCGTTAAAAACTTTAGCAGTATTTACGGCATCCTGCCCCGTCATGGAGTCAACAACAAATAAGGTCTCACTAGGGTCTATGGCATTTTTTATCGCCTCAATTTCTTTCATCATGACTTCATCGACACTGAGACGACCAGCTGTATCAATGATGACTACATCAAAACTGAATTTCACGCCGTGTACAACAGCATTCTGAGCGATTTCGACCGGATTTTTGTTTTCGGGTTCTTTATAAATTTCTACCCCTGCCTGTTCGGCTATAACCGTAAGCTGATCAATGGCTGCTGGTCTGTACACATCACACGCCGTGACCAATACCTTCTTTTTCTTTTTATCTTTTAGGTAGCTGGCCAGTTTTCCGGTAAATGTAGTTTTACCACTACCCTGAAGGCCGGAAATTAGAATGACTCCAGGATTGCCTTTTATATTAATTTCTTCAGATTGCCCACCCATGAGGTCTATCATCTCATCCATGACGATCTTGACCATGAGCTCTCCGGGCTTTACGGAACTAAGTACATTGCTTTTACCCATTGCCTCATCTCTCACCTTGTCCGTAAATTCTTTGGCAATTTTATAGTTTACATCCGCAGAAACCAAAGCCCGTCTGATCTCTTTTATTGATTGTGCAACATTCAGCTCTGTCAGCTTTCCACTACCTGTCAGGGTTTTGAAGGCTGATTCGAGTTTTTCATTTAAACTATCGAACATACTTATTTCTTTTTAACAAGGTGCAAATATACATAATAACTCAATGGATAGAAAGGTTGTATGACAAAATGCAGATTCATGCTACTCATTTTATTCATTTGTGTTTTGAAAGTTTAGAGAGTTTAGGGAGTGTAGAAGGTTTAGAGGGTTTAGGGGGTTTAGAAGAAAGGGAATTCGTATTTATCGGAATTAGCCATTTAAACAGCCCGGGGTTTCCTTTGTGTCGTGGCTTTGTGGCGGAAAAAACTGTACTTCAGAAGCATAAATGCAACAACTGGGTAAAATTGTTACCAGGGTTTTATTGTCTGAATCACTGATTCACACTGATTATTGGATTTCACGGATTGCGGTGTATTGGCACTGCAAATTTATTCAGCCAGAGGCGGACAGGTTTCAGTCATGTAAGCATTGAGCGAAGCACGCCAATTTTCGGCTCGTGTCCCAAATGTAAGTATCCAGGTTAACATTCTTATACGGATTAGTGTTCGTGACCTTTGTGGCGTGAAAAACCTTTGCGATCTTGCGTGAAATAGAAAAAGTAAATGTAACATACCAAATATTTACCCACACTGACGGGAAGGGGGTTCACGCCAAGACCGCGAAGAAAAACCGCAAAGAAACCGCAAAGATGGAATGCTTTTCGACCTCGTTTGCACTAAACTACTTTCAGCCTTTTGCATGAACCCTCTTTGCGCCCCTTTGCGTGAAACCCCTTTGCACCCTTCGCGTGAAATTCTTTGAGCCCCTTTGTGGCGGAATACTGAACTTCAGTAATATAATGCAACATCACAGTTTTTTTAGCCACCAAGTCAGTAAGGCACTGAGGAGATTAGTAATTTATTGTTGCTTTTTGCCTGCATTTTCTCGTGGCAGGAAAACTGAACATCAGAAGCATAAAGCAACAACTGGACAAAATAGCCACCAGGGCTTATAGTCTGAATCACTGATTCGCACTGATTATTGGATTTCACGGATTGCGGTGTAATGGCACTGCAAATTTACTGACGGGAAGGGGGTTCACGCCAAGACCGCAATGAAAAACCGCAAAGATGGAATGCTTATCGACCTCGTTTGCACTAAACCACTTTCAGCCTTTTGCATGAACCCTCTTTGCGCCCCTATGCGTGAAACCCCTTTGCGCCCTTCGCGTGAAATTCTTTGAGCCCCTTTGTGGCGGAATACAGAACTTCGGTAATATAATGCAACTTCACAGTTCTTTTAGCTACCAAGTCAGTAAGGCACTAAAGGACATCACAAAGAGGTTAGTAATTTATTGTTGCTTTTTCCCTGCATTTTTTCGTGGCAGAAAAACTGAACATCAGATGCATAAAGCAACAACTGGATAAAATATCTACCAGGGCTTTATTGTCTAAATCACTGATTTGCACGCCTGCCTGCCGGCAAAGGCAGGGAATATGGGATTACACGGATCTTATTTTTTCATCATAATTCCATGATATTCAGCTTAGTGTTTCGTGGCTGAATAACTCATCAATCAACCTGAAAGATACATGGCTTCATTTATCGGATCATTTACGTTTTTATAAACATGGCGGTGCCTTTCATTGAAGCATTGGATACATGAATGTAATACATTCCCATTTTAAATCTGGAAGCATTTATTTTAAAAATGCCCAAAGCATCACTGTTTAGCATATTGTATTGATATACCACATTACCTCTACGATCCATTACCTCTATTCTAATATTACCATTAAAATCTTTAAAATCTATATTCACCACATCAGTAGTGGGATTGGGAAAGACGTGTAATGATATTGTAGTTGGAGTAAATACGTCATCATTTGGTTTATTATGATTACAGCCGTTTAGAAGTGGAACGTAACTAAAGTCTTCGTACAACAATGATCTGACTTCTTCCTCTGATGCTCCAAACCAATCTACCAATAAACTGCCATAAACGGATCTGAAATCGTATTGCATGGATACTCCATCAGATTCTGAAATGTCACCGGATAAATCTGTATTATCTCCAATTACTCCACCCCTGGCACAATTTCCAAAAATAAACATAGGGGCAGAAGTACCGTGGTCAGTACCGCGACTGCCATTAGATCTGATTCTTCTACCAAATTCTGAATACGTCATCCCAGCGACATTACTTTCAAGGCCTTGCTTATCAAGATCGTCCATAAAAGATGAGATGGCTTCAGAAATTTGGCGCAAACTATTGGCATGATTTCCTTCCGTAGGATTGTTTATGCTTACCTGATTAGCATGGGTATCGAATCCCCCAATGTTGGCTATATACACCTTGGTCTGTAATCCCCCGGAAATGAGACGGGCTATAAGTTTCATTTGGTCTGAAAGACTGTCGCTCCCATAGTCGGCGGAATTTTTTCCTTTATCAAATGCGTCCTTTACCACTGTCGAATACGTATTTAATTGATGGATAACAGAAGCAAGAAAGTCTACCTCCCTGCCATACCAGGTATCTCCATAGTCTCCACCTCCCACTCCACCAACATATGACAAAGAGTCCTCCCCATTGATCGCTATGGAATAATTTACGTGTGTACCCTGACATGTTTCAGAAATCTGAGACCCTATGGTTAAAGCGATGGGGTCAGTATGATCAGAATTGGGATAACCCTCAGGATAATCGGGATGTTGGGTTTCCAGATACCTACCCATCCAGCCACTTTGTACAAATTCGTTGGCTGCAGAACCTGTGTTCCAGATATCAGTGCTTCTAAAATGGGATCTGTTCTGATTTGGGTAGGCCACATCCTGTACTATGGCTAATTGACCTTCCTTAAACTTTTCAGCCAGTTCACTCATTACAGGGTGGATACCTACCGTATCGGTCAGGGAAATTATGGTGTTCTCCGGTATGATGATATTACTTCTAAGGTTAGCTAGGTATCCATATTGGTCTTTAGGAAAAATGGTGTTGAGACCATCATTCCCTCCATTTAATTGTATAAGCACCAATATCTTATCGCCGGAATTTTTTGTCAAAAGTGAAAATTGCGGTTGAACCATAGAAGTTACAGGTATGCCTTTTAATAAAAAAGGTACGCCGAGTAATGTTCCTGCTTTTATAAAATGTCTCCTTTTCATATTGTATGCTTGGTAGGTTATAAATGAATACGGGTATTATTTTAAGTATTACATTAATTGATATTCAGGATACTTCATCATGGTATTAAACAGATTAATGATTTTTTGAAGAATGATTCTGTACAATTCTTTATCATTGGGGTTTTGCTTAAAAGCGTTGTACTCTACCGTCCATTCAAAGTCCGGTAAGCCAGGAATGAGTATCCCTTTTAGGTTGTCAAATTGAAATGGCGATAGGGGCTGGCTATAAAAATACAAACACAATTCTTCGATCAATTCATTGATATCGGTTGGATTTTTCAATTGATCGATTACCTGGAGAAAATCGGTATTCCTGTTTGGAAAATTGAGATACCTGTTGGTTTTGCCAGTAGAATAGTCAATGAATTCAATTCTGTTTGATAAAGTAGTTGTACTGATCCAGTTCTGATAATATGAAGGTCCCTGATAATAAGCTTTCCATCCGGCCACAGAAGGATGGTTGTATATTCCCATTTGAAGCTGGTTGCAATATTTAAAAATTTCAAATAATACAACAGGGGAAGGTACCGTAGATGTCGATACGGCGACGGAAGAAGTTGTAAAAGCGTTCCACGCAGTCAAAGTGAAATCCAGTGGGTTTTTGATCATGCACCCTATGATCTCATCATCAAAAAAGGACTCAGAACTCAACAGAGCTTTTAGAACAGGCCTGATATTGTATTGATTTTTAACCAGTATTTCGGCCATAGGATGAATAACCTGTTTCTCTACTTCATCATTTACATCGTGATGCACAAACCAGCGATAAAGACTCCTGGAAAGATGAAGGGCTGTGTGCCTGCTCGTCAGTAAAATTCTTAAAACGCTTTTATATTCATTTTCTTCATTGTTGTTTATTACAGCATGATTAAAACGGTGTGAAAGAATCTTGATGCTTTTATCGTGTCTGTTTGAAGTATAATATGAATAAATATCTGGATCGTTTTGGTTTCTGTATCCATAATCTCTCCACCCTGTCAAGGCTTTTGCAATTTCACGGACATCGTGCTCCGTAAAAGTAGTGTAATCTCCTTCATCTGCGGTTTCGCCCTTTCCAACTGTAAATAACTCAAGTAGTTCTCGGGCATAATTTTCATTAGGACTTACACGAGAATTTTGATTGCCATTTAAATAGCGAAGCATGGCGGGCTCAATCGTCATTGCTTCTGCCAAATTCTGAAAATTTCCCAACGCGTGTTTTTCAATTGAATTTATATAAAAATACAAATACCGAGGGTCATTAATTTGAGCTACCACAAAATGATTGTGCCAGAAGATTACCATTTTAGCCATGATACTCCACCGGTCTGGCAAAGTTTGTCCAATAGTCCAGGATCCCAGAGAACGAATCCGGGCATTATTCACACCTATTCCCTGTACGTAAGGTTTATTGACCCATGATTCCCCATTAACTGTATGGGGGTCGTTATTAAAATTAAAGTACAATGGTGGTTCTGGAGCTTGTACATCTCTTAACAAGTGGTCTATAGTTTTTTCAAGGCCCATCGAAACAGATCTTTGAAACATGTCCGGAGAGGGACCGTAAAGAGTTCTTCTCAAAAGATGCGCTGCCCTGTTTACATCCCATTTTCCTGAGTAAGGTACAAGAGTCATATCGAAAATGCTTTATTACATCTATAAGAAAGAATTATTCAAACTGTACTCATCATCCATATTATATTTTGAAATTTTTTACATTTTTCCTTAATATCCATTCATTGAAATGATATATGTGCTATTTCCCAAACAAAATGATAGTGGGTATAGTCAAAGCTCTACACATCATTTCATTTGATGACTTCATCGTGTTTACCTTTTCATTCGTCGTATAATTCGAAGGAATTGCAACTTCAATCTTTATCACCTCGTCCTTCTCATGATATTCAATCATTAACAATTAATTAAAAACACATTTTATGAAAAAGCTATTACTGATAGTACTTCCCGCCTTAGTTTTACTTCAAAATAGCTTTGGACAGTCCCAGGGAACCATAACTGGAAAAGTCCTCGATCAGGAAAGTCGCCCGCTTGAATTCGCTAATGTTCTATTGAACAGAGCATCGGATTCCTTATTTCTAAAGGGGGGTATCACTGATTCCCTGGGTAATTATGTATTTGATCAGATCTCTGAAGGAGAATATTTTATTCAGGCATCTATGGTAGGATTTGGAAGTGGAACATCTGCTCCTATCAAAGTAAATGGAAGCGGCCCGGTAACGATAGGTGAGATCATACTTACTGACGGCGTACAACTGAGCGAAGTAACTGTTAAAGCCACCAAACCTTTTATTGAAATGAATGCCGATAAAATTGTTGTCAATGTGGCAAACAGTGCAGTGGCTGCTGGTAGTAATGCTCTAGAGATTTTGGCAAAGTCTCCGGGTGTAACGCTCGATAAAGACAATAATATATCCCTGAAAGGTAAACAGGGAGTATTGGTCACCATTGATGACAGAAACCAGTATATGTCCTCCCAGGATTTGGCTAAAATGCTGGAAGCCATGCCAGCTGATGCCATTGAAAGTATTGAAATTATCCATAATCCTTCTGCACGATTCGATGCCGAGGGAAATTCAGGAGTTATTAATATAAAATTGAAAAGGAACGAAAACCTGGGGTATAATGGAGATGTTGCCCTGGCAGGTCGTCAAGGTCGTCATACCAATTACAATACCAGTGGTTCTTTGAACTACCGAAACGGAAAAGTAAATGCATATGGAACCTTGACTCATTCTAAATGGCATGGCTTTAATGATTTAAGCCTTGACAGGGAAATACCTTTTAATGGTCAAACCACTTTTTTTGATCAAAATTCCCAAATGCAGTTTTTGGGTACTAATTATGGAGTAAGGGCTGGTATGGATTTCTTTCCCAATGAAAAGACTACTATAGGTGTATTGGCAAGATTTAATACTGGCAATCGCACTTCAACAAATTCAAACTACACCGATATTTCCGGAGATAACGCTCCATCTTTTAACATCCTTGAAGTCAATACCGATGGGGATGGTAGTTGGTCTCAGCAAACGTATAACGTCAATGCAAAAAGGAGTGTAGGAAAAAACAGTTCTCTTACTTTTGATTTGGATTATTCATTATACGATAATCCTTTACTCACCATGTACGCCAATACGTACACCAATGATGGCGAAAATCCTTTTGTCAATAATGGTTTTTTAAGAAACACTTCTGACATAGCAGTGGATATCCTGGCTTCCCGCCTGGATTACCAGGTGAAGTTGGGCAAGTTTAACGTAGAGGCCGGTACCAAATTCAGCATGGTTAAAACCGGCAATACAACTTTGTTTGAGGACTTAATAGATGATACATGGGTCAAAGATAATCTAAGATCCAATGAGTTTGAATACGAAGAAAGCGTATATGCAGCATATCTCAATGGTTCAACCCTATTGGGTGGATTGAATGTACAGATGGGATTGAGGGTGGAACACACTGTTTCAGATGGTAATTCCATTACCCTGGGTCAACAGGTAGTGAGAGATTATACTGATTTTTTTCCAAGTGTGTCATTATCTCACACCATAGCAGAAAAGCATAGCTTAAGTTATACCTATGCCCGAAGACTTAACCGGCCCAACTACAGAGACTTAAACCCATTTATCGAATTTTTGGATGATTTTACTTTCCAGAAAGGAAACCCATTTCTAAGACCTCAGTATTCCAACTCCTTAGGAGTCAACTACGGATATGGAAGATCCTTCTTTATCAGTGCCAACTACAGCAAAACAAGAGAGGCAATCACTCAGGTGATAGAGCAGGAATCGGCCAATAATACTTCGTTTCAGACCATGGATAATCTGGACAATTTTGAAAACTTCAGCCTTACTCTGACTGCCCCGATTGTTATGAGCGAATCATGGACTACACGATGGAATGTAGTAGGATTTTACAATAAATTCACCTCTGAGATACCATCGGGGTCATTGAATAATGATCAATTTTCTTACCAGGTGTATATGAGCAATGAATTTACATTGCCACAGGGCTGGAGAGCTGAATTGACCGGTAATTATCAAAGTGGATTGGTTTATGGATTATTCTCTATCGAACCGAGATATGGTATCGATTTTGGCTTCACGAAAAGAGTTATGAATGATGCGGGTACCTTGAAAATAGGTATGAGTGATGTATTCCGAACTCAAATCAATAATGTTTCAATTCGTCAAAATGATATTATACTTGATGTACACTCATTTTACGATTCAAGAAGAGTAAATGCATCATTTAATTACCGGTTTGGAAATCAAAAGGTAAAGCAATCCAGAAAAAGAACTACTGCAACAGATGATGAACTCAGAAGGATTCAAACGAACAATTAATAGTAATTTAGCATAGTCTCAATACATCGTTAGCTTTTTAAAAAGGGTGTCTATTATAAAAAATAGACGCCCTTTCTATTTCTGTGATGGAAGAAACTATTTAAGTGATCTGTAATAATTTGGATAATCAAACTATACGTTTCTAATATATTTCGACAATGACTTCAATTTCCACGGCTATATTACGGGGCAATGCATTCATACCCACTGCGGAGCGCGCGTGTCGTCCTTTTTCTCCAAAAACAGCCACCATGGTATCTGAAAACCCATTGACAACTTCCGGTTGATTTTCATAACCATCTATACAATTGACCATACCCAGCACTTTTACGATTCTTTTAACTTTGTTTAAATCACCTAAATAATCCTTCAATACCGACAACTGACTAATGGCAATTCGCTTTGCTGCTTCATAACCTTCCTCCTGTGTAAGGTCCAGTCCTATTTTACCTTTTATCAATGCCCCACCCTGATCGGTCGGACCTTTTCCGGCGAGAAAAAGCAAATTACCAGTCTGTACTACATGCACATAATTGGCGACGGGTTCGGAAATTTCTATTAGCTGAATACCCAGTGAATCAAGCCTTTTTTCATAATCGATTTGGGGAATTTCTTCCTGCATTTCTTCTGAAGGTGAAAGACAGGCACCCATGCCCAGTAAGAGAGAAATGATAGAAACATTCATTAATTTTTTCATTACAGAAGTTGTTTTTTTAAGGTGGGAAAAAGTGTAATTCTTATAAATATAGGTATTGTGCTTGAATGTACATCTATGTTCATTAAAAATTCAAAACTAAATGGAGCATTTGATTAATTTGTTTATTTTTAGTTGGCACTTTGTGAGTGACTGTTTTTAAAGGCCAAATGAAATTTACTTTTAAAATTTTGATTATTTCTTCACACTATCTGCTCTTCTTTTACTTTTTTGTCTACTATATAACAAATCGTAAGTCGCTGTATATCAAGCTACATCTTTGAGCTTTTGTAGCTTGGATATTTTCGTGCGCTTTTACCCCCCCAAAGCTTTGGGGGGAATAAGGCCGGATTTGAGGACTGAAGGACTGGAATCTTTGTTTGCATTAAATTTTTGCATATTCTTACACCCACCCTGCTCCCAGGGCAATAGATACGATAATGAGCATAATCGCTACTATGATTTGAAGTGAACGGATGGTCACCTTTTTTAAAAGTTTATTGCCTAAAAAAGCACCTGCTATGGCGGCTAAAGTAGCTGAAATGATCAAAATGTAATTATCTCCGAGTCCCGTCTTTGTAAATCTTGTCGCATACACTCCCAATCTTGTAAAGTCAACAAATGTAGATACCACAACCGCTGTACCTATAAAGGCTTCTTTAGAAAGTCCGGCTTTGATTAGAAATGCACTCCTCAAAGCTCCCTGATTGCCGGATAACCCACCAAAAAATCCACTCAAGGCTCCGCCAATCGCCAATTTATCCTTGCCAAATTTCATCCTGTTAAAGTAAGGGATGATATCCATGAATGCGAAAAAGATGAGCAATAACGCAATGATGAGCTTAACGGGAAACACTTCAAAACTTCTTCCCAGCATTTGATAAGAAAATAATGGTTTAAGGTCTGTAATGTAAAGCAATAACCATGCTCCTATGAGAGCAGCCAGGACTGAAGGTATGCCAAACCGGAAAAGCACATCCCTGTCAGCATTTCTTCCCACTAAAAATAACTTGAAGATATTATTGAAAAAATGTACAATACCCGTCAATGCAATGGCAATATCTACCGGAAAAAATACCATTAAAACCGGTGTGAGAATGGTGCCTAAACCAAACCCGGAGAAAAAGGTAAGAATGGACACTAAAAAAGCAACAATTGAAATGATTACTATGGCTGTCATACTGTGCTACATTATTTTTCACTCATTAATTATCACCCGCTTTCATGCATTTTTTTATCGTATGAATGGTGGCAATTGGATAATCCTCATTGGACTTTCCTTTCTGAATTTATCTGTAAAGGAAATACCCAGTTGCTTTCTTCCTTTTATTTTATCGATGGAGATGCCTATGGATTCCGGCCTGTGAGATGCACTTTGTATCACAGTGATCAAATGTGAAGGCTCGCTATTGTTAATGAGCAGGTTATTTTTAGAACTGTAAATTAGCCATGTAGAAATGTCTGTATCCTCAGGTAAATTCAAATGGAAAAATAGTGTATCTTCCATCACCTGAAATCCTCTTACTGAAAATGATGAAGGATGATCATGTAAAAACGGAACAGATGCAGGCGGAAGTGAAAGAAAGGGATAGATTTTACTGTTGAGAATGGAAACAACATCCTCGTGTTTTCCTATCAGGGAGCGGGCACTAAAAAATATCTGGCCAGCCACATTTGGGTTTTTTCTAGTCAGTTTTATCTGATTGGGTATTTCGTTCTTATCATTCCAACGGGAATCGTGATTATTTCTGATTTTGTATGGACCGTGGCCAATATAAAGCAAGGTATTGGGTGAGTTTTGAGACCACCATTCCAGAAGTACTTCAAATGAGGCGGGTTCATAGGTGCGGCTAAAATACAATTGAGGGACAATGTAATCTATCCAGTTATTTCTCATCCAATTCAGAGGATCCGCATACAGGTCATCGTAAGTCGTCTGGCCTGCTTTGGTCGCAGATCCCAATGGATCCCGATCGTCATTCCTCCACACTCCAAAAGGGCTGATGCCAAAGTGGACATGGGATTTGGTTTTTTTGATGGCCTGGTGTATGCTCTTGATGAGAGTATCTACATTTGCCCGACGCCAATCTCCGATATCCTGATCTGGAAGGGAATACTGTTTATACGCACTGGAATCGTCAAAAACCTCACCTTCGATTTTATATGGGTAAAAATAGTCTTCAAAATGGATGGCGTCTACATTGTATTTCCTGACTACTTCATCAACTATTTCTGTCAAATGATTCACCACTTCCGGTTGTCCTGGATTGTAATAGAATCTGGTGCCGTAGGGTATCATGTATTCCCGGAAACGATAAAAATCGTGGTCGGAGCTCAGCTGTGTCGTATCGAGAGTTACCGTTGCTCTGTAGGGATTCATCCAGGCATGGAATTCCATACCCATAGCATGGGTTTGTTCAATCATCCATTCGAGATAATCAAAATTTCCATCCGGGGCTTGCCCCTCATTTCCTGTCAAATACCGTGACCAGGGTGCCAATGAAGTAGGGTAAAATGCATCACCGGCAGTGCGGATTTGAACTATGGCTGCATTAAAATGAAGTGATCTGTAAAAATTCAAAAGTTTGAGAAAGTCCTCCTTTTTTTTCTCGTCGGTATCACTCCCTTTTTCAGGCCAGTCTATGTTGGCCACTGTGGCTATCCACACCCCTCTGAATTCGGTTTTGGGCGACGGAGTATCAGATCGAAATACCGCACACGAATTCAATAATAAAAAGCTGAAAATGCCAGGTATGAAAAACTTCCTCATCAATCATCATTTCAACTCTAATGTAGAGGAATTTATGGAATGATGTTGAATAGCGGAATATAAATATCCATTAAGATGTTTCCCTTTCATGTGAATTAACCTACTCAATTAAAACAGTTTCTTATTTTTCCATCTCGGTGTCCTTAAATATACGATACACACGATAAGCATAAACAACCAATAGAAAATCTCTGCACCCCAGGCCCACGCAAGATTGATATAATACAATTTAACCATAAAATAAATGTAAATGAAGTATAAAATGGTAGCTACAAATTGGATATATAAGCCCACTTCGGTAAAACCGGTACCGATTAACCCATTCATATAAATAGCACCTACTGCAAATGTGATCATGATAAGAAATAAAACAGGCATTAAAGGTTGTAACCGGGACAGTAGATCTATATCATCGAGTCCAAAAAGCGGTATAAGAAAAAACTGAGGGAATACAACAACCGGCAACATGAGAATCAATGTCACAAACACATTGAGTTTAATGGTTTTGTGTATTAAGGGGATGACGGCCTGCCTTTTATTCATGCCTATAAAGTTACTCACAAGTGTATTAATGCCCGCAGAAAAGCCCCAACAGGGAATGGAAAGAATAAGGTAAACATTTCTGATAATATTTGAAATCTCAAGTTCTTTCTCCCCAATATTTTCTATTAAGGCAAAGAATATCAGCCAGCTTCCAATTCCGAGTCCCGATTGCAAAACAACCGGTGCGGAGGTTTTGAAAACCTGACTCACCCATTCAAACTTTAACAAATGAATGCTCAATAACTTAAATCGCCTGTTGAATTTATCATAATACATATAGACGACAAAAGCGATAAATGCTACGATTTCAGCTATGGTACTGGCAATACCGGCTCCTGCTATTCCTTTGGCTTCCACACCTAATGCACCAAATATGAAAATGTAGTTTAAAACAATATTGACGATAACCAGTAAAAAAGTATCGTAAATTATGAAGGTAGTCCTTGCAATTCCCGTATATAAAGCAATAAGTGAAACACCGAGATAACTAAAAAATATCCCAAAACTCCTGGGTTTTATGTAAGCTATACAGTTGTCAAACACGTCTTTTGACTCCAGAAATAAACCAAAAAACCATTCGCTACCAAATTGGAGAAATAAAAACAGTACCGTTGCCATAGCCAGTTCAAACATGACCAAAGCCTGAAAATAGTACCCTACCCCTTTGTAGTTTTTTTCACCGTATTTTCTGGCAATGACGATTTGCCCTCCTCTTGAAAAACCGTAACCAATACTGGAAATCAAAAGATAAAATACTCCCACAATAGCAATAGATGCAAATTCAATCCCGCTCTTATAACTGAGAAATATGTTATCGCTTAATACAATTAAATTCTGGGCGGCACTACCCAGCATAATGGGGAAAGAGATTGACCAGATTTGCTTATAAGAAGTCTTAAGCCGCACAAGTATTTATTTATTCTCAATTTACGGTAAATATATCCTTTTTGTCAAGAATGAAAAGGCATAAAGCCCCAGACCTGTTGTACATCTCCTGAATATTTTCTACTAAAAAGAAATAAATCCAACATTTCAATTCATCTTCAGCCCATAAGTAGAAAATAAAAGTCTTGATTTTTATTTAGCTGAGGGTGGCATGCTCGGTCGAACTTCAATTTTACTTGGAAGAGTTCGTGGGTGCATTTTTAAAAGATCCACCACGATCTGGCCTATATCCTCAGGTTGAATTTTCCAGTCATCATCTTTACCTGGAGCTCTTTTGTTAAAATGGCTGGATACGGAACCCGGCATAATCGTGGTCACTTTGACCCCCTTGTCCCTCACATCCAGCATTACCGCCTGAGAAAAGCCCACCAGTCCAAATTTACTGGCATTGTAGGCAGCTCCTCCCTTAAAAAAATTAGTGCCTGCAAGGCTCGCCAATGTAATCAGGTATCCTTTGGAAGTGATAAGGTGAGATAGAGCTGCTTTTGTAGTATTAAAAACTCCGGTGAGATTGATATCAATCACTTCATTCCATTCATCGGAAGTCAATGCATCTATAGGAGCAAAATGTCCGACTCCGGCATTGGCTATAGCCACATCGAGCTGGCCCCAATGTTGAATAACTTTACCAATAGCCTTCATCTCATCTTGTTGATTTCTGACATCTGATACGATGGCTAATATATTTTCTCCTTCCTTTCCATTTAATGACTTAAGTGCATGGGTCAGGCTTTTCTTTGATCTGCCAGTAATGGCCACCTTCATACCTTCATTTAACAAAGCTTCAGCGACTCCCAGGCCGATACCTTTACTTCCTCCGGTGATATAACATACTTTATTTTTTAGCATAATGACATTTTGTGTTTTGATATGATGAAAAAGAATAAAATTTAACTTTTATGACTGGTTGAAATTTTTGTCCATAGTGGAAGATTAATTCCCTGTTGATCAGATAGTTGTAAGATAGTATTTGTTTTGGTTTACACAACATTTTATCAAGCACTACACGATTTGTATTCTAATAAGAAAGTTGGGGTAAATGTTTTACCACCTCTATATATTTGGATTAAAGATCATCCATTGTAAAGGTATGTTATGTTAAAAAATACATTTTAAGTTTACCCTTGTTTTTCACGTCAATTTCGCCCCGATATTCACAAGTCCAGGTATCTTTTATTAATTCATAGGTGTCTTCGCTGATGTTTATTTTTCCTGGTTCAGACATGGATTCCATTCTTGAAGCAACATTTACAGTATCACCCCATATGTCATAGGCAAACTTTTTACTACCCACCACACCAGCAACTACAGGACCTGAGTTAATACCGATTCTGATATCAAAGGTCAAATCATTGACTGTTAAATTATTTTTTGTTTCTTCTACAAAAGCTTTGATGTCTTTTGCCGCCAATATCATTTTATGAGCGTGATTATCTTTATTGCCATGTAAACCACCTGCACACATATAGGCATCCCCAATGGTTTTAATTTTTTCCAAGCCGTGCATTTCTATAATGTCATCGAATTTAGAAAAGTAAAAATCTACCGTTTCTACCAATTTTTCAGGTGAAAGATTTTCAGAATAGCTGGTAAATCCTTTAAAATCTGTAAATAATACGGTGACATCTTCATATTTTTTAGCTTTAACCTTACCGTTTAGTTTTAATTCTGTCGCGGTTTCTTCCGGCAGGATATTTAACAACAAATGGTCTGAGCGATCTCGTTCTCCTTTGATAATTTGATTGGTCTTTCTGATAAACAAGTAGCGTCTGTACCAAAGAATGGCAAGTATTCCAATAAAAAATAGTGCAATACCGATACCAAGGGTTACCAAACGCTGGTTTTTTCGTTTCTGTTCTAAAAGATCGACTTCTATTTGTTTTTGAGATACTTCAAAGTCTGTGCGTAAATCTGCAATTTGCTGGACGTTTTCCAAATTGATAATGCTATCCCTGAAAGCGATATGATCTTTATAATGATTTAACGAGAATTCCAGATTACCTACTTCCTCATACAGTTCAGAAAGGGTTAAATTTGCATCCCTTATTTGTTCTTTGAGCGTGTATTTTACGGCTAAATCCAAACTTCTTTGAGCATAATTTAAAGCCGCTGTATAGTCCTTTTGTCTCTGGTAAATATCAGACATGTAGGTCAGGTAGACTGTAATGGGATAATAATCTTCTAATTGCTCCAACATAACCATGGCCTTATGGATGTATTCTTCTGCCAGTGCATCCTTACCCTGTTCAGCATACACCATACCCACATTACCTAAATTATAAGCGGTACCTATTGAATAGTTTAATTTCTTAAAAAGCATACCGGATTCTTCAAAATAACCCAAAGCCTGATCAAACTTTTCATTATTGAATGATTCATCACCGGCATTTAGTAAGGCTGATGCCAGTGTGAGCGAATCATTGGCTTTTCTTAAGATGTCAATGGATTTTGAATAATAGGTTTCTGCATTGGCTGCATTTCCTATTTTAGAGTACACATCGGCTATAGTAAGATAAGCACCACCCAAATATGATTTATCCTCTATTTTGGAAACGGATTCACTCCCCTTTATAAATGATTCCAGTGCAAGTGTCAAATCACCAGCACGAAGATATGCTTGACCTCGATGACTGTAACCACTGTAGAGATAGTAGTCATTTTCCTCTTTAGATGCCAAGCTGATTAACTCGTTTGCATACTTTAATTTTTCTTCTAAATCATGGGTGGTATTGAATGCCAAATCACGCAAAAGCTTAAGTTTATCAACACCTGAGAGTTTTCCCTCGTCATAAATAACTTTCAAGCTATCAGCCAGTTTTTTATCCTGCGCATCAATAATATGGTTGCAAAGCAAGATACAACATATTGATAAGTAATAGATTTTACTTTTTAAAAGCATGGTTGAATTATTGAATTATTTTAATCTGATAAAATATCCACTGGTATTTTGTCCTTAGTTGTGTTTTATCATACCCAAAGTCATAATTCTCTTTTTATTATGAATCTTACTTTCCCTGACTCTGACTACCAAATTATTTACCATATCCCCTCATATTATATTTCTATTGAGTATTATCGAAGTTTGTACATTATAATTATCTTTTAAGTAGCCGTTTTTTATTTATACAACAAGTTCGATTTTTTTCCTTGAGAATTATTGTTCAACAAATATCATTGCTGGATCTACAGATTATTCCTATCTAAAGGGTGTATTTTTAATCAACTCGACCTGGTAATCCAATAATTTCTTTTTTAATAAAAAGTATCCCCGCGATAAAAGAAATGCATAATTGTTCATAGCTGCAAATACCATTTCCAAATTAGTGTCAATATAATTTTCATTGCCAAAATACTTCCACTTATTAGAAAGATACAATTCAAAATTATCTTTAATTTCTTTAGTTATTTCAGATTCATACCTAGTGTCTTGTAGCAATTCTTTTATGCCGTTTTTCAAAACTTCTTCAATTGGCTCAATTCTTAAAAAATTGGCTAGAATCTCTTTAACAGGTGTAATGAAATTTACAAATTGCAACTCGTTTGATAATTTAATATAGGGTTCATACTTCGAATCAAATTCCTTATCATATTCAAATAAGGCATTATATAAATTCTCCAACAAAGAATTATCATCTTTATCACCCTCGTAATTTTTAAAAAACTGAAAAATATGAATGTCGTTTATCTTAATCTGTTCCTTTATATTTTTTAATTCTAATTCAAGTTTTTGAACAAGAGCTTTACTGTCTTTTTGGTTATACTTTTTACCATCATAATCAAAAGTTTTGACAGGAAGTGTTTTATCCATTATTTGTTTAATAGCTTCGATGTCATTTTGAAGTGCGATCGCTGTATAGACTAAATCCACTTTATTTTCAGAGAATAAATCTTCCAGTGTAACATCATGTGAATAAACCATTATATTCTTAATATCAAAAGCTACAGGGTTTTTATTGTCATAATAGCCATTATACATTTTATCGAAAGAATTTTCAATAAATTCATTTTTGAATTCTTTTTGAAACTCTTCAAAGGGTAAAATTGAGCATTCACCTGAAAAAGAGACATCTTTAAACAAGTTTTCAGTTATCTCTTTTTGTGTTTTATCTATATTACTAAATAACTGGTTGGCAGATTCGTGGTCTATACTTTTTGAGTTCATTCCGGTTTTCTCCAACATGGCTACTCTGTCTTCAGTACTTGGGTGTGAAGCCCACTGGTCTTTAATTACCAATTTTGTTTTATTGAACTTATTTAATTCGTCGACTGAAATTTGAGGCAAGTTATTTTTAATTTCAATTTTATTGTCTTGAGCAATAAAATTCATAACAAATATATGATCGTCATAAATATTGTAAGCTTTTATATTCTCCGATATTTTACTCTCATAAAATGATAAAACGCTATTGAAAGAATGATCGGCTAATGACATTCTAAGCAATGAACTCTTTAAAGGATCAAATCCGGTTATACTTGCCGCTATTTCATCAGCATGAAATTCCATTTCTCTCGACAAACCCATATAATTCTTATTTACCACTTCATACATTTTTTTTAACACCCACTGAATGCCTCCAATAATTTTAACAGCCAGGAGGACGAAAATTGAAAAATAACCACTAACATTTGCCCAACCTCGTATGAGTTTGTCATACGATTCATTGTCATATAAAAGGTTAAAGATTACATGATTTACATTGTATACATAACTTCCTACCTTCATTGATTTTTGAGAAAAATGACCAAATTCGTGGCTCAAAATGGCTGTAAGTTCAGATTTAGAGACTGAGTTAACAAGACCTAATCCTATTTGTAGATTTTTTTTGATCGGTAAAAACATACTCCAAAAACTAGAATCATAAAAAACGGATGCATTTACATCAGAAGATAAGAAGACCTTTTTAGGAAAGTCCGTACCCACCTTTTGCACAATTTCGTCTATGAGTCTAAAAAGTTCAGGTTCATGATCCTCCGTAATTTCAATGAGGTGTGAGCGATCAATTATGTGCGATTTAAAAATAAATTTAAGCAAGAAAAACAACACAAAGATTCCTAAACTTGCTAATCCTACCCCTAAAATTATGGTTATAAAAGCAGGTTGAAAAGCTATTAACATTATCCCTCCATAAGCACATAGTACTGTCAAAGCTATAGCCAAGGCCAACATTATAATATAGGTCAAAATAAAAAAGTTGATAGAAATAATCGCCTTGGTAGCTTGTGTTTTAAACTCAGATGATACTTTAATTTCTGTATTTGCCATAAGGTAGTTTATTTATTAAATCACGCATAGTGGTTTACCGGCAATGCCAAGTGCGGGATTTCGATGCCGTCTTCTTGTCCACGAACGTAGAGTTCTCATTTATACAATAAATATATAATTACCGATTCAGCCCGCAATTGCTATATCGATGTTTCCAGTAGTGTCATTTATTTATGATCGAATGAAATGACATAAAATAATTTATTCAGGTCTATTGTTATATCGTTTTTAGCTTTCCATTTTTCAAAGCCTTCGTAGTCAAATTTATGTTCTTTTGGTACAATCATTGTGAGGAATGTCAAGTAATAAATATCCAGCTATATTCCGGGAGATTGTATCCTTCGGAGAACTTCCTGAAATCTGGGTTCGTTTTCCAGTGTGTTGAATTTTGGCATAAGGCTCAAAAATACTGCAAATCCAAAATCAGAATTATCAACACCTTTCTCTAGATAATATAATGTCCTGTCTATATTACCCCTTTCTAAATATACACTGGCAATGTACAGGCTTAAATGATGTTCACCAGCCGCTCCACGATCAAGTAATTCCTGTAAATATGTATCCGATTTCTCCTCATCTCCCATTTTTAAGTACGTATTTGACAGGGTAGATACAGTAAATCTTGGAGCCAGAGTCGAATTGTCATATGCTTTGTTAAGATACGTGAGAGCCTCTTCGTACTGATCATTGTAGTAGTAACTCCAACCCAGGAAGGTATTAAAAAAGTGGAAATCAGCTTTCCTGACACTGGTGTGATAATGCTCTTGAGCCTGAAGATAATTGCCTTCTTTCATGGCGATATTACCCAAATCCCAATCATATAGCACATGGCCAGGATCGATATTTTTTGCCATTTTGATTACCTCTTTTGCCTTCTCCAGATCTTTCGCAGCGATATACGTGGATACGGCCGTGCAAAGACAATAATTGATGGGAATATTTGGCCAGGAATTAATTGTGAAGGCCCGATCTATGTCTTTTTTTGCATCCTGGATTTTGTTCTGAAGATATAGTTTCAAAAACGCTCTGATGACGTAGTTATCAGAGCTGGCCGGATCAAGTTCCATAGCTTTGTCCATTAAGGGATTCGCCAGTGTTAAGGATTTTTCAGAACTCATGATCCCGGGAATGAAATCTGGTGAAGATCCTACTGCAAATCTCCAGGCAAATAGTGAATAGGCTTGACTGTAATTCGGATCTAGCTTTAGTGCTTCTTCCAAATATCTGGACCCGTTTTCATATCCGTCAGGAGTTAATTTATTGACCTCTGCTTTTGCAAGAAGAAAATACCTGAAAGCTTCTCCACTTGATGTGTTGGGTTTTGCCAGACCTTTTTCTTCTTCAATAGTCAATTCGATATTGAGATTCTCTGCCACTTCTTTTGCAACGGCCAGTTGGATGGATGGGGCATCTTTAAGTTCCACATCAAAAGTTCGATTCCATAAACGCTTTTTATTAAACGGATCGAACAGCTCAATAGAAAGTTTAATCCTGTTACCATCTTCAAAAAAGCGTGAGCTACCTGAAATTAAATAGTTTACATTCAATTCTGTGGCAATCTGTTCCTGCTGCTTTTCCTGGTTTTTATACTGGTAGGTCAAGGTAAATGCAGATACATCAATGGAATTAATTTTTGCCAATTCGTCGATTATTTCCTGCGTCACTCCATCAGAAAAATAATCAAGATCTTCATTTTTATTTAAGTTGATGAGGGGTAGAACCGCAATTGAATTTCTGATAATCTTACCAGTTAGTGTATCATCTGATTTTCCTTTATAACCCCTGTAGCTATTTATAGCCAAAAAGAAAACCAGTAATAATGCCAATATTCCTAAAGTCCAATATAATTTTTTGGGTCGTTTCTTATCTTTAAATTTCCCCTGGATCTTTGACTTTACAGGAACAGAAAGTCCATCATTGTTAAGGGCAAAAACCTCCATTGGTTTTTTAACGTTCTTGAATTCGTAAGATCCCAATGAAGTTAGTTGGAATTCACTTTTATTTTTTATTTGATCCCAAATCGAGCTGGATAATAACACCGAGCCTGGAATGCCCATTGATTCAATTCTGGAAGCAATGTTGACGCCATCTCCATAAACATTGTTTTCCGTAAACACCACTTCACCCAGGTGCATGCCAATTCTGATGGGGAGATTACTTTCCAGGAAATCTTGTTGCAAGGCAAGGGCACATTTAACCCCCATGGTGGTACTATCGAATGAAAGCAGACAACTATCTCCGAAATACTGAATGATATGTCCCTCATATACCGGTACTTTATCCTCAACCAGTTTTTTGAATGTTTGAAGGTATTCGATTGCTTTGGCCTCATCGACCTGCATGGTAGATGTATAGCCGACAATGTCAGCAAAGAGTATCGTACTTAATTTTCTAATTTCATTCATTATATCATATACAAGATAACAAAATTTTACAAACCACTCAAAGTTCTATTTATGAACAGAAGGTATTGAATCAATACATCGCGTTATTTTTTTTGATTTCAATTTTTGTGTTTGAAAAATAATCATAAATACTACTTTCTCCTTTACTTATCAAAATACTTGCAAAATACACAATTACAAATATTTGTGGAGAAATCAAAATTATCCATGTCCATATTGGTATTTCCATATTATTTGATGTATAATACATCGACCAATGCACTCCCGTGTGTGCCATTTCCCAAGGCAGGTATTTCAGTATATTTCTGAGTAATACACTCTTTGGACTGTCGTTTTGGTCTGCCAATACAGTAAGCTTTTGAAGCTTTTTCCCAACCGTGCCTGCCCACGAACTTCTTTCTGTAAAATAAGAATAGGTTATCACAGGTAAAGTTAAAGTGGTAAAACCAATTAACTGTCCGATATATGGATTATTAGCTGGTTTCAAACTTGTAATTTCGATGATGACATTTGTCAATAGAAAAAGGACAGTCGCATATACAGCAATAATGCCATAGTCAATTATCCAGGCTAAGATTCTTTTTCTGGTTGTCAGCGACATATACTTACTAATTTTACGATTACAAATCCGAGAATATTTTCTTCTTGATTTTGTAATGTTTCTAATACTTGGGATCTTCGAGATGATCTATAAGCACGGAAGTTAAAGCACACTAATGATAAATATACAATTTTAATTTTAGATACATGATGTTATAAACCTCATTGGTATTGGTTGAAAATCTACACAGTGTATGTGTATGATTTAAAACCTTCAGTTTCTCACATCTATGGTTTCCGGCTATGTCCCTTCATTCTTCATTCATTGTCAAATTCGTCTGAAATTTCACCTACAATTTCTTCGACAATATCTTCTAATGTCACCATTCCAATAAATTCCCCCTTTTCGTTGGTTACAATGGCTAAATGATACCTTTTTGTGTTTAAATCCTTCAACACCTGGATGATACTTTGCGTATTATTTACGAACAAAATCGGTCTTATGTACTTTTGCAGACTACTCATTGATACATTGTCTCGCTGTAAAGCTATTTCTTTCAAATTCAAATATCCAAATATATCTTGTGGTGAATCCGTCCTGCTTACAGGGTATCTTGTATGCAAATGTTTTTCAGCCAAATCGAAATAATCATCAATGCCAATGGTCTCCGGAAAATAGATTACTTGTGAAATTGCAAGCATTACTTCATCTATTTTTCTGCTTTTCAGATTTGAGGTTTTAATAATTATATCTTCCTGGTCCTTGTTAATAATGTTTTCTAACTGAGCAACTTTGGCAATAGTTTGAATGTCTTCCAAAGAGTATTTTGCAGTTTTAACTTTTTTCTTCAATATCAACCTATTGAAAAGGTCAGTTAGATAAATCATCGGATAAAGTATCTTAATGGTGAGGTTTAACGGAACAGCAATGTACTTCGATAAAGTTTCAGAGTATGCTACGCCAATGACTTTAGGAAGAATTTCCGTTCCGAATAATATAACAATCGTAAACACAATTGAAAATACCCAAATCCATTCATCTCCATAAATTTCGTCAAATGCACTTCCCGCAATGGTTGCTCCACCAGTATGAGCAACGGTATTCAAAATCAAAATTGCAGCAATGGGTCTATTAATATTCCCCTTTAGTTGATCGAGAACAAAAGCATATTTAAGTCCTTTTTGCTTGTCTGTTTCGATTTTTACGCTATTTAAACTCAAAAGTGTAGCTTCCGTCAAGGAGCAAAGAAATGAAACAATGATGGCTACCAATGAGCTAATCAGAAATATGGTCATATGTATGAAGTTTTTTCAGCCGTTAATTAACAAATGCAAGTAATGATCAGATTGATGAATTAATTTGACTCAAATCTACCCCTCTACTAATTCTCAACCTGACGGTGCAAATGATTTGTTTTGTCATGTAACACCCCCAAAAGCTTTGGGGGTGCTATTCATATTTAACCCCCAAAGCTTTGCGGGTTATACTGAGTAGTTACAGTTTTCATTTTATAAGATTAAAAAATGTATAATATAAATTGAGATAAAAACCATTAGGAGCTGAACGTATCATTGAACTGTGTAACTCGTGACGATAAGCTAAATCCAATCTTGCCTGACTATTGAAAATAAATTGTATGGCAGGAACAACATCTAAATAAGATTTACCCGAGTCGTTAATTGTTTGCCCTACAAATTCCACCATCAGGTTTATGTTGGTCTGTTTAAAACTGGTGTATTTTTTGGGATACATCAATCTGCCAAACGATAAAGTATAATTGGTTGCATTGTCGCCTAAATTATCTGGAAAAGGAAAATCAGGTTTGTTATCTAAAGCTTTTTCAAAACTTACAGAAGAACTTATTGCTAATTTTTTTATCAACTTCGTAGCTATAATTCCTGTTTCAAAGCCAGAATTATGACCTAATATTTCTATTTGTTCCTGGTGAATATCAGCTCTGTTGAAACTATACCTTCCGTAAGCTGCCATTCTGAAATGAGAGTTCAAATCATCATCAGAATAAAACCGATATTTTGCCATAAAACTACCACCTTCAGCGTAAAGTTGATTGCTCCTGTTGCTGATGAATGCCGAGCCGCGAAACATAAGGTTTTGGTTAAGTCCATATGTAACTTCAGGCATAAAGTGGTAGTTGTATCCAGTTATCATTTGCTCTTTAAAAAGTGATTGCATCACATTGACTGCAAGAGAGTTTGCCGGAACATTACTTGCAGGATCTGTAACTACAAATAACTCCTGGCCTGACACGTTTTGACAAGCAAGGAACACTATAAACAAAATTATATTTCTCAATCATGTATAATTTTGATGTGAATATTATCTTTCTTATTGTCAACATAGGTTGCTACCTCTTTATATGATTTTGATAATTTTTTATACTCTTTTTCAGTAACATAGCCTTTATCTAATACTTGAAATTTTATATTTGAAACTTTATCAGGCTTGTTATTAAGCAATATATAAGAGCCATTGGTAATGGTTTCAGGTGTCGCTATTGCAGTGAATGTGCCTATAAAAAAACCAGCCTTCTCTATTTTTTCTTTAAATATTTTCGGGCTTACATTGTTCTCTGTGTTTAGTGTTGCAATAAAGGTATTTGTATTTAGATCCGTTTCCACATAGTCCACTTCTGGAATAGATTCTAATTGTTTAAATATTGCATTAGAACACATTGAACAAGTCAGTCCTGTTGCTCTGATTTCAACATTTAAAATTTGGGCATTACCTTTTATAAAAAACATCAAAAAAAAGATTGATGCAACCCATCCATTTATATTATTCTTAAAATTCATTTTAATCTTTTTAATTAATTATTGTATTATTATTTTATGCTGTCGAAAGCCTTTCGACGCTAATCTTTTGACCTGGGTATCACAACTTGAGTGTGAAATACTATGCAAAGCATCGTGTTATTCATTAAAAACATAATTACCCGAACCATTACAAGTTTCGGCTAACTTAATGTTGTCAATAAATCAAATACGGAATACCTGATGGAGTAGATAAAGCGGAGGCTTTACATTATTGGGAGGAGGAGGAAAATAATCGGAATTATATGTTAAAGGACAAAAATCATATTCAAACTGAACAGTTTGAGGCAAGACCATTGGAAATTTGAAAGATTTAGCAAAGGTTACAACATTCTGTGAAGGTTGTATTTGTACATCGTCAAACTGCAATAAAAAATCCTTGTCCTGGCAACAATTTTGTTTCATTTTTTTGTTGCCACATGCACATTTATTTTCTGGAGAAGTGCCAGCCAAAGAGAGAGAAGAAAATTTACCACCACAGTAATGCACTGTTATATTGATACCAAAGTTTGGTATTACATATAAAAGAAGCATTAATGTGACTATCAGTTTTCTCATTGTTAGAAGCAAACGCAAAGTTAGGGAAAATATTTCAAGATTATTTTTATGGAAGGGTATATTTTTTTTCCTGGTCTCCTAAATAGGCTCAGTCGCAAATACAGCTATAATTCAGTAGGATGCTAATTTCCAACAACACCTGGATTATGCTTTGAGTCTTATTAAGGAACAGAATTGGATTATGATCTTGCCTTTTTATTCACTTACCATCAATTTTTGATCGTTAAGTTCTACCGTAAAGTTTACTTTCGCTTGTAAGGCCTTGAAAACCTTTATAACAGTTGAAAATCGAGCATCTGTTGTTGAGTTTTCGATTTTTGCAATTTGTGATTTTTGTACACCTACAAGATCACCAAGTTGTTGCTGTGTAAGGTTTTTTGCCTTTCGTGCCTTCCTGATAGCGTCCCCTAAAAGCTCTAACTTTAGTTCTTGCTCAAATTGATCTCGTTTTTGGGTACCCAGTTTCCCAATGTGCAAATCTAAGACTTCATCAAAACTTGTTGTTTTCATTTCTCTATTTTTTATTTTCAAAATACTTTGTCCTAATATTTTTGGTCTTTATAATTTCGGATTTTTCGGGTTTACCACTCTTTTTGACAATTCCATGTGTTGCAATGACTAAGGTGTTTTTATTATCTGTTTTATCCCAAAAAGCAAATATTCTATAGTGGTTCCCAAAATATTGTGTTCTAAAATACCAAATTCCATCCAGTAATTGTTTGAATATTTTTGGATCTTTTTTTGATCGAGCCACCGCCATGTTAAAGATGATTTTATCTTTTGCTTTAAGAGGTATTTGGTCTAAAAAGTCCAATGCCTCCGGTAAAAACTCGATATTAAAGTATTCCACAAAATTAATACGAATCAATAAAGTTAAAAGTTTCTCTTTTACGACACAAAGTATCTTAAATTTTTTTACAATTGGTCGAGCATAATGTTCTGGTGCAAAAAATTCGGTTCAAAATTTTTAAATAAGTCGTTATAAAGAAGTTAAAGATTTTTAATTCAAATCTACCTATGGCAAAAGTAGTAAATACGTTGTGAGGATTTGCAACATTAATATTAAAAACACTAATGATAAATACACTATTTTAATTTTAGATACATGATGTTATAATCCTCATTGGTATTGGTTGAATACCCACTAAGGGTCAGTGTATCACCAGAGGCCTTCAGTTTCTCACATCTCCTGTTTTCCGGCAATGTTAAAATGATATCACTTGAAGAAAGATTTCTTATGTTATTATTATTGAATGGGCAATCAGCGGAAACCTCAAATTTTTCAAATTTTGGTGTGCTTTCTGTCCCTTCTTCAACAAATTTAACGGTCGAACTCACAAAATCTACTGTACGATATGGATATTCTATCTCTTTCCATTTTCCTTGTAATTGTTCAGTAATGTTAATCTTATCTATTTTGGCTTCCTCCGCTTTAGGTTCTTGTTTTTCATTTTCATTGATTTCATTCTGGTCAGAATGGGGCAATACATTTTCATTATTCTGATTCTTACATGACATCATCAGAACCATAAGAATAATTAAAAAAGAATTAATTTTTGGATCCATCAATTTTAGTTACAATCCGGAATTTGATAACCTGAATTTTATAAAATTGTCAATTTTAATCTTTTGCCAAGTCCTTCCTCAAATATTTTAAAAAGTGTCGAGATTTGAATATCAATCTTACCATTTTCAATTCTGGATATATAACTTTTTTTAGTTCCAGTTCTTTTTGCTAAATCGTCTTGAGTTAAATGTGCTTCCTTTCTTGCTTCTTTAATTAATTCCCCTACTAGAAATGCCTTGGATTTAGCTTCAAATTCATCTCTTGCGGGAGTTGCTGATTTTCCATACTTGATGTCCAATAATTCATCAAATGTCATAGCGTCTTTTATAGTTTTCATGATTTACTTCCTTTTTTATTTTCAAAATATTCTTGTTTTGTAACTACTAAGCATCTGGTATAAATGAGTTGTTTTGTCATGATTTTTGCTATCGATCAGACAAATTTGCCCCCTATTCAGGGACAATAAGCTTCATCTTGGCAAAAATCCCGCCAAAACAATTGCTGATTTATCAAATAACACCGGGTTGAAACCCGGTGCTATTCATATTTAACCCCCAAAGCTTTGGGGGTTATGGCTGAGTTATGAACTTTAATAGCAAAAGATTTGGTTGCTGGTTCGCCAAATTCTTTCTCAATGTAATTAAGTATATTTTCGAAACTATTTAATGCTCTTTTAGTCCAAAAAATCTTTAGAGCCATTTTTTATGATTCCTTTTTACTTCTTCTTGAGTGATTAAATTATTATGGTCAGTACCTTCTTCTAAACTAAGTAAGACTTCGCTTTGCTGTTCTTCAGTCAATTTACTCCATAAATCACCCTCTTTGGATGAGCTTTTTTTATAAATTAATTCATACGCTTGATTTAAAATAGACTCATTGCCAATCTTTTCTATTAAATCGTAAAGTTTTTGTTTTATAGTGGTCATAGTAGGAAGTTAAATTACCATTTGTCGCGAAAACCCGGCATTTGGGATAAACGATGTAGTGCAATGTATTATGTAATAATGTACTTAATTATAAATATACTATTTTAATTTTAGATATATGATGTTATAATCCTCAATGGTATTGGTTGAATATCCACTAAGGATCAGTGTGTCACCAGAGACCTTCAGTTTCTCACATCTCCTGGTTTCCGGCAATGTTAAAATGATATCACTTGATATAAGATTTCTTATATTATTATTATTGAATGGGCAATCAGCGGAAACCTCAAATTTTTCAAATTTTGGTGTGCTTTCTGTCCCTTCTTCAACAAATTTAACGGTCGAACTCACAAATTCTGCTGTACGATATGGATATTCTTTCTCTTTCCATTTTCCTTGTAATTGCTCAATAATGTTTATCTTATCTATTTTGGCTACCTCTGCTTTAGATTCTTGTTTTTCCTTTCCAATGATTTCATTCTGGTCAGAATGGGGCAATACATTTTCATTATTCTGATTCTTACAAGACATCATCAGAATGATAAGGATAATTAAAAAAGAATTAATTTTTGGATCCATCAATTTTAGTTGTAGTTCATTGTTTTTCTAAAGAGATGTGAATATATATGTTGCACAAAATTCAATCTAATCATCGGTTACTCGCAATAACACCTTGCACCTCTCATCAGTTCACTTAGGTTTCTCATACAGGCGACCATCAATATTCCGCCTGCAACCAACAATCTAGCCACCATAACCATTCTTGATCTGTCGAATACCGGGGTGGATTTTCTGTCGCCAGGGATGTAGTACAATCTGGACTTGCAATTGCATAAGTTCTACATTATGAGGTAATAGTTTAAAAACTCAATACCAGGCCAATTCCGTTTCCCGTCACTGAAAAATTCAATTCACTTTTATCCCAAATTGAACTGGTTTGTAATTCTCCATCAGATGTATTTATTCCTTGTCTTGCTTTACTTTTGGCACTTTGATAAAATGGAATGGAGATTACTATTAATCCTGCTCCAATAGCTGCCAGTGTCCAATTTGGGTCTCCGCCTGCAATGGCTGTCCCGATAGGCCAACCCACCAAAAAGCCACCCACACTACTGAGGATCAATGCAAAAGTAGAAGTTGATTTTGCCGGTTTAACTTGCTGGTAATCCGGTACTTCATGTTTCATTGTATATGCAAGTTGGTTCAACTTTAGTTTGTCTCCTTCATGGAATTGATAATCACTTAAAACCTTTTTCGTCAAAACTGAATTTGCAACTGTTTGTGAGAATAGATTTGTCGACATACAAATCATAAGCATAATGAGAATCTGTTTCATCGTCTTTACATTTTATCAGTTCATATTTAATGGATAGAGCTTTGAGTCAATTTTTTCTTTTGCCCACACCCCAAAATAAAGCCTTTTTATCTTACTGATAACCTGACTTTAAATCCAGATTTTTTTATCATTCGAAAGTAAAAACTTCATCATTATAGTGTGAAGATTTCAAGCTAATAAAATCTCTGCTGGTATTTTTAATTCTTTGTACAGTGATTTTATCATGCCCAAAGTCAAATTTCTCTTTCTATTTAGCACCTCACTTACCCGACTCTGACTACCAAGATATTTGACCATATCAGCATTGGTCATTCCCATTTGCTCCATGCGAAATTTAATGGCATCAATAGGGTCAGGTGGCGCAATCGGATAATGTTTCATCTCATATGATTCAACAATGGTAACCAATAAATCTAATTCATCACCTTCAGGAGTATCTTTTTTAGCTCCCCATAACTCTTCAATCCTGTTTAAGGCAGTGTTGTAATCTTGCTCTGTTTTAATGGGTCGTATATTCATAATCAAATCGCTTTAGCCTCAATTTTATCATATTGTTTGTGAGTACCAATAAACCTTATGAAAACACTTGAAATTCATAATCAACCGCAACCACTAATCTGTAATCATTGCCTTTTTGGTTTATCTCACAGGTACCTGTAATAAAGGCTCACCCAATTCAGCCGACAATTTTGCTAATGAACGAAGTGTAAAATTGTGCTCACCATTTAACCATTTAGAAATCTCGGATGGCTTTTTTTCTAATCTCTGAGCCAATTCCTTTCTTGAAATTTGTTTTTCATTCAGCAGTTGGTTGATGCGAACCACTATGTCAGCATATAAATCCACAAAGATTTCTATATCTTTTGGGGTGCTCTTTAGCAATTTATCTACTGTTTTACTTCTCATTATTTTAGAGTATTTTTTCTTTCGTTCCATCAAAATTAAGAAGATATCTTTCGTCGTTTGAAATTCTTCATCATACCCTATTTCGAGCTCAAATGTATTCACTTATAACTTAATTAATCAAATTTTTATTTCACTTTTAAGTTAATTTTTTTACCTAACACTTAAGCTCCTATGCAGTGCTGACGTTATGAGACATAAATGTCTAAACATTTTAACGTTGTTATTTGATGGCTCGTTTTCATTGTACTTTAATTGCTTTAAGCAATTCATCCATTTCTTCATGAATATCTGTGGAACTTTTTGCTCTCGCTTTAACTATATTCCCATTTTGATCAATTAGAACATGAGTTGGAGCAAAATTTAATTTGTAGGCACTAATGGATTCATTTCTAAATTGTTTTTCTGCAACTAAATGTACTCCAGGAAACGGTTTATTATTAAGAAGTTTTCCGAATCTCTTATTTTTTCCCGCTATAAACTCTTTCCAATTATTAATATCTTCACTATCATATTCTAGTGCTACATAAAGAAAAATGACCGGTTCATTTTTATATTTTTCTTGGAGTATCAGAGCATCCGGTATTTCCTGTATACAAGGATAGCACCATGTACCCCAAAAATCAATATAAACAATTTTACCTTTAAAGTCGCTTAGTCTATGGACAACACCACTCGAATCTGGTAATTCAAAGTCAGGTGCCGGGCTTCCAAGTGCTAAGTTCTTGAAGGGCATAATATTGACCTCAAATAACCTTCGATTTGTTTCACTCGAAAACAAGTTGTTAATATTGTTTTCAAATAGTCGCAACTCAGTAAAAAAATCATCATACATAAGCCCAAAAGAATAGTCTTTTATAGTAGTTAACGCTAGTATATCTGTCCATAAGGATATGGGTTGATCGGAAATAAAACCAAATTTCCATCTCAAGTTTTCCTCCCACCATTCCTCTTCAGTTTTAGTTTTAAAAGCTTGTCGGGCCTGATAATTCAAGTAATCACTTGTAAAAGATTTAGCCGCAGAAGTGTTTGGAAAGTCATTATAGAAATCAATGCTGTCAAGAAAATGGAAGTAATTCTCGTCAGGATAAAAGTAGTCAAATTCTTCTTTGATATAATAGTTCCTTCTTTCCAAATGTTCCAAAAGTAATTCTGCTCTTTCAGCATTTAATGTGTTTAAAAGGTGCTTTCTGACTACATCAGGAATATCCTTGATTGAAGCCAGGGCATTGACTCTTATAAAATGAATGCTGTCTATAAATCTCTTGAAATCAACTTCAGTAGAAAAATAGTCGCTCATGGTTTTATCATAAAATGATTTATCTTTTACGAAAATGGAATTATCATTTTCTAAATGTTTAAGTTTTTCGCTTCCTTTCCCACTAATCTTAATAAAGAATGTAGGTTCAGACCATGATGATTGCTCGATAAATAAGGAATCTCCAGGTTCTAAGTAAATATCCGCTTTTAACTGAAGAAAATTATTATTGGTAATTTGATAGAAATTTGAGATTGAAGTTGTAAAGATAAACTTGTACCTGCCTAAGCTATCCGTCTTGACAGTCTGATATGTATCCTTGTTTTCCAGGCCGGGGAAGTACTCTTCAACAGGGACTAAAATAATGGTTTCATTCTTTAAGTCAGGCAAAATACCAGAGAGGATTGTTTGAAGTTCTTCATTTTTTTCCTGGCAAGCTCCTAGCATAATTAATATAGCTATGGTACTGATTAATTTATTTTTCATATGTGATGGATTATAAAATGAGTCTCAACTTGAATATTGACGAATGACTTTATCATAAATCTCTCAATATAGTCAGATTGTCGAAGTTTGTAGCCTCAATTTTCCACATCCAATAGCTCCTTTATCGTGCCAGGTTACATGGAAGATTACTTAACCATTTTACCCATAATCTTTTTTTAAGTTATTTCAATATTCAGGTGTTTGCCAAGTCCGATTTCAATCAATTTGTAATAGGTCGAAACCTGGATATCGCTCAACCCCCGTTCAATTCTGGAAATATAACTTTTTTTCGTTCCCGTTCGTTCGGCAAGTTCTTCCAGGGTCAGGTTTGCCTCTTTTCGGGCTTCTTTTAACATGATTCCAAGACGGAAAGCAAGTGAGTCCGCATCATATTTATCACGACTTTCAGTTCCTATATTTCCGTATTTTTCTATAAGGATATCTTCAAAATCTGTGGTGTTTTTCATTTTAATTATTTTTATCCTTGTAGTATTCTTTTCTTAATTGTATTAGGGCTACTATTTTGGTCATATATAGTATTTTTCTAAGGACTCAAAGGAAAAAATAAGACTTCTTTCACAATACCCTAAATTCAGATTGGTTCATTTCCACGCTAAATTTCACGTTTGCTTTTAAAGCCCTGAAAACTTTCAAAATGGTTTCAATAGTTACATTCTTTGTGTTTCGTTCTAATTTTGAAATTTGTGACTTTTGAACTCCAATTAATTCTCCAAGTTGTTCTTGTGTAAGTTTACGTTCTTTTCTAACTGATTTTATCATTTCTCCAAGAACTTCCATCCGTAAATCAAATTCATATCTATCTCGTTCAGGTGATCCGATTTTTCCAATATCTCTATCCTTTAATTGGTCAAGCGTCATCATTTTTATTTTTTTATTTTTTGTTTCCATAGATTCTATTTTTCAAAATATGTTTTTCTAATTCGATCCGCTTTTTCAATTTCAAATTTTGGAACCTTATCTACTTTTTTAACCATTCCATGAGTTGAAATCACAAGCGTTTCTGTATTGTCAGTTCTGTCCCAAAAAGCAAAGAGTCGATATTGTAGTCCGCTATATTTTGTTCTAAATTCCCAAATTTCATCAGTTAATTTTTTAAATAATTTGGGGTCAAGTCCAAGTTTAGCTTTATCAATGTTGTAGTATATTTTCTGTCTTGCTTTTAAATCCAATCCGTCTAAAAACTCAAGTGCTTGTTCAAGGAAAATAACTTCAAAATTTTTATTCATTCAATTTTAAATTCATTTAACAGAACAAAGGTAAATAAAAGTTGAATTATATGGAAACTTTTTCCGTATGGGTATTACAAAATCTAGATTCAAAATTTTAATCAACTTAGTGTTTCCTTTATGTGTGTGCCTTGGTGGAGGGATAACTTATCCAATAACTCAAAATAACGTCAAGAGCAAAATAGCCACCAAGGCTCAAAGTCACAAAGGTATCACAAAGAGTGTTTCTCTGTGTTTTCATACTGAATCTGAATTAGATTGCTGATGGCTGTGGTGTCTACAACGATCATTCAGTTAGATTCCCAAGGGTAAGAGCTGGGTTTCTTGATAAAAATAGCTTTTCAATTTCTTTTTTATTCACTTTGCTCGTTTTCTTGATAATTCAAAATAGTCATATTAATAGAAATTATTTGTCTACACTTTTCACTTTTTACTTTCCACTTTTCACTAAACATTTCAACGATTCAACGATTCAACTTTCTAAACTCTCTAAACTCTATGCAGCAGCCGACGTATGAAGGCTATTGCCTTTTTGCACATTGTTATTGGTGCTTTTTATTTTATTATTACAAATTCTCTGAAATTTTCTTTGTTAATCAATTTTTCTTCAGCTTTATACTTTTCTACAAAAGTTTTGGAAAGTTTGATCTTTTTCTTTGGATTCCATTTGAATTCATAGCCAAAGATTTTCTGATTTATTTCTTCGACATAGTCTATCTCTTGTTGTTGTGTAGTTCTCCAAAAATATGACTTAGCAAGTGTCATTTTATATTCATTTTGCTTTAATCTTTCGGAAATTAGAAAATTTTCCCATAATTCACCTTTATCCTGACGTAAGTTGATATCACTAAAATTACCGATAATCATGTTTCTAATTCCATTATCGTAGAAATATATTTTTTTATTCTTCTTAATTTCGTTTCTGATATTCGAACTAAAACCAGGTAGTTTAAATATTACATATCCTTTTTCAAGGATGATTATATATCTTTGTATGGTATTTTTATCAACTCCAACTATTTTAGATAATTCGTTATAATTCACCTCACTTCCGATTTGTAAGGCTAATGCCTGAACAAGTTTTTCTAAAACTTCTGGTTTTCTGATTTCAGCATATGAAAGGATATCCCGGTATAAATAACTATCGACTAAATTTTTAAGAATTTCTTTTTCTTCACCTGGATTATTAAGCACATCCGGGTAAAATCCGTAGATGAGTCGATTTTCTAAAGATTGTTCCGCTTTTAAATATCCTACATGATTCTGGAATTCTTCCCAGGTAACAGGATACATTTGGTACTGCCACTTTCTTCCTGTCAAGGGTTCATTTAGTTCATGAGATAAGGTGAAAGAAGAAGAACCACTTATCCATAATTGAACATCTTTAAATTGATCGGTGATAATTTTTAGTGTGATACCAATACCATTAATTCGCTGAGCTTCGTCTATAAATACGATCTTTCTATTCCCGATTAGACTTCTTATCTTTTCAGTATTAGCAGAATCCAACAAAGAACGTACAGTTGGGTCGTCCCCATCGAAGAAAGCAACATTCTGATTATGTAGTTCATTTAGGATTAGTGTTGTCTTACCTACTTGTCGAGGTCCAATGACCATTATTGCTTTGCCTTTCCCTACTTTTTTTCTGATTGTCTCTGTCAATGTTCTTGAAATCATTCCTTTTTAGCACAATATAATAATATTCAGTGAACGTATTCACTTTTAATTATGATTTTTGATTGCATATAATTCGTTTATGATTGTTTATATCATATAACTAACTTTTATAAGGGAACACAAATCAACGTCTGGAGTTAAATAGCCACTAAGGCTCAAAGTCACAAAAATATCACAAAGAGGTACGGTGATTTTGTGTTGCGTATGATATATAAAATTCGATCGTAAACCGAAATGGTTGCTGGTGAGGAGGCATAATGCCTAACGGTTCGACTAAAGCCAGTTTTAATTGGTTTTAGATTTTATTATGAACAGTATTTTTAAAGGCTAACATGGTCCATAATGCACCAGCGACATCAATAGCTGCAAACAAAAGGATCATAATCTCAACTTCACCTTTTAACCATAATCCAATCATAAATAAAGCTGCGAAATATCTAAGCAATACAGTCAAGTTGTAAAGCTTACTAAGTTCATATTTTGCAATAGAAAAATCAAAAACCCCGATTATAAATGCGAGGAGTCCTACCATTCTAGCCATCCATAATTCTTCCCCATAACTTAACTTGAATAAGTCAAGCATAAAATCAGGAACCGTCATCAGCCCAATTCCAGGAATGAGTATCATATAGATACCGAATACTTTTAAACTTGTTGTTACTGATTTCATTTCTATCTATTTTTTGTTCCTAACTCGCTTATTGAAAATTGTTTCTATCATATTTCTAACCAATATAGTCAGATTGATGAAATTATTTTCAATTCATAATGACATATCGTAATTCATAATTGATGAAAACGTAATTCGTAATTCTGCATTTCACTTTCCACTTTCCACTTTTTACTTTTCACTGAACACGTCAGGAAGACGTTGGATGCACTTGAATTTGTCCACCAATTGCTTTTAAGACTTTCATAATTGTCGCAAATTGGGGTTTTGCTCCGTCAGATAAGGCTTTGTATAAACTCGGTCTACTCAAACCGGTTTCTTCTGCAATTTTAGTCATTCCGATGGCTTTTGCAATATGTCCAATTGCATTAATAATATCTGAATTGTCTCCTTCTTCAAGCACAGTGTTGAGATATTCTGCAATCATCTCCTTGCTGTCTAAATAGTCCGATATGTCAAAATTTGAAGTTTCCATTTTTTAATTATGTAATTTTTTCCAGATTTCTTTAGCTTTCTTAATGCCTTTTTGTTGAGTCGTTTTGTCCTCTAGTGTATCTAATTGGATACAAATTTAAACTATTCTTTGGCTAAATTTAGTGCAGATGGATTCTTTTAGCAGAAATCTAATGCAAACTATAACGTTCCCTAGACAGGCGGAATGGCAGTTTTATAACCACTCCACTGTCCCCCGCTACTAAAAATAAATAATATCGATGAACTTTTGTCAAGCACAAGTTCGCCTTTTCCGCTTGCCCAGTGTTGGGTATTTGTGCCGTTCTTTCAGAGTTCCCCAAGTATCAATATTTCGATTTCCGATACTCTTTTAAGGTCAAGGTCATTTGTCATGAAGAAATCTGCTTTTTTCTCAATTCCTGTAGCGATCTGAATTGCGTCTGGAGTTTTTAAATTATAGTCTGCCCGTAATTTGGCTGCTCGTTTTGAAATTTCTATGTCAATGTCATAAATGTCAATATGTGCTGAAGTCGTTAAGATTTCTTCATATTGTTCAGCCAGAGCATATTGATTTAATCTCATTGGTTGGACTAAAACCTCTAATAAGGTCAATGTAGAAGTCTGGAAGAGTATTTTTCCATTTTCATTTGCTTCAAATATTTCCAAAAGATTATTCTGGTACTGGGAATGGCCTTCAATAAAGTAAATAAAAGGAGCAGTGTCAATGAAAAGAGTCTTATTTAATAACTTCTTTTTCAATCCCATTGTCTTTCTTGTTGAACATAATGGTCAATATCAACATCTTTCCATATTTCAGAGCCGAGGGAGTTTAATTCAGTCAAATGATGTTTGGTGGGCTTAACCTCTTCTTTATTATTTCTTAATTGCTTAATCATCATTTCTATCAGATATAGCCTGGCTTCGTAATCCAGTCTCCTGATTTGAGATAAAATGTTTTTAACTCTTACTGATTTGTCCATAATCTTTTATTATTCATCTTGGTAAATATATGGAAAATTTAAAGGAATGTTTTATTTTTTATGTTAATCTATTTTCATGTGATTATCATTCTTATTTCCCGGTACATTCAATTTAAAGTACATAAAATTCGATCATAAACCAAAATAGTTACTGATGAGCAAGCATAATGCCCAACTCGTTTATTGACGATTGTTTCTATCATATCTCTCTCTAATATTCAGATTGACGAAGTTATTTGTCACTTTTTCCAATCTCGTAATTCGTAATTCGTAATTGATTAAAATTCGTAATTCAGCATTTCACTTTTTACTTTATACTTTTCACTTTACCTTGACATGGCAGTCATAAGTTGTTTGTTCTAAAGTCCCTCAGTCCACCCCTATTGTATACTTATTTTCACTTTCTTTCCCAGTCCTCCTTCTATGATTTTTATGAGTGTTGCAAGCTCAATACCCGTTCTATTATTTTCGAGTCTTGAAATGTGGTGTTTTGAGGTTCCACTTCTTTCGGCTAGTTGTTCCTGCGTAAGCCCCATTTGGTTTCTTGCCTGTTTGATCATTAATCCGATTTCCACCTGCCTGGATTCATCCAATTCACTGAGTTCGTAAAGTACGATAGGATCAAGATCATAATGGTAAATTACTTCTTCTCCTGCATCATTCCTTCCCTTTATCTCAATATTTTTCCAAGCTAAGGTCCCATCTACTACCTCCACTTTAGCAAACTCCTCTTCAGATTTGTACAAACGATACTCTAAATCACCCTGCTTTACTTTCCATTTATCGAAGACCTTGACGAAATCAATCATTCGTGATTCACCATTGTTAAATAAACAGAATACTTTAAAGCCATCTATTTCGTGAATTTTAAGAATTCGCTTAACTGTTCTCATCTTTTATTTATTTGTTGACTCTATCCCATTCAGATCTTAAGAATTCTCGATTGGATGAAGCCCAGCCAATTACTTTCTTTCGTTGTGTTCCAGGTATTGACCCGGAATACGTCGAAAAGTCAGAAATCACAATCAATTCTTCATGTTCAGCAACTATTGCATGAAAATGTGGTGGATAATGGTCCCTGGCATAAATGTAAATCTTTATGGAATCTATAATTTTTATACAAGGCATCCAAACTCCTTTTAGCAAAGATAATCAATGTTGCTTAATAATGCAACTTTCAATTTAACTAACTGGATACTTTCAACTCGTAGATATCATTTTTTCCTTCGCTGTCATTTGCTTCGCTGTCATTAGTGGTCATTTGCGCTTCGCGCGTTAATTTGCTTTGCTGTCATTGGTGGTCATGAGACCTCGACAAGCAGGTAATACATACAATCAGAAAACAAGAAGGGAAAGGCAAAGCAATCATTAGCCCTACAAAATCGAATAGCACAATATCATATTTTTTAGTGAACATATTCTCTTTTAATTATGTTTTTCGATTGCACATAATTCGTTTGTGAATGTTTATATCATATATCTAACTTTTATAAAGTAACACAAATCAACGTTTAGAGTTAAATAGCCACTAAGGCTCAAAGTCACAAAAATATCACAAAGAGGTACAGTGATTTTGTGTTGCGTATGATATATAAAATTTGATCGTAAACCGAAATGGTGCTGGTGAGGAGGCATAAAGCCTAACGATCGAGTATACCTAATGGAGTCTGTCGGTAGACGAATCTAACATGGTATACAATGTTCTCATAAAGTCTCTCATTTTTTTCATAATTGACATCTCGTAATTCGTAATTCGCATTTCGTTATTAGCAATTACACTTTTCACTTCTCAACTCCTCAACTTCTATACTTCTATACATTAAGCTTTTTGCTAAACATTACAATTCAACGATTCAAAGATTCAACCCTCTAAACTCTCTAAACCCTCTAAACTCCTTAAACTTTCTTATACATAACTGTGTAAAACTATCCTTCATCAATTTAGAGATGATCTTACGTTTCACATGGGACACTTTGGGCTAAAGCCCGTATATGGAATCAACCAAGAAACCACGGGCTAAAGCCCGAGGCTATTGATATAGACCCTTACACGACTCAACACATATAAGATTCAACTCTCTAAACTCTCTAAACTCCATAAACTACCTAAACTCTATAAACTTCTACACTTCTCAACACCTCAACTTCTATACTTCTATTTTTTTTACTTTTCACTTTCAACTTTTCACTTTCAACTTTCAACTTTCCACTTTTCACTAATCACTAAACATTTCAACGATTCAACGATTCAACTCTCTAAACCCTCTAAACTCTCTAAACTCTCTAGTTTTAGTTTTAGTCTTAGTCTTAGTCTTAGTTTTAGTTTCACTTTTCCCTAAACCCCTCACCATCAATCACCTCTACCCGCACCGTATTGGATTCCACATCAGCTCTTGAAAACCAGGCATTGCGAAGTTGTTTTTTAGAAAATAATTCCAACTGATCGCCATTATGAGGGGAATCTTTTTGAGTGGCATTACCGTAAGACAATAAGACTTTTGCTTTTATCGTATCGCCGAACTCAATGACACCGACCCAGGAATCTCCACCACCTACATACATATGGTTTTCATCAGACCAGCCTGGCCAGGCAACGCGAAAAACACCCATAGATCCATCCATGCCATTGGCAGGTAAATCTATGCCATTGTAGTTTATTCTGTAATATTCTCCCCAGGCAACGTCTAATCTTCCATATTTTGCTTCCATTTCGGTTACCGTTTCTTCCAGTAGTTGAACTGCCCGATGGGGATCTGCCAATCCATCTGGTGTAGTCACAGGCATATCCCTACTCCATTGCGTTACGTAATTGGATGTATCCCAGACGTTAAATTTTTGAGCCCAGCGATAAAATAAAAGCGTGCCTTTACTATCTGCATCCGATGCTCTGTCCCAATTTTCCAATACCACTTTAGCCTTTTTAGCATTCTCGGAATCCGACGCATCTATAGCCGCAATTAAATCGTCTAAAATTCTGTCTGCGAATTCCAATTGGGTCGAGTGTTTGTAATCCACCAATTCATCAAAGGAGATGGATTCGTCCTCGATGAGCATTTTTGCCGAACGTTGAGGCCTGAATGGCATACCCTGTGGTGCCATGTATCCCGGATAATCGTCAGGGTCTAAAGACATCGGTATGGTGCTTGTCCATGGCGGGTCATTGGCGTTTTGCAGCCATCCGTTTTCCGGGTTTCTCACTTTGGGCAGATCGGCATAATGGTGAACTTCTTTCCATACATCAGCGGATTTGCCACCGGGAATGATACGATCCCAGTAAGACCAGGCATCTTCGGTTCGCCTGGGGACTAAACCATTGAACAGATAGAAAATTTCTCCTGATTTATCGGCATACATCACATTCCAAAATGGAATTTGTGCCATTTTTAAAGCCGATTCAAATTCATCGAAAGTGGTGCTGTTGATCATTCGCCACCATTGTAAAAACATATTTGGCCTGTCCAAACCCACCATACGCAATGCCAGTATTTTATCTTCCTTATTATGGACTACCGGACCGTGAACCGTTTTCATAATCGGAATGTCCTGGTCGATCATCGTACCATCCTCTTGTTTTATTCTGATTGTTTTTGATGAAGCTTCAAACTCTTTTCTCTCTCCATCCAATACATAGCCTCCATCTTTCAGTTCTAATTCGTAGGTATCGGCATTGTCAATGGTATTGTCTGTATGACTCCAGCCCAGGTACTCATTAAAACCTATGGATATTCCGGGGAAACCGACAAGGGTTGAACCATACATGTTTTTTCCATTTAAGATTAAATGAGACTCAAAAAACAAAAATTCCTGCCACCAGGGCAAATGCGGATTTTGAACCAGCATGGCATTGCCTGAAGCGGAGCGCTTTGGTGCAATGGCATACGTATTTGAACCCATATCTGGCCATTGCTGGACACGTCCCAGATCTTGTCCGCCAATGAATCGCGTAAAAATGACATACAAACCATGCATATTCACATCCTTAGTAGTTAATGGAAGTACTACTTTATTTTCTTCATCGATGGCCTCCGGATGTGCTTCTGCGTAAGCATTCAATCCTTTTACAAAAGCTGTATAAATGGTTTTGATTTCAGGGTCTTGTATTTTTTCCCAATCATCGGCCAATGCATCAAAACCCAGTGTATGGATAAGCCTGTCATTTTCGAATTTCTCCTGCCCCCAATATTCAGCCCCCTTTCCTCTGGAGCTTCCATACAGTTCTGCAATGAGATTGGCATGATTATGCATTTGAGCCCAGCCTTGAGCAAAAAACAATTCCTCCACTGTGTTTGCTGTAATATGTGGAACTCCCCATTTGTCCCATGCAATCTGGGTGTTTGTTTGAGCCGAAGCGCTTGTTAAAAAACAAAGGATGATAAAAGTAAAAAGGAGATTGGTTTTCATAATTCTTTCATTTAGATGTTAGTTGTTTTGGTCATGATGGAGTTTACAGCTACCCGCAGTTGGGGTTTTAAATCACTATACTTTATACAAAGAACTGAATTTCAAATATACTACTTTTTTGTCCAGGAGGATTGAACAAGTGGTTGGAATCCTCCATAAACCATACGACTGGCATCAAATATCAATTTTGTAGATTTGGTCAATGGAGTAACCAATTCTGTCATTCTTGGGTCGTTGGGAACTTGTTTGTTTGCTACATCACGAGTTTCTCTCGAAGGAAACAAAACCCATCCAAATACAATGACTTCATCTTCTTTCAAATCCACTACTTCAATGAAAGAACGTGTACCTTCCAATTTCAAATCATCTCCGACATACTCAAAGTAAGCAAGTGCACCATATTCTTTCCAAATTTCAGCTACTTTTTCAGCCACACTCTTGTATTCATTCAGGTGGATTCGTGGAACTGGAAGTACAAATCCGTCTATGTAATTTGACATATCATCATTTGTTTTTATTCAATTTTTTGTTGGTTTTTCAGCTGTTGCACAACGTTTTAGCGCCTTATGCTGTTGCCGCTTGCGTAAGCGAAATGTTTCAACCAAGATAAAACTTTCTACGTTAAACGGAGTATTCGTTTAATGAAAATGGCGGAATAGCTTAAGGCGCATATTATTGGTTGTGCTTCAATGAGATTTTATATGTCAACACTGAGCCTTAAATGGCCACCAAAACCTTCATTAATGATGCGCATCAATGTTGAAAGGCGTATATCGCTAGCATCATTTTCAATTCTGGAAATATATGTTTTGGTTGTTCCGCATTTCGCTGCCAACTGTTCTTGTGTCATACCCAATTCTTTACGCATGCCCTGTAACATTGCACCTAGTTTAAATGCTTCAAATTCCTGCTCATATTTTTCTCTTTTCTTTGTTCCTCTTTTCCCATATTGTTGGTCAAGGTGTTCCGAGAATGAAGTTATGTTACTTGTCTTTTTCATTGTAATATTCTTTTTTTAATTATTCAGCAAGGTCCCGCTCATGAGCAGGAGTCGTTTGTGTTTTCTTTTGAAATCCATTAACAAGTACTATGATCTTCCCTTGATCAAAGAAACTGAACACTCTATAGATGTCAGACCCTACTTCTACACGAATTTCATATAAACCACTGCTTCCTGTTATGTGCTTGAAATATTTCTCAGGTATTCGATCCAATGTTGCTATTAATTGTAAAGTCCAGTTGAACTTCTTTTTAACCTCAGGTTTCAGGGTTTCAAAAAAGTCCAGGTAATAGTCTTTATAATAAACAACCTGCCTGATAAATATATCACTCACAACACAAAGTTAGCTAATTAGGTAACTAAAAGCAAGAATTCATGAAAATTATTAGAAAAAACGTCATTAAGCATTACCAATAACTCGTTTATTGACGAATGTTTTTACCATATATTCAATACAGACAGATTGACTTTTCACTTTGCACTTTAGACTTTCCACTTTTCACTAATCACTAAACATTTCAACGATTCAACGATTCAACGATTCAACTCTTGTATTCCTTCAGGTGAATTAGTGGAACTGGAAATACAAATCCGTCTATGTAATTTGACATATTATCATTTATTTTTATTCAATTTTATTGGTTTTCCAGCTGTTGTGCAACGTTTTATGATATGATGTTGTGCGGGATTACGAGGTGATTTCCTATCAGGGTATACCAACCATTTTTGCGAGCCACAAACGCTCACAAACCTCTGTAACCCTCATGCACTATACCATGGGTGTGTGTAGTTTAAGCATTATAATTTTCTTTAATCACAGTTCCTAATTCGGTCATTAGTTCGATGAATTTCTCTAATTCAGAAATGGCCAATTTATACTTTCTTCCAATCAAATGACTTAATTCAGGTACTTTATTTACGCAATCAGAATCTACAACTCCCATATTATGTTCAAAAACGTGTCGGATTTGAAAGAACTTTATAAGTCCCCTGAAATCAGAATGTTTGTCTGAAATGAAATTATCCATTTTTTCATTTAAAATATACAGGTTCTGAAATAGATTTTTTGGTTTTGAAGGATAATGCTCAGGTTTCTTATTTCTTAATTCTTTACCTAATCCATCAAACGCTGAAATTCCTGAAGTGAGAATTGAGCTTAAGGAAATTTCAACAATATCATCTGGTATTTCGGGTTTAGAGAAAATATCAAGTTTCTTTTTAATAACTTCTAGAGATTTTTCATAAATCAGAAATGCATTAGTCTTATTGCAATCCGGACAATTTGAAAACACACCATAAATCGCAAATTCTAGCCCGCAACTATCGCAAGTCAAATTTGTTTCTAATTCACTCTCAGTGTAGTATTTGATAGGAAATCTAATATTGTTTCCTGTGGTTTTTACTTTGAATTGAATTAAGCTATTTCTTGAACTACTTTCAAGTTGTTTGAATAAGTCTGTCAGTTTGTCTAGTTGTGGCTTGAGAATTTTGTCAAATGCCTGTTGCATTGCGATACTTTTAGCATATTCCAACTGAGCCTGAGTCCAAAAAGTATTTTCATTACCTTCATATTCGCAGTAAGGACAATGGCAATGGTCAGTTTCTAATCCTGTACCTGGCTTTAGCTTAAAATACTGCTCGCATTCTAAACACTCTCGCCCCATCATTCCGTTTTCGTCAAGAGGTATTGTGACCGATACACTTAAATCTGCCATAATTTATAATTCTCCATTGTTTTCATCTTAATCTGAAAAAATAACCGAAATGCGAGTTTGTGGAATTTTCAAGACCTCGGAAAGTCGGTATGCGGTGATTTCCATTAGCTCAATAAATTCGTAATTCAAGATTTCTCTAGGATGTACATTTGCCAACTTTTCCATTTTTATAGTCAATCCCTCTCTTTCACCTTAGCCTTAATTTACTCTGATGAAGATCCACTGAACTTTCCATACCAAAATTGGCCTTCATTTATAGGGAACTGGTTTTTGTACCTTCGTACTTAAATTTTGTCAAACCAATCTGGATTAATCGTTACATCTTCTATCAATTCGGTCTTTACTCCAAGCTTGAATTCTTTCAATTTATCACAAAGTTGTTCACCGTCTATTAGGTCTATTGGAGGAGCACCGTCTCTTGTTGCTTCCTTAATAGCCTCTCTTGTAAAATTCCCTGTTGTGATGAAAAGTCCTTTGTCAGCTCGACCTTGCATTGCTCCTCGAAAGTCTCTAACATCTCCAGAACTAACAGAACCCTTATACCTTTTACATTGGAAGAAAACGTGAAAACTTAAAAAACCATTAATTCTAACTATTCCCTTCCCATCAATTCCACCATCTCCTGATTTTCCTGTTACTTCAACTTGTATAAACCCACTTTCTCTCAAAAGTCGTTGACATAATCGCTCAAATGCTGATGAATCAACTTTTAATAAAACTGCTATTAAGTTTTCTTTCCAATCCAATTGCTCTTCAATTTCATCTTCAACTTCCTCATTTTGAAGTTTTTGATTATTCAGTTTGTCTGCTTTTGGTTTACGGGAATTTTCTCTAACAAACCGAACAATTTCATCAGAATTGAGTTTGGAAGTTTCAATTTCATTGTCCACTAATGCCCAAATTCCTCGTGAAGAATTTTCCAATAGTCCATATTTTTTCAAATAAGTTCTTGCCCAAGCTAAACGATATTCAACTTTTGTTTGCACACCATTTTCATCGTGAGGCATATCCAAAATTTCCTCATCATACTCTTCTATTTCATAAACTTTTTCGTTGATTTCATCGATTGAACCCGATCCACCGAGCAGTTTTAGTGCTTCTAAAGTTGGAATTAGTAATTTGTCATAAGTAGGTACTTTGTCCAGGATTTTATCTCTTCCCATTTAGTTTAATTTTTAGTCAGCATGAGACACAACCATTTTGCATCTATCCGAAGGTAGTAATTTAAAAGCACTTCATCAACCGCAGACAAATATAAACTTTGATAGAAATACATAGCTTGATTACAACCATACCGCCACTTTTGGGTAGGTGCTCAATTGCAGCCATTATTCTCCTTCTATTATAATTTGTTAGTTCTAATACCGTCATAAAAGTATTCAATTATATATTTGTCAAATGGTGTCAATGTTTGAATAGAAAGTGTTTTTTCCATTCCAATTTCATTAAAAAAGTTCAAGGCAATATGAATATTTAAGTCATTGTTATAGAAGTTGATTAATTTATGTTTGTGAATTTTCTTTGAAATCATACGAGGTAGTCCGAATTCTTCAAGTTGGTAAACTACTGATGGTAAAAATGCGTGTGAAGCTAATGAGACAAAACGTGAAATATCATAGTGTTTATCCTTTAAAATTTCTTTTTGAAGAATATTCACATCACTTAAAAGTGAAGCGAGTTTAAATGTTACCTTTCTTTCAAGTTTAAAGAAATCATCTACTCCGATTTCAAATTGCTCAAGTTCTTTTAACATTTGAGGAATTGATTTAAACCAGTTGTTTCTTAAAATTTTTACAAATTCAACAAAGGGTTTATATTCTGATTCCCAGCCGCCAGGTTGAATTCTGATGATTTTGTATAACATTCTAACCCAGTTTGAAGGATACATTGAATTTAGATATCCCAATCCATTCCATTCATCTGGATTAACCTTCATATCGTAAGACACTCTTTTGATTAACTCAGAATCACTGGATTGAAATATGTTTTCGGCTTGAAGTCGTGTTAGGATTTCTTCCCCTACGATATCAGCCATTTCTTGCTTGTATAAAATAATTTTAGCTACCTGTTCTTTTGTCAAGTCGTTTTCAAATACCTTTTCATCTAAGTCCCCTAAAATTTGGTCTGGGAAAGGAATATCAAGTTGTGTTTTTTCTTCTATTGGTGGTTTATCAAGAATATATATCTTCCCTATAAAGTGTCTAAACATTCTACCGCCTCTTCCCATTATATTTCTATATGTGAAGTCATTTAGTCTTGCTCGACCTTTGCCACTTCTGTTTGCCCAAATAATTACATTCTCCGCTGATGTATTTACGCCTTCAATAATGGATGAAGTAGAAACGATAGTGTCAAGTCCTTCTTTTTCTTCAAATAATTTCACTTGGATTTGACTTAAAGAGCGGTGAAGCCTACCATTATGGATACCAGCCCCTCTTTTAACAAGTTTGGTCAACGTCCAGTTGAAGTCATAATTTTCACCTAACCAATCTGAAAAATTATTTAACAAGCTTCGATTCTTTTCTTGGGCACTAGAAAGCAACAACGTTGATACACTTTCGATATTTGTGTATGTGCCAGCATAAACAAGTGTTTTGGTCTTTTTGCTTTCAAGAATTTCTAAAAGGAACTTACTTTTAATACCTTCATCATTGTTTATTTCTATGTAATACTCGTATTTCTCAAGATATACAGTATTGAAATCAAGAGGGAAAAATTCCATTCCTTCTGTGAATGGGTTATTTCCCAAGTTGCTTATGTTGGGTGCTAAAAAATATTTCTGCTTTGCAACTTTTCCTAACTTTAAAATTGCTTTAATTAAAGTGGGAGAACGGTCAGAATCAAATTTTGAACTCGCTTTGTAAAATTCATCAATGATTAAAATATCTAGCTCTTTAATTTTATCTACATAATTAATCGCTCTTTCTTGTGGGAAAATGAAAATATTCTTCTCTGCAAGCTCTACCTCTGTAGTGGTAATGATTTTATATTCCTTTGCGAACTTCTTATACAATCGCCTTCTGGTTTCATCCGTTAAAGCAATTGTTGGAACTATAATTACAACATTTGATGGTCTATTAATTGATATGTATGCATCAATAACGAAACTTTTACCAAAACTTGTTGGTGCGCTAACTGCAATACTTTCACCATTTATAAGCTTTTTAAGCAGGAAAGACTGTTCTCTGTGAAGAGTTACTTCTTCTTTTTCACCAGTATCAACTTTAAATATTTCATAAACGAATCGGTCTTGCCAATTTGCAGTTTCTATATCAAGGTATGGGTATAATCCTGTTTCTTTTATAAGGTGATTCACCAATTCAGAATATGGAATTTGCTCTTGTTCGTGAAAATCAAGTAGTTTAATAAGTTCGTTTCTCGCTTCGTTCTCTTTGTTCTGAAAAAGCAAATCATTTACCTCTCGACAAGTTTCAAAAATATCCATAGTTATTTCCCTTGTTTTTTATAGTGTTGAACATTTTCTACGAAATCAGATACAATAGGCTCTTTTTTAGGTACTGGAAATAGAATCAAATGAAAAATGGATTTCTGAGTATTTAAAAATAGATTTACTAACTTTTCTTATCTGTTTTTTGTAATAAGATTCTGCTCTTTCTCTGTGAAAGTTAATAATTGCTTCCCTATATTCATCCGTCAATTCTGTATTAGCTTCTGTTATTGAACATTTGTAAAGTAGCAAAATAGGAATATGCAAAATAGCTTTTAGATGGTCTGTTGATGCACCTGTCTTAATAAATTTGATTATGTTTTTATATAAGTCAGAATCTTCTTTTAAATACCATCTCAGGTCTGAGACGCTGGTAATGATGCTATTTTCTTTCTCAAGTTTTTCGGTTTGTAACAAATTTTCAACAGAATCTATAATTGAATACAAACGATCATCTTCTATACTGTTGTAAAACTTCGCTTCTCCAAACCAAATCGAAAAACTATTCGAATCTTCAATTACTATGTGAACACTATCTGCACCTTTGGCATTGTCTTTCGCATTTTGTTTGTAAAAGATTTTTGGAACAACAGGTAAAGCTTTATAGTAATGTTTCATTATTCCATAAAGGACGATTTCGGCTAATTCACTTCCTTGTCCGTCTTGTTCTTTTGTAAAGTCAGTTAATCTTAATTTTTTCGCAACTTCGGTCAAGCTAGATTGAGGACGGTCTATCAATGCCATTCTGTCAAAGTATGATAAAGATGCTTCTACTATATTGTCCCAGATGAAAGCTTGAAATTTACTGTATCGCCACTTACTGTCTTGAAAATCGTTTATTATACTCAATACCTTCTTTTTATCAATTGGCCTTAATGTAGTTTCAGGATTTATTTTGATGAAATAGTCATCAAATAATACTTCAAAATCAACAATTGTCTTTTTCACAGTCATTTATAATTTGTGTGTATCTTTTTTATAATGGTTGGAAATGTTTCTCATATATGACTCGTAGTGGTTTTTTAAAGAACTTCCCTATCCTGCGAGAAAAAAATTTTATTAAAAGCGCAAAACCTCGATAAAGCACACCGTCATTCATGAGTTAGACATGCTGTAATATATTTTTTTCTCATTCTTTTAAGTTTTCTTCGAGATTCATAATTGTTATTTCAAGCTTATCAATTAGGTCAGAATAAGTCCATATTTCCAAATTATTGCTCAAACTTGATTTGAGACATTTGAAGTGGTCATTCCAAATTGGTTCATCTTTTCTTTGCCCAATCAAAATAATGCATTTTGAAATATCTCCCTTTTCAATTCCAATTCGTCTTAAATCGTCATCGTCTATTGATATTGATTGGAGTTTCGACTTATAACGAAGAATTTGAGGAATGGCTCTAGCAATTTCTGGGGATAAATGAAATTCAACACTTTCTCCTTGGCTTGTTTGCCTTGTTTCGACTTTGAAAACATCGTCTTTAGGTGATTTTAATTCAATAATCACATATTCATTCTTTACCAAGGATGACCTTGTTAAAATATCAAACCTTTTCCTTGAAATTTCTCCTTCTCTTTTATGATCTATAAACTCAAGTCCAAAAATCAAGCATCTCTGTCTCCTATATTTTCCATTCTCTTCATCAAGCCAAGCTTGAATAAAATTCTCATTCTTATCTAAGTTTGCCAACAAGAAATGTCTGTACTCTTTTAAGGTATTTAGTTTTATGCTTTCTCCAAATGTTTCAATCTGACCAAAAGTCATTTTTTTGAGCATTTCTTCAATATCAAAATCGGTTGGTTTGTCGATTACAACTTTGTTATTTAAAATTTTCGTCCCAACAAGTTCATATTGTGCCAATAAAAAATCTGTTAACTCTCTTACAGCTTTTCCGCTTCCTGCTTTAATTTCTATTTGTTTGTGAACCCCTGATAAATTTTCAGAGATTGCAGTTTGCTCTTCCCATAGGTCTATTTTTTTTCGTCTTTTAAAAACTCTAATTGAAAGATTAAAATGATGTATTTCACCCGTCTCCCTATTAGGTATCAAAAAGGATTTAGCTGCTATTGTGGTATTAGCTGTTTTATATAACGTTTTATATGATGAACCAAAACCATTTGAAAGTGCTTTAATTTCCCAGCTCCCTAGTTCTTTTTCAAGTTCTTCATCTGTAAAACTTATTTTAAAGTCATTCATAATCATTAGTTTATCAATACTATTTCGTTTGTCAAATATTCGCATTATACATCATTCGTTTCATGGTGTCAAAAAAGGCCTGGTAAAAAGAATCGTCTTTTGCATAAAGTTTATACAGCTCTAATTCCTTCTTCCGTTGTTGACTCATAACGTCATCTAATATTTTCTTGAATGCCAGGTCTCTGTTTTGTGTGTCGCTGTTGTCGGCAACCTTGGATTGATAGTCTGGATGTGCCTGAATGTGCTTACTCAAAGTCACAAACTTCACACGTTGGTCTTCGGGTGTAGCATCCCAACCATGAAACCATCTTTCGTTAAATGCTCTGATGATTTCATCAAGAGGGTCTCTTTCTTCCTCTCCCCCATGAGCACCTCTTGGATTTGGATTTTGTGGATGTAATTCTGCTGGAGAATCATCCAAACCAATGGTATGATTTAATTTGGTACGTTCTAATCCGTAGGTGGATAAATCAACAGATTCCAATAATTCATCAATCAATTGATCCTCTTTGGTCTTTACAATCAATTTTGGGATAAGAAATTTTAAAAACCAAAAAAGTTTTTCCCATTCTATTACTTCAAAAGGCATAATTGAAGCCATTTGGCCGTAGATTTTCACGAACTGTTTGGCTTTTATTTTAAAATCAGCTTTTTCAACATCTTCTAATTCCAAACCCTGATTGAAACGATCGGCAGATACGTCAATTATAGGACTTAATTGTTGCGCATCAACTCCTTTGAAGTATTTTTCTACGAAAGATTCTACTTCTGCGATTTCGTAAACGGCAACATCATCTAGAGTACCCTTCAATTCATGCAGCACATTGATGTCTGTCGCCTGGCTTAGTGAAGTGGAAGTATAGAATGGATCAAAGGAAGCTTTAATATCTTCCACCTGATTGAAAAAATCCAAAATGAATAAGTCTTCTGTTTTTTTACCCAATTTATCAGCTGCGCGATTTAAGCGGCTTAGAGCCTGAACTGCCATCACACCTTGCAGTTTCTTGTCCACATACATGGTGCAAAGTTTTGGCTGGTCAAAGCCGGTCAGGTATTTATTCGCTACTACCAGGAGTCGGTAATTGTCTGAATCAAATTTATCACGGGTATCATTTTCTGCAAAACCATTCATATCTCCTTCGGTGTATTCAATGCCATCTACTGTTTTCTTGCCCGAAAATGCAATGGCTATTTTGAATGGATTGCTTTTATCAGCCAGAATGCGTTTAATCGCCAAATAATAGCGAATGGCAGATTCAATATTTTGAGTAATTACCATTCCTTTAGCTTTGCCTTTAAGTTTCTTGGTATTGTACACTTTGCTGATGAAGTGCTCCATCATGATTTCTGCTTTGGTGGCAATGGTGCGCTTGTCGCGCTCTACATAGGAACGCAATTTTTTCTGAGCCTTTATGGTGTCGAAAAGAGGATTATCCTCAATGGACTTTTCTATCTCGTAGTAACTTTTGTATGTGGTGTAATTCGCAAGGACATCCAGAATGAAGCCCTCTTCAATCGCTTGCTTCATGGAGTACAAATGGAATGGTTTGAAAGAACCATCTTCCTGTTTGTTGCCAAAACGCTCTAAAGTGGCATTCTTAGGGGTGGCAGTAAAGGCTAAATAAGAGGCATTGCCTTTCATTTTTCGGGATTGCATGGTTTTCAGGATTAAGTCCTGAGCATCTTCTTCCTCTTCTTCATTTTGCTCGGTGCCCATGGCCTGGTTCATCTTTCCGGCCGATGTTCCGCTTTGTGAACTGTGGGCTTCATCTATGATAACCGCAAAGCGTTTGTCGCTCAGATCGGCTATGCCATCTACAATGAATGGAAACTTCTGAATGGTGGTGATGATGATCTTTTTGCCTTGTTCCAAACTTTCTTTTAGATCACTGGATGAAAAAGCCGGGGCAACTATATTTTTCACCTGCGAAAACTCCTTGATATTTTCACGAATCTGTTTATCTAGTAAACGTCGGTCTGTGACCACAATTACAGAATCAAATAACGGATTCTGAATGCCTTTTGAACCGGGCAATCCATACCGTTCCGGATAGGTTTCTATCAATTGATATGCTGCCCAAGTGATGGAATTGGATTTTCCGGAACCGGCAGAGTGTTGAATCAAATAGGTATGACCAACACCATTTTGGGAAGCGTGGCTTAGTATCTTCCGCACCACATCCATTTGGTGGTACCGGGGGAAAAATAAGGTTCTTTTGCTTAAGGCATCTGTGGCTTTGCCATCAAAGCGGACGAAGTGCTGAATGATGTTGGCTAAACTCTCCCGGGTGAATACTTCTTCCCAGATATAGCTTGATTTATGCCCGAAAGGATTCGGAGGATTGCCTTTGCCGTTGTTATTCCCTTTATTGAAAGGTAAGAAGAAGGATTTGCTACCAGCCAATTTGGTACACATATATACTTCATCTGTGTCAACAGCAAAATGTACAATGGCCCGACCAAAATTGAGTAATGGCTGTCGAATATCTCTGTTGTATTTGAATTGTTTGATCCCGTGCACTTTGGCATTTTGACCTGTCCAATGGTTTTTGAGTTCCAGGGTAGCAATGGCCAAACCATTGATAAAAATGACCAAGTCAATTTCTTCGCGGGTATTTTCTAAGTTGTAGCGGATTTGTCGGCTAACGCTAAACTCGTTTTTCTCAAAATTGTCTTTGACTGCCTGACTGCTGCTTGCCATGGGCAATTGGTACAGTAAAGTGAAATGTGCATCTTCCACTTCTAAACCTTTTCGCAGCAACCGCAGAATGCCGTATTTCTTGACCATTCGGTCGTAGCGATGCAGAATTTTCAGTTTCCAGTCTGTTGAGCGTTCCAGTTTTTCAAGTTCTTCTTTCTGGGTTTCTTGTAAAAAGTGCCAAAAGCGGGTTTCATCTATGGCGTATTTGGCATTAAAATCATTTGCATCGCCAATGTAATAACCCTTGCCTGTACGATATATTGCTTGAGCTTCTTGCACAGTATTACCAGCAGCTTTCAGATCTTCTAAGCAAGTACCTGTTAAGGCTTTTTCTATGGAAGCTTCAAGGGCTTGTTCGTTGGTTTTGGATACCATTATAATTTAGTTTTATAGGCTTGCTGTGGATGGTTTGGCATTTCTGGAATAGTATATTCTAATCTGCCTGATTCCCTTAGTGGCTTGATAAAATTATGCAACATGTATTTCTCCTGTTTAGTAAATAAAACAGATAGCTGTTTCGTAGAATAATCTTTAAAGTCACAAAGCTCACAGATAAATATTTCAAGTGCTTCTTTATCCGTTGTACGCCCTGTAAATTTGTTTAGTTTCTCTTTAAGGTGAATTGGTAACTGGTTCACCAACGCATCTCGCACTGGTTCACTTTCTTCAGGTAACTGGTTCACTATAGCTTCATGAACTGGTTCACTTTCTGTGTGAATTGGTATACTAAGACCCTGAGCTAGCGTCCTTAAATCGTTAACTACAGTAATTAATCCATCAGCCGGTGTACTTAATTTATCACCCGATACGTAATAGGTACCTTTGCCTTTGCCTTTAGATTTAAACAATTCTAATTTTTTAAGCTGACGCAACTCAATGGAGGCCTGAATGATGTCACAATTGCTCATTTGTCTGTAGGTAGCATTGTCGATAGCACCTACTTCACGCACAAAAATCAATGCTTGTTTCTGACCATCACTTAAATTATGTTCTTCAAATCTAGAGAGCCATTGAAGATCTTTTTCGTCAAGAAAGTGATGCAATAATAAACGAGAGGTAAACTGATTATTTTGTCTATCAGAATCAAAGGTTGGAGGAACAAGATGAGCGATTTGCATCAACTTACGCATGGCTCGAATACCTGATCCTTTCGTCTCTGCCAAATTTGTTTCATGAAATACGGCCGCAATAAAGGGGTTACGGGTTTCACTTCCAGGTTCACCTAGTTTTTCTTCAGCCTTCAAAGAGTATCCTGGATTTATTATTTCGATTCGGTTATCGTATCGTACAACTTGTGTAGGTCTGTGTTCACGATAGGATCTATGCATTAACGCATTCACAATTGCTTCACGCAAGGCCTTAGTTGGTAGACCAACAGAACTCGCTTGTATCTCTTCTTCAGCTAACAAAAATCCTTTAGGCAAATCTCCATTGATGGCGTCCATCAATCTATAGAGAAGTGTTAATAAAGGGCCACGCATATCAATGGTGGTAAATCTGTTATCTGGATTTTGAATCCACTCATTACCGGGAACTCTGATGTAATCAACACGGAGCATAGGGTAATGAGACCGTAGTGCTTTAGAGTTGCCAAACAACAACAAGCCGGCTAATGTTAATTCGGTTTTGTTTTGCTTATTTACACAACCTAAGGCTTCTAATAATTCTTGATCATTATAGGTTAGTTCTTCTGCTGTAGGATTAACTTTATCTCGTAAAGTTCTATAGCGGTTCAATGCATTTTCATCTATGTCTGAAATGGAAGAACCTGGCACACTCGTTTGATCATAACTCTTGTAGTCTGAATAGAAAATGTGCATATCATCTTCTGTACAGCGTTGATCTGTAGATCCGACTCTTCGATAAGCACCAGACGGGAGACCTTCTGATTGAAAATAAAGCGGTTTTTGTGTTTGAGCTAGTTCATCTACTTTAATCTTGATAATGGTATTGCCATCCACTTTTTCTACAACTACCTTTGGTCTAACGGGTATATTAAACATAGAGCTGCATTGACTTACAAAATCCTTCTGGAATTTGTCTGGGTCTACAATGTTAACCAATTTATATTGAGGAAACAGACTGGAATTATCTTCTGTTACACCCAAAAGAATATATCCACCACCCAAGCCGGGCTCATTGGCATAGGCACACACCGTTTCCATAACGCTATGCGAACTTTCACTACCGCCTTTCGCCTCTATCCAATCACATTCGTCTTGCTGATTAAGCAGTTGAAATAATTCTTTTGCACTGTAATTCATAGCCTATTTTTACTTGATTTCACGATACTAACGAGGAGTTTTAACATCTGAGTTCCGGATTTTTGAACAGAAATAAACTTTCCTCATCAATTAAATTGCGGTCTTTTAAATTGTTACCACATTATTTCTCTATTTAATATCAGAACTACTCTTTCCGGTTCATACAAATTATTATAGAATTGTACTTGCCCGGGAAATTGCCCGGTCACTTGCCCGATATCATGGCCGATATCATGGCCGGTATCATGGTCGGTATCATGTACGATATTATAAGCCATTCCACTTGATGGATGAAACTCCTTTTGTACACTCGATATGAAGATGGTTTCTTTTGGCATTAACTCACTTTTATTTTACCGGTTACTGCACTGTCTATTAATGTAGACTTTAATTCTTTTAATTTCTGTATTTGCTCTTCTTGCAAATCAATGGCCTGATCAATTTTGGCTGATTGGATTTTGATATTGTTAGCTATAATCATTTGTTCTTTAAAACTAGGGAAAGGTATGATAATATTTAAAAAGTCGGGTTTAGAAATATTCTTCATACTTGGGCTAGACCCGTTTGCTAATGAAGTTATAACGTTTCTGATCGAAATAGTAGTTAACACGATACTTAACCAAAATGAATCAAATTTAATATTAGAATGATATTTCGTTTGCCAAAGTCTGTCAGGAAGAAACAAGTTTGGATAAGAATCATGGACATAGCCTGACGCTCCTACTAATTCAGGAGCATTCATTCGACTTATTATGATTTGGCCTTTTTTTACTGGACATCTTACTCGATTCAATTCACTTTTGAAAACTTTTTTATTCGCAAGTTTATCGAACGAATATGAATATACAGCACTAGTTTTTAATACTCCAATTTCATTATCATTAGCGACTTCTGATTCTGATGCATTTACACTCACTCCGGATTCTAAATCTTTAATAATATTTTTCAACTTCTTCACCTCCCAGCCTACCGGAATATCCCCAATCCATTCCACCCCAGAGTCTTTAAGCTTAACATTGGGATCCAAACCTTTGGTGACCGCATTTTGAATGATGATTTGCTTGCGTTCTTTGAGCAGGGCAATGAGCTTTTCTTTTTGGGCAATGGCCTGGTCTATTTTGGCGGTTTTATCGTCCAGGAATTTGGCGATGGCGGTTTGTTCTGAGTGAGAAGGAACAAATGTTTTGAAACTAAAAAAATTGTCTTTCGAAATTGTATTCCTCAGACCTGTATAAAGGGGTCTCATTCTCTTATCTGAATCCAGGTTTAAATAGATATAATAGAGATATCTTTTATCAAAATTTGCATTCACATCCATTACAGTGTATGCTCCGGTAATCATTCCATCATAATCTGATAAACCGACACATCTGGGAGTTTCTTCAACATCAAACAAACAAAAAACTAAATCACCTTTTTTAACTTCCTGATATGTATCATATTCTGCAGGAAATTTCCCTCCATCTTCTAGCACACGTTTAATGATTCCCTTTAAGGTCAAGGACAGCAAGACGTAATTACCGGAGTTCTTACCTACAAGATTTTTCTTCAGTTTAAGAACATATTTATTTGACAATAATCTCCACTCGGAAGGCAGTTTACCAAGCCACTCAACACCTGATTCTTTGTATTCGGAGTATTTTGGGTATGTCGCTCCTTTTGTCTGAATCACGGATTGGCCCGGATTATTGGATGACTCGGATTTTAGGTATTGTTCGATTGTGTTCACAGTACAATCCTTTTAAAAGTGAGTGATTTGCTTCCGAAGTTGACTAACAATCCTACTTCCAGCTTATAGGCTTTCAGATAGTTAAGTGCCTGAGAAAGGTGCACATCTTCTAATTGATTGATAGCTTTTAGTTCTACCAATACCTTGCCTTCCACTACAAAGTCGGCCCTTCTTGTACCAATAGGTTCTGGCAGGTCTTTATAATAAATATCCTGGTCGATTTCCCGGGCAAAATTCAGCCCCCGTTGTTCCATTTCCCAAGCCAGGGCTCGTTGATAAATAACTTCTTGAAAACCATTACCCAGAAAGCTATGCACGTCAAATGAAGCTCCAATGATTTTTTCAGTGATGTCCTTATATTTTAGTTTTTCATCCATCTGTGAAATCCTTTAATCTTTAAAATCAGTGATTCAGACAATATTTAAAATGTCCATAATCAACCCTTCGCTTTCTTTCTCTAAAGCCAATATTTCCGCACTCACTTCTTCAATCGATCGCAATGGCTTGTGCTGATAAAAATACTTGTTAAAACTGATTTCATAACCAATTTTGGTTTTGTCTAAGTCAATCCATGCTTCATCCACATGTGGCTTTACTTCCCGTAAGAAATAATCGTGAATGTTTTCGGTCAAAGGTATGCTTTCACTATCGCGCAAGTCGGTTTGATTTTCGTAAATAATGTATTCATTTGGCTTGCCGCTTGGGTAGTATCCATAATCCGGTAGTTGCTCCACGGTGCAACCCAAATGATGCAAGAGTTGGGAGAGTTTATCACCACTTAGCTTTTGTGTTTTCTTGATCACCTTTTCGGCTGTTTCGTCATACCAGCTTACGGTTTGTAGAATGGCATTTTTCTCGGAGGCAGATAGTTTGCTTTTGCTTATTTTTAGTGCGTCATCCACCCGTTTAGAGAATACATTGAAATCGCTGTATACACCTGTACCAATGGCTTCCATTAATTGTTGTGCCGTGTCCAATAGTAGTTTTTGCTTTTTCCAGGTGGCAGCAGTTGTGAGTGTCTTACGCTTCCTGGTATTCAAATCCAGGTCGTTTTTCTCGCACCACTCCAACAGTTCTTTTTCAATTGATTTTAAGTCGGTGTACACTTGGTCGCCATAAGTTTCAAAAGCCCATTGCATGGGTTCTTTGAGTGTTTTGTCGAAGCGTAATTCAGCTATACGGTCTTCAGAAAATTGTGCCTTGAGCCTTGCGGGGCGGTCAATGGTTACCTTATAATATCCAAAATCAGAGTTATTAAAGACTTTGGCAGCCAAGCCGTCTTCTTCTTGTCTTTCAATGGTTTCAAAATTCAAGTAGGCATCCAGAATTTCGTCAATATGATTAGGAGTTAGTTCACAGTTTTTGTTGCCCAGATTTTTACGCAGTTTGGTGTAACGCTGAGAGGCATCAATAAGTAATACTTTCCCCTTTCTTTTTGCTTCTTTGTTGTTGTGCAAAATCCAGATATAGGTGGTGATACCCGTATTGTAAAACAGGTTGTTGGGCAGTTGGATAATGCAGTCCAGCCAATCATTTTCTATGATATGTCTTCTGATATTACTTTCACCACCTCCGGCATCACCTGTGAACAAACTGGAACCATTATGTACTGAAGCGATGCGTGAACCCAAAGGACTTTGGCTTGTAGATTTCATTTTGTTGACCATCTCCATCAGGAAGAGCAATTGTCCGTCTGAAGATCGTGGGGTGGCATCTGCTTCTTCAGCATTGCCCCAATAATCTTTAAGGGTCACGACAAACCGAGGGTCGATAATATCTTTACCGTCTTTAATGTATTTCACCTCACTGCTCCATGATTTGCCATAGGGTGGATTGGAGAGCATAAAGTCGAAGGTGTGGCCTGAAAATTCATCGGTAGACAGGGTAGAACCTACACGGATGTTTTCGGGATTATTGCCCTTAATCATCATATCGGATTTGCAGATGGCATAGGTCTCGTCATTGATTTCCTTACCAAATAAATACACATCACCCATTGCCCGAATAGCACCTTCTTCATCTTTGATGAAATTCTGTGATTCGGTAAGCATGCCACCTGATCCGCAAGCAGGATCATAGATGGTCATAACCGGGGGCAATTGGTCTTTAATAGGGTCAAAAACAATATGCGTCATTAAGTCTATCACTTCACGCGGGGTAAAGTGCTCTCCAGCTTCTTCGTTATTCTCTTCGTTGAATTTTCGAATCAACTCCTCAAACACATACCCCATTCCTAAATTGGAAAGCGGCGGGAGTTTTCTGCCATCCGGGTCCTCCTTTTCAAAAGGTGTCAAATTGATATTGGAAGAAGTAAATTTTTCCAGAACATCCAGCAGCACATCTTTTGATGCCATGTGTCGGATTTGACTTTTCAGTTTGAACTTGTCTATAATTTCCTTGACGTTCGGACTGAAGCCATTGAGGTAATCTTCAAAATTAGCTTGAAGAATCTGCTGACTGTTGGTAGCAGTATCGTATAGTCGTTGCAATGTCCATTCACTGGTATTGTAGAATACATACCCACTGGCATCTTTCAATCCGGTTTCATCCCATTCGGTAAAACCTGCTTCATCACGTTGAAAGGCAAGTTCTTCCATCACCGCTTCTTTGCTCGATTCGAGTAAGGCATCCAGTCTTCTCAAAACCACCATGGGTAAAATAACGTCTCTGTATTTTCCTCTTACATAAACATCTCTCAGGCAGTCGTCCGCGATCGACCAGATGAAGGATATTAATCTATTGTGTACGGATTGGTTCATACTCAGCTTATTTCTAATCGTTTTTTGAAATGTATTTATCACATATCTCTCCAATATAGTCAAATTGACGAAGATATTTGACCCAAATCTTCTCCATCAAATAAGTCCTTAATAGGACTCCGTATCTGACTAATTTTCCAGATATTTTATCATTGAAGCTATTTACCTGCAATCGTTCTAACAATAATGCAACATTTCTTGGAAAAAGTAACGCTATAAATCCAATTTATTGAGGAAGTCATTTAAATGGAGCCTTCAGGATTATAAAGCAAAAGATGTTTATAAAATTATTTATTCCCATTTAGTTGTACATTTTGAACCGCATTTAGTGGTATACTTTCCTCCGGATTTAGTGGTACACTTTGAGTCGGATGAGTTGTACACTTTTCTCCGGATTTTCCAAAAAATTAAAAACCTGTTTTATTTTGTGATTGGTAGCTTCACTTGCGGCATAGGTCGCCGCATATGTTATACAGCTGCTGCTAAAATACTATCAGGATTTTACCCAATCATAGGTGTCTCCTCTAATATCCCAAATTCTATATGCAAATTTTCCTAATATAATGAACATTAGTGAAACCTGCTTTATAATTCTTCTTCTAGAATCACATGATTTTTCAATATTGATTTAAAATGCTCATTGTTCTTAATCTTTTCACAGAATTCGCGACAGACCTGAACAAATTCCTTTGTCAATCTTTCAGGGCATGGCAGAAGAACAACAATATTCTCTTTATTTCCAATTTCTAAAATTGTCTGCTTTAGCTTCTTTTCATCTTCTCGGAAATAGAATTTGGACACAAAATCAAAGTCTAGATATTTTACTGTTTTGTTCGACTTGTCAATATCTTTTGAGTCTTCAAAAATGTAATCTGGGTGGTGTGTAAACAAAAAACCTTTCGGATGCTTGATGAAATTCGCCCATTTCCTAATTTCTACTAAAACTTTCCAATTTTCTTCAACAAAATCCCAAGTAATTCCAATAAACTTAAATATTGTATGTAGTTTTTCCACAGTCAAGTACATGAGTAAAATATACACAGTGAAAAGATATTCCAAATTTTCTGGGGTGTTTTCATCTAGTTGTTGTGCTTCAGATAAAAATCTGTCTATCTTGCTAATAGAATCATTAAGTGTACATCCTAAGCAAACATGACTTCCTTTATGATCGCCTAAATAATCTTCTTCATGGAGAATACAAAATAAATATTCACATTCTTCGCTAGCCTCATAGGAGCATATTTTTTGAAGTTCATTTCGAGCAAATTTAAATTTCATCTCTCTTTAATTGGAGGTAAGTTGTTTATTGACGAATGTTTTAAATTCTAAAAATACCCTCTCCTACCTTTTTTTTCAACATGATATGAGGCAGTACTTATTACAACCCCCATCCAAACTAATTCACATATATCTAAATAAAACTTTCGGATGGGTATATCGATGTTAATTTTCAAAAATAGCAATGACCCCCCATGCACTTTACCATGTTTCGTGTTTTCGAACATTTTATTCATCTATTAAACCATGTTTTAAAATTTCTTGATACAATAGATCGAATTTATCTTTATTTTCTTGCTTAAATTCCTCAATGTCATCTTTTAGATCATTTATAGCATCACTTACATCATCATTGTTTGCTTCTCCATTCTCGATCTTTTTATAAATTTCATTTAATGTTGGAACTATCTCATTTTCAATTGCTGAATTAGTTGTATAATCCGAATATAATCCATAAAAGGAGCTCAGAGTACAAAAAATCAATACGATAATGCTAAGTGTCTTCTGATTAATAATTGAAATTTTATCATGTAGAATCATGTATATTAATCCTGGCACATCATTTGGTAAAACTTCATTAACCTTTGCATTAAGAACAATGGTGTTAAATTCAATAAAAATTTCTTTGTTCTCTCTTATTGTCTGCTCAATTTCTTCTTCTGTTACACTTTCAAGATCGAAAAATCCTTCACAATGCATGAAAGTTTCACGAAAACGGTCAAACACATCAATAGAACATAAATTCTTAATTGCTTCTAATGCCGTTTGATTTATAGCACCTATATTTTCAAATTTATCAGCAATTTGTGATTGTTGTAACAGTATTGGTTTTAATTTTTCGGTTATAGATTGAAATACAGTTTTGTCAAGCTCGGACTTCTTTTCAAAAGTCCTGGCTAAATCAGTCATTCCTGGGGTAAACCCACTTATCGCAATCTGATGAGCCGCATTTATCTGTCTTCCATGTTTGTTTATTAAATTAATCTGAGCAATCATATTCTCACTGAAATGCATCATATTATAGTCTGGAAGTTTGGGGATAGCTAATTTAACCAAATCAATTCCAGATAACCCTATTAAAGTTTTATTTAATTCATTCATTATTTAGTATGTTATTTGATAAAAAACTAAAATTTAAATTTGATAATTAACATTTAAATACTGATTGTCAAGACAAATATACATTAAAATATTTTATATTGTATTTTTTAGTTTTCCACAAATGTGGAAAAATATTTAAGTTTCTCGTAATATCTTTATGGAGTCTTTTTAAATAAGTTGAACGAAAATGAAAATAAAAAACAGTGTATGCATTCTGTTAATTTAAATATATAATAAAAGTCAGGTTTAGGGGCATGTATTGGATATTGATTAGGGTTGTCATTATAAAACCAGGTTACGCCTAGATCAGGATTAAAGGAAAAAATGTCAATAAACACCTCCTGTTTGAAACTTGGCGGAATTTCCGCCAAGTTGACTCTTTTCCCAGCTCACCCTCTTTGTAAATATTTCTGATATGCTCACCGATCGTTCTCCTGGCTTTACCAAATAATTCCGTTAATTGCTGCTCTGAACCCATAGGTATCATTCTCTCCATCCAAAATGATTTCAAATTCATTGCTTCCTTGTGAAGGCTTGAAAACCACTATCTCAGAAATGAAATCATTTTTTTCCATACGGGAAGATAAAGGTTTTTGATAAAAATCTTAGTTCATTATTTGAAAAACCCCTTGATTTTAAATTCCTCGGTTTATTGACAGCATATTCAATAAAGAGTCTTGAACCTATTTCCTTTTTATCGATTCTCTGAGAATATTTTTGCTTTTTAACATAGACAAAATCTTCAACATGATAAGAACATGTTATTATTTAGGTATAGCCTCTTTCCATTGATCCATAAGCATCTTTTAATCCGGTTTCATCCCATTCTGTAAAACCTGCTTCATCACGTTGAAAGGCAAGTTCTTCCATCACCGCTTCTTTGCTTGATTCGAGTAAGGCATCCAGTCTTCTCAAAACCACCATGGGCAAAATAACGTCTCTGTATTTACCTCTTACATAAACGTCTCTCAGGCAGTCGTCCGCGATCGACCAGATGAAGGATATTAATCTATTGTGTACGGATTGGTTCATACTCAGCTTATTTCTAATCGTTTTTTGAAATGTTCCTATCACATATCTCTCCAATATAGTCAAATTGACGAAGATATTTGACCCAAATCTTCTCCATCATATAAGTCCTTAATAGGACTCCGTATCTGACTAATTTTCCAGATATTTTATCATTGAAGCTATTTACCTGCAATCATTCTAACAATAATGCAACATTTCTTGGAAAAAGTAACGCTCGAAATCTATTTATTTAGTGTCATTAGTAGAAATTCAAAAGCTATCTACCGATGTGAGCCGTGCACGTATTGAGAGTACATGGAAAAGAGCTACTACCTTTAAAAATTATCTTTTGTAGATTTATACGACCACTATTAGCACCAGATTCAATTATGCCCGAAAAGCCGGGTAGTAGATTAGACCGCTTAGAATGGACTTTTTCATTTACCATTCCGGTAGAAATCATCGAACCCTTGCGGAATTGTTTTCAGAAGAGGGTTGTACAAAGAATACGACTGTTAGTGACAGTGTTTAGGTTTGTGTCATATTTCATTGAAAAATGTCCAATTCAGTATCAAGTTTGCTTTTGTTTCGTGTTTTTTAATTTTCTGCTTTATCGGTTGTCTGTGATCTGCACCGCAAATAAACATTGCCTTGTCGAATGGATACTGTTTACTATAGTTATAAATGGTACTTAACATTTCATTTTCACGTTTTTCGTGAAGTGTTTTTTCAGCCCTATGTTCGTTTAACAACCTTACATTATTTGTTTCTCTCAAAACGGTTTCTTCAATAATCTGCAATTTGTTCAATATTTCTATGCATTCATAGCTGTTTAGAAAATAATAACCATTCTGTTTAAGTTTCAATAACTTTTGGTTCCATAAGTCCCGGTATTCACTGCTATGGTCCCAAGTGAATTGTGCATCACTCAAAAGATCAGCTTCATTTATTGGATAATTATCAACTGGAAAATGTTTGATTGGATATTTTTGTAAATATTCTTTGATTGTAATGGCTTCTAATGTTTGTGGTTGATAATTTGGTGAATAAATTTTTTCAAAACCATCTTGGGAGAGTTCCTCAAATATTAATTCAGGTTGTAATTTCTCTATAATTTTATACAATTCTTCTGGATTACATTTGCCGTGTATTTTATGGAAGGAGGATAGTAATGTGATATTGTACATGGCATTCAGTCTTATATTAATTCAATTTCTTTTTGGTATCAATTCATTTAGGCAATCTGTACTTTATTAATTCTCCCAGCGCTTCCAGTTAACTTATTTTAACTTAGGACGCCATTTTCATAAATGCCCAAATCTGTTTGGTCATTCCACTTAAAAGTTATGTTTTGATGATAAAAGACTTCCATAATTTTTTATAGAAAGTGAAGAGGGGGATTCGAACCCCCTTGCCATTATCATGTTAAATCAATATATTGTATTCTACTTTATGAGTCATATTTATCTTAGGGCTCCACATAACAGCACCCACTCCTACAATTATGGTTTTTAATATTTTCATAGCTTTTTGATTTTTAAATTCATTAATTATATTATTAATTATGAAACTAATCCAAAACTCTATGCTCATAACAATTTCATACAATAAATCAACTCTTATGCTTAAGCGCATTAACCTTCAGGTGGATATGGATCAGATTTCTTTGGGTAAGTTCTTTCTTCCTGAATTTTACCATCAGATTTATGAATCTTAACTGATGAACTTTCTTGCTTTTTAGCTAAGTCAATAGTTTTCTTAACAACTTCGTCTTTGGTAGGCCCTTTTATAGAAGCCCTCTGACCTCTTTCAAGTTTTCCCTGCCAACCGTCATCCGTCTTTGTTACGTGATAAACCTTTCTTTTTGCCATATTCATAAAATTTTGATTCTACATTAATTTATCACATAAAATACGCCAATCACAATTAACTGCTATTCTGTCAGCATTTTAGTCAAAATTACCGCCAATTTGTTTATTGTCAAATGTTTTTAAAATATATCTTTCTTTTATATATTAGATTGAGGAAATTATGTCACTTTACTCTTCTCTCACATATCGATCCTCCTAGGTCTTCCTATCCTGATTTCATTTTTTATTTCGGTTTTGTAGCGAGGGAACCGCAAAATACTGATTGCGGCATCAACCAGCTGGGTTCGATTCCCCGGAGGACAAAAAATCAATATCCAGAATGTCAATTATGCCATCCAGGCTAAAATGAGTTATGCTGATCGTTCTGGTAAATACAAAAAAGATTTGTCTTCTATATTCAATAAACTTCATAATTCATTGAAGGATCTGTATTCAATATACAGTAAAATCCATGAATTTTCTAATAAGGTGTGAAACATGTTTCATAACTTTTTCCAACTTATTGATCTAATAGTTTAATTCATATACCTTTGCTCATATATACAAAAACACTATTCATTATCTAATGATAGTCTAAAGTATATATATATATTTATTTATGAGTATTTTTTTATTAAAACTATTTAAATTTAAAAAAAATGAAACCTTTAATCTTTTTCTTATGCTTGTTTTTCAGCTTGACTGTAAAATCACAGTCATACGATTCCGAAACACTTTACAACAAAGTAGTTTTACTTTATGATCATAGAGATGGTAAACCATTTTCAGGCACAGGGTTTATTCTTATAAAAGAAAACAGTTATTTTTTGGTCACAGCAAAGCATGTTACTGACTCAATATCGGTAAAATCCTGCAGGATACTATTTAGAAGTCTAGAATCAACTGCACAAGAATTAACTATTAAGGAATTTGCCTCAGAGACATCACAATTTAGATTTGATCATAAATCTGATTATGCTATTTTAGAACTTGAGCACCCAACTATTGGTCACAAAGATATACTACAAAGATCTGCAATTGAATTTAGTGCAATAATAGATTCAAGAGAATCTATTCCTAGATTTATAGATATATTAGTACTGGGATATACTTTAAATGCAATTAATTGGGAAGATTTTTCACCCATATCCCTTAAATCGTATATTGCTAGTTCACTATTAAATGTAAAAATAAATAATGTAACAAATGAATTTCTGGTATATGTTATAGGGGCTCCTTCCTTAGAAGGTTTTAGTGGTGGACCTATTTTTGGTGAAGTAATAGATCATAAAAATAATAAATTAATCAAAACCATTTTGATAGGAATTGTTACTGGCAATATAGATAATAGGTTGGGCTTTATCACCCCTTCATTTTACCTATTGGACCTTATCAACTCTTCATTAGAATGAACTATCTACATTCACCCCTAAAAACCCCCATAATGACATCCACACACCGCTTTCTTACGTCCCCTGATCGATGTCCGGGACTGATCCTCCCTCGATAATATCGATCACTTTCATAAGAAAATCATACGCACTCACATGACCATGACCGGCATGTTTGGGAGTGTTTATCTTGGTGCTAAAGCATTCCATTTGAAGCTTGAATTAACATACTTTAATTTGTTTCCAATCCAAATTATTCAATTGTAAATCAAAGTCTCATTTAAATGAATAAGCAATTCTAATTCTCCTGATTAGATTAAAGAGCTGCATTGAAAGAGAATTTTATAGAAAGTTTGTGTGTTTATTATTTTGAAATATTACCAAAGGCTCTATATTTGCACTGCTTTTGAAGAAAGGTAAGATTAGGCCCGTTCGTCTAGGGGTTAGGACGCCAGGTTTTCATCCTGGTAGCAGGGGTTCGATTCCCCTACGGGCTACGTATAAAGGATACCATTTAGGTATCCTTTTTTTTTCGCCCTCCGGGGAATCGAACCCAGATAGTTGATGCCGCAAGCCGTAGTTTGCGGTTCCCTCGCTACAAAGCCAAATCGTTGGCTTTGTTTTTTCCTATCGGAAAAACCGTTCAGTCATCCTACGGGCTACTTATAAAGGATACCATTTTAGTATCCTTTTTTTTTGCCTTTCGCGGAATCGAACCTAGCTAGTTGATGCCGCAAGCCGTAGTTTGCGGTTCCTTCACTACGAAGCCAAACCGTTGGCTTCGTTTTTTCCTATCGGAAAAACCGCTCAGTCATCCTACGGGCTACATTAATATGTATCAATTTGGTATCTTTTTTTTCGCCCTCCGAGGAATCGAACCCAGATAGTTGATGCCGCAAGCCGTAGTTTGCGGTTCCATCGTTACAAAGCCAAATCGTTGGCTTTGTTTTTTCCTGGCGGAAAAACCGCTCTGTCATCCTATGGGCTACTCCCTTCAATAAAACTATGATAAAACATCCATTCAATCAGATAACCAGAAACTACATACGCGTGTAGTGGTTATTTCTTCTCTTCATTTCCATTCGTGGCTTCTATGTTAGACAAAATCAGCTAAATCATAAAAGAGCTTGGTATAGAATATTCTAATAAAACTTGTAGTTTTATTGAGTATTAATAAATATTAGTCTCATGAAAACACTTTTAAATGTACTTTGGCACTTTCCCTGTATGGGCTTTATGATTGCTCTATTTACCTGGGTAGGTGGTGCTATATTTTATGTTACCATATTAGGCGCTCCCATTGGATCAGGATTTATGCAGCTGGGTAAGTTTTATATGTCACCTTTTTCGTACAGAATGATAGATAAGAAATACTTGTACGAAGACTATGACAGCGACCTGAAAGAATCTTACAATACCTTATTAATGTTGCTATACTTGCCGCTGGGGTTGATAGCAGGGGTGATAACGCTGTGCTACATTATAATTTTTACATTGACTATTGTCGGCATTCCACTTGCTTTGATTTTGGCAAAGACTCTATCAACTATAATTAACCCCATTAATAAAGTTGCTGTCGATGAATATGTATATCACGAATTAATGATGGATAGGGCTCGCGGTTATATTAACCGATATAATACGTGACATATAAAAATACTAACACTATTAATTTTCTTTTGGTGGAAAGTCAGAAAGTAACAAGTCAATCAATACATGCTGTTGATAAAGGATTATCCTTCGTAGAAAACACACCACTTCATGACCTGATACGCGATATCTCCTCCTCCAGCAAGCGTATTCTTTCTACCCCATCCGCCCATTTCTTTTTTTCATTTTGGACTACGGTTTCAGGGGCATTGTTGACGAAGCGTTCATTTTGCAATTTTTTGTCGATCGCTGCTACAAAACCTTTTTGATACTGCAACTCTTTTGTTTTTTCTTCGAGTAATTCTTCTACATTCACCTCCTGAGTCACCAGAACGGAAAGTTTTTCTTTGCCCACAATGAAACCCAAACCGGCTTCTGACTGATCTGTTAATGTAAAACTTTCTAAATAACCCAGATGCATTACCAGACTCCGGAAACCCTTTGTAGAAAAATAAGTCTCTGCCGTTTCAGAACGAACCCATTCCAATGGTAACACATCCCTGATTTTTAGTCCCTGTTTATTGCGAATATCCCTGACGCCGGAGATCACTTCTTTTGCAAACTCTACAGCCTCGTAAGATGTGGGATAATCAACGTCAGAAACAGGATAGGTACTCACGATACAGTCTTCACCCGCAGACCTTTCTTTGATCCGGTGCCATATCTCTTCCGTAATGAACGGCATGAAAGGATGCAATAAGGAACAAATGGTTTCCATCAGGTCTATAGCTTCTACTTTTACCCGGGCAGACAAGGGTTCACCGTATTCCGGTTTTATAAATTCCAGAAACCAGGAGCAGTAGTCATTCCAGACAAAGGAATACATATCCATGATCACTTCAGAAAGTCTGTACTCCGCATAACCTTTATTGGTATCTTTTATGAGTTTTGTAAGACGTGTTTTGATCCATTCTATAGCCAAAATCTCCCGATCCTCAGGCGGTATGTCCGTCGTTTTCCATCCCTGGAGTAAGCGGGTGGCATTCCATATTTTGTTACAAAAATTTCTTCCCTGCTCACACAACTTTTCATCGAAGAGGAGATCTCCTCCTGCCGGCGAACTCATAAGCATACCAAAGCGTACCCCATCTGCGCCAAAATTGTCGATCAATGCCACCGCATCGGGCGAATTGCCCAGGGACTTGCTCATTTTCCTCCTTTGTTTGTCTCTGACCATTCCGGTGAAGTAGACGTGATCAAAGGGGCGTTTGCCCTCCCATTCATAGCCAGCCATGATCATACGGGCAACCCACAGGAAAATAATGTCCCAACCCGTCACCAGCACGGAGGTTGGATAATAGTAATCCATCTCCCTGCGGTCGTTGAATCCATTAAACAGGGAAATGGGCCACAACCAGGCGGAAAACCATGTGTCGAGTACATCTTCATCCTGAACCAGATCATCCAACGTCAAATCGGGTTTGTTCAGTTGTTTTCTGGCCAACATTAGAGCCTCCTCTGCATTCTTAGCGACGAATACATCATCGCCGAAATACCATGCGGGAATCCTCTGTCCCCACCATAGCTGACGGCTTATGCACCAGTCTCGGATGTTTTCCATCCAGTGCCGGTACAGGTTTTTTTGATTTTTTGGAAAAAATTCTACTTCGTCACTTTCAACTGCCTCTAATGCCGGTTTGGCAAGAGCCTTCATGTCGACATACCACTGCAAAGAAAGCCTGGGCTCTACGATCGATTGGGTGCGCTCAGACCTGCCTACATTATGCACCAGATCTTCGATTTTTACCAATAACTCCTGAGCCTGCAAATCTTTTACAATCCTTTTCCGGGCCTCTTCTTTGGGCATTCCGATATAAATCTGTGTTGCTTCACTCATGGTTCCGTCCGGATTCAAAACATCCACTATTTCCAGATTGTGTCTGAGGCCAATCTCGTAGTCATTGACATCATGAGCCGGGGTGACTTTGAGGGCTCCCGTACCAAAATCCATTTCGACATAATCGTCAAATACGATGGGCACTTCTCTATCCACCAGGGGAACGATGGCTTTTTTACCCTTCAGATGGTGGTACCTTTTGTCATCAGGATGCACTGCCACAGCCGTATCTCCCATGATGGTCTCAGGCCTTGTGGTCGCGATGACGACAAATTCATCCGAGTCTTTAATCCTGTATCTGACATGGCAAAGTGTATCGGTCTCTTCCTGATAGATTACCTCTTCATTGGAAAGTACCGTAAGAGCCTCCGGATCCCAATTGACCATTCTTTTCTTGCGATACAACTTTTTGTTATGATACAGATCGACAAAAGCTTTAATCACGTGATCCGACCGGACTTCATCCATGGTAAAGGCCGTTCTGTCCCAGTCGCAGGAAGCTCCCAGTTTTTCTAGTTGCTTCAAAATGATGCCTCCATACTTCTCCTTCCACTCCCATGCATATTCCAAAAATTCCTCACGGGTGAGATCTGATTTCTTAATTCCTTTTTTTCGAAGGTGAGCAACCACTTTGGCTTCAGTGGCAATCGATGCGTGATCGGTACCCGGTACCCAACAGGCATTTTTTCCATCGAGTCTGGCTTTTCTGATCAGCACATCCTGGATGGTATTATTGAGCATGTGCCCCATGTGCAGAACTCCCGTCACATTAGGTGGCGGAATAACGATGGTGAAAGGTTCCCTGTCATCGGGCACAGAGGCAAAATACTTTCTCTCTTTCCAATGGTGGTACCACTTAGCCTCAGTTTCGGAAGGCACATATCTGCTGCTCAACTCCATGAATACGTTGCTTTATTTATTTGAAAAACGCAAAGGTAACACTTCCTTTGTTTCTCCATGATCGAGTACAATGACAAAATGGTCATAATCTTCTTCATCGAAGGTTTGGCTGTACACATCCTTACCGGCCATAAAATTGGCAAAAGCCGGAATGTTATTGGAATGGCCTACCAACAAAACTCTTTTCGCACGGGTACTATCGATGATGTTGTTGTATAAATCCCTCATTTGCCGGGCTTCATAGGGTTTCATTTTAAGTCCTTTACCGTTGGCCAATGGTTCCGCAGTAGACAGGGTGCGCATGTACAGGGTTGAATAAATATCATCTATCCGTGTGCCCTTCAACATTTCAAAAAGTCGGTTTGACCTGTTTACGCCCTCCGGAGTGAGATCGGGATCGTGTTTTGGAAAAGTATCTTTTTCGGAGTGACGCACGAGGTAAAAAACCCTGGTTTCGTCTCCCAATTCCATGACGTAATGCGTGCCATCCTCAAATACAATGGTTTCCTTGTTGACATGATCTATATATTTTCCCGCTATCGGTTCTTCCTTCTTTCCGGAAGTACACGCCAGTATTCCCAAAGTAATGATCAGTGCATATGTGCTTAGTACTTTACGCATGTTCTTTTATAAATAGGTTTTGTTCTACCTGATTTTTTATCAAATCTTCAAATGTCTCTCTTTTCCGTATCAGATAATCTTTACCGTTGAGTATCATCACTTCAGCAGGCCGGTATCTCGAATTGTAGTTGGAGGACATCATATAACAATACGCTCCCGCATTGCGAAATGCCAGTATATCGCCCTCTCTGATTTCAGATATCCTGCGGTTGACCCCGAAGGTGTCCGTTTCGCAAATATAACCCACTACGGTATAAATTCTCTGTTTGTCCTCCGGATTGGAAACGTTGACGATTTTGTGATAGGCGTCGTAAAACATAGGTCGAATCAGATGATTCAGGCCAGAATCCACTCCGGCAAATACGGTAGAAGTGGTTTGTTTTACCACATTGACCTTGACGAGAAATATTCCCGCTTCGCTCACCAGATACTTGCCGGGCTCAGTGATGAGTTCTAATTCCTTTCCATATTCCTTACAAAAAGCAGAAAATCGCTCTGACAAACTCACTCCGAGTTCTTCAATATTGGTTTCTATGCCATCTTCTTTGTAGGGAACTTTAAAACCGCTACCAAAATCGATGTATTCCAACCCTTCAAATTCCATGGCTGTATTGAGAAGTATCTCAGCCCCTCGTAAATACACCTCCACGTCGAGGATTTCAGAACCGGTATGCATATGCAAACCATTAATTTTCATTCCTGTAGCCTGCAACACCCTCTTTACCAGCGGCATCTGATGGATGGATATTCCAAATTTTGAATCGATATGCCCTGTGGATATTTTAGAATTGCCACCCGCCATGATATGCGGATTGACGCGTATACACACAGGATAGTCGGGATGCTGCTGTCCGAATTGCTCCAGGATAGAAATGTTATCGATATTGATCTTTACGCCCAGATCAACCGCCATTGAAATTTCTTCCATCGATATGCAGTTGGGAGTGTACATAATGTCATCGGGAAGATATCCGGCTTTCAATCCTATCATGACCTCCTGTATTGAAACCGTATCCAGACCGGCTCCCAGGTGGTTCATAAACTGGAGAATGTTCATATTCGACAGTGCTTTACAGGCGTAGTATACCCTGGATTTTTTCCAGGTAAAAGCATTTTTTAATTTTGTGTACTGCCTCTCAATGACCGCACAATCGTATACGTATAAGGGACATTCGTACTTTTTAACCAGTTCCAGCGGATCTATGCCGCCTGACATTATGTATTTTCCATTAACCAATTGCATGAAAATAATCTGTTAAGTGATTTGTAACTACTCAACTAAATTAGACTTTGCTGAGTGGTTACAGTAAATTAAAAAATGATAACCCATTAAATAGAGTTATTTAAAACAATGATTTTTAGCCGGTTGTATCATTTATTGTAAAGCTTTTCTACAATCCTGTACAAAATCCATCAGGAATACATTTCTGATGGTCATTCTGCATGGCTTGCACTTCACATCCGGAACTTTCCGATACATTTAACCGTACTAATCTATACATCTGCAAAGATATTGATTAAATACTTTTTTGGGTATTTTTTATTACGGGATTATGCATGGTGAAACCATTGTGACGACCTGCTATGAATGGGACCCGTTAAGTTTTGTCATCATTTTTGCTTCCCCCACCCCCAAAGCATTGGGGGGGTGGGTCAAAAATGTCGCCAAAACAGATACTGATTTATTAACTATCACCGGGTTGAAACCCGGTGCTATTCATATTTTACTCCTACGGAGTAATACCAAATTTTGATTTTGAACTTTTAAAATATGATAGCGAACACCTTTTCAATACAAAAACGCATCTGATGAATAACGGCATCATCTATGAAAAATGATCTGGATCATATCATAACAGGTTGTTTAAAAAATGACCCGGGAGCACAAAAGGAACTATACGAACTCTATAGCCCGGTACTGTATGCCATTTGTCTCCGGTACATGAAAAGGTCGGATAGAGCAGAAGATGTGCTTATAGAGAGTTTTTATAAAATTCTCACAAAGATGAATACGTACAAACAGGATGGAAGTTTTGAAGGATGGATGAAACGCATAGTGGTCAATGAAGCATTAATGGAACTGAGAAAGAATAACGCATTGAACCTCAGCGTAGAACTGAATCCGGTACATGAAAAAGCAGTTGATGAAAACATCATTTCAAAATTGGGATATGAAGAAATTTTGAGCCTGGTAAATCAACTTCCTGATGGATACCGGACCGTGTTTAATCTCTATGTGATCGAAGGTTATAAACATCGTGAAATTGCAGATATTTTGGGAATCAGTATTAATACCAGTAAGTCCCAACTTATCCTGGCAAAAAAAAGATTACAGGAATACATTGAAAAAAAAATTTATAGACTCAGGAATATACTATGAATACCCCATACAACGAAAATTTGGAAAAAATCAGAAGTCACCGTGTAGCTCCCCCTTCCTCGGCATGGCGGGTGATAAGAGAAAAATTAGCACGTGACAGAAGCAGGCGAAAAGCCGCTTCCTACCGGAATATGGCCATAGCCGCATGTTTTCTGGCTCTGTTGGCCATCACATTTACTTTGCTAAACCAATTCCCCTCTTCGGATACCGACACCCATTTGGTAGCCTCTCAAATGATTATTGAAGACCTTCCAGTTGTCGAGAACGACCCGTATTATAATTGGGAAAAACTTATCGTCATTAAAGAAGGGCAATATTTTTTTAAATAAGGAGCAGGATTTTCATTTTGCAGGTGTATGACAATATGCAAAACTTGTGCCTCTTTGTGGTTCCCTTGGTGACTTAGAGTCTTGGTGGCTATATTGCTCTTGAGGTTGATTTGGTTGTACCTACTCGGGTTACATTTTGTCATCATTTTTGCTTCACCCCAATGCTTTGGGGTGCAAAAATGCCGCCAAAATGAATGCAATTTCACATTTATACCCCGGATTGAAATCCGGGGCTATTCATATTTTACCCTTTCAGGGTAATACCCAAAAAGTAACAAAAAAATATAGTGTCGTATACAGTAATGTTGGGCTAAAGCCCGTATTAATTATTTATAACTACAACCATGGGCTATTGATATGGACTCTCTAAACTCTCTAAACCCTACGCAGTTGAGTGCTTTGCGGTTGAGCGCTTCGCTGTTGAGCGTTGCACTGTTTAGAGCCAGCTTCTGAAGAAGGGATTTCTATCCACGAAAACATCGAAACAATAAATTACTGTACCTCTTTGTGGTGCCTTGGTGACTTAGAGTCTTGGTGGCTATATTGCTCGTTATGTTGATTTGGTTGTTACTACTCAGGTTACATTTTGTCATCATTTTTACAATTAATTAAACTCTCTAAACTCCATAAACCTTCTAAACTCTCTAAACCCTACGCAGTTGAGTGCTTTGCGGTTGAGCGCTTCGCTGTTTATCGTTGCACTGATTAGTGGTTGTAGTCAAATACAATATCGACTATGATGATGGGATTTCTATCCACGAAAACAGATCGAAACAATAAATTACTGTACCTCTTTGTGGTGCCTTGGTGACCCTTTAGATTGGTGGCTATATTGCTCTTGAAGTTGATTTGGTTGTAACTACTCAGGTTACATTTTGTCATCATTTTTGCTTCTTTCAGGCAAAAATGCCGCCAAAATGAATTCATTTTCACCGTAAAACCCCGGGTTGAAACCCGGGGCTATTCATATTTTACCCTTTCAGGGTAATACCCAAAAAGTAACGTTTGGCTAAAGCCCAGGGCTATTGATATGGACCCTCTAAACTCCATAAATCATATAAACAATTCAACGAATCAACGATTCAACATTTCAACTCCCTCTTTTCACTATCACTATACAATTCAATTCAAGTCCTAAACCCTCTAAACGATTCAACGAATCAACGAACCAACGATTCAACTTAACTTTCAACTTTCTACTAAACACTTTGTGTTATATTGACACTAATATGTATTTTTGTTGCACTTACAGACTGTTATGCTGGATTGGTATCTTTGGATATCGTATCTTTATCTTTGGTCAAAACAGGAAGTAATTTCATAATATGTTCCAGGTGGAGGCTATCCTCGTTGACCTTATATTAAGGGGATAGAATAAGACCTGGGTACACTTAACTTATTAAAGCAACAAAAGATGACAAGGTATTTATTCGTTTGGGTATTTCTATTTTTTGCTTTTGAGTCCTATAGTCAGATTGTAACTTTAGAGCCTCCTTTTCCCACCATGCAGGACGACATTACGGTGACCTACGATGCCACCCAGGGCAGTCGGGGTCTCGTAGGTGAAAGTCAGGTGTATATGCATAGCGGTGTCATTCTCGAAGGCGCATCCGGCTGGCAAAAAGTGGTGACTACCTGGGGTGTGGATGATCCTAAAGGCAAAATGACAAATATCGGAAATGATAAACACCAGATATCGTACAATATCAAAGAGTTTTACGGACTAAGCGATAACGATAAGGTTTTACAACTGGCCTTTGTTTTCAGAAATGTCAATGGTAGCAAAGAGGGCAAAACCGCCAATAATCAGGACATATTTGTTTCCATAAGTGATGGTTCTCAGGAACTCAATAGTTTCTTTCAGCTTCCAGACAAAAAGTCTTTTGCTATAGCTTTGGGATCGGTAATTCCCATTAAAGTCATCACATCCGTAGAAGCCGACATCCAACTTTTCGATAATGATGTCCTCATCCACTCCAGTCAGGGAACTGAATTGGACTATACTTATAATGTAACTGTCGGAGGCAACCATACCATAAGGTATGTGGCCAAAACATCCAGTGAGGAGCACGAAGATTTTTTTTCATTTGCTGTGAACCCCACTGTAAAAAATGTTCCTTTACCGGCCAACGCAGAACCAGGACTCAATGAAATAGACCCACATACTGCCCTGTTTGCATTACATGCACCCGGAAAAAACAACGTCTATATCATAGGGGACTTTACGGAGTGGAAAGTAGACACATCATTTTTTATGCTGCTGGATGAAAATGGTACATGGTGGAAAACGGTGACCAATCTGGATCCCGATGTGGAATACGCCTATCAGTATCTTGTAGACGGCAGTCTTCTCATAGCAGACCCCTACTCCACTCTGGTACTGGATGAAAATCACGACCAGCATATATCTGAAGAGGTTTTTCCCAATCTGAAGCCTTTTCCCTTTAATAAAACTACAGGAATTGCCACACTGTTTGAATTGGGTAAGGAGCCTTATGACTGGCAGGCTACGGATTACCAACGCCCTGATAAAGAAAACCTCATAGTGTACGAGTTACTCGTGCGGGATTTCCTGGAAGACAGGAGTTATAAAAGCCTGATCGATACGCTGGATTATCTGGAAAGGCTGGGGATCACTGCCATAGAGTTAATGCCGGTTCAGGAATTTGAAGGAAACAACAGTTGGGGCTACAACCCCAATTTCCACATGGCGCTGGATAAATATTATGGAAATCCCGAAACGTTCAAAATGTTTATCGACGAAGCCCACAAAAGGGGAATGGCCATTATCATTGACGTGGTGTACAATCATGCATTTGGGCAAAGTCCGCTGGTGAGATTGTACTGGGATCAGGTCAATAACCGGCCTTCGGAAGATAATCCCTGGCTCAATCCCATAGCAAAGCATCCATTTAATGTGGGATTTGACTTCAACCACGAAAGCGAAGACACAAAATTTTGGGTGAAAAAAGTCATGAAATACTGGGTGGAGGAATACAATATAGATGGATTCAGATTTGATTTGTCTAAAGGGTTTACACAAAAATTCAATACCGATGTAGGATTGTGGTCTCAATACGATGCAACCAGAGTGTCGATATTAAAGGACTATGCCGATTTTCTATGGTCGATTGATGAAGACTTTTACATAATCCTGGAGCACTTTGCCGACAATAGTGAAGAGCGGGAACTCAGCAATTACGGTATGATGTTTTGGGGCAATCTCAATCATGCCTATTCAGAAGCTTCTATGGGATACCATGACTCCAACAAATCCAATTTCAGTTGGATCTCGTATAAAAATCGCGGATGGAACGACGCACATGTCATTGGATACATGGAAAGCCATGATGAAGAGAGAATGATGTTCAGAAACATGCAGTTTGGGAACACGGCTGCCGGTTACAACATCAGATCATTGGAAGTCGGACTTGCCCGGGTTGAGCTGGCGGCTAATTTTTTTATTCCCATTCCGGGACCCAAGTTGATATGGCAATTTGGGGAGTTGGGATACGATGTTTCTATCAATGATTGTGGAAACGGAACCTCCAACAACAATTGCAGACTTAATGACAGACCTGTAAGATGGCATTACCAGGATGAACTTCGCAGAAAAAGGTTATTTCAGGTTTTTGCAGCTTTAAACAATCTAAAGATAAGCTATGACGTATTTCAGACGGATGATTTCACATTGAATGTAGGTGGTGCTTTGAAATGGATTAAACTGCACAGTCCTTCCGAAAATGTGGTTATTGTAGGAAATTTTAACGTCATTGAAGGCAATATTTCTGTAGAATTTCCCCATACAGGCACATGGTATGATTTCTACAAAGGAGAAGAAGTAAACATCACACAGGTCAATCAGACTTTTGAACTGGAAGCCGGAGAATACCGTCTTTATACCGATTTTGCCATAGACAGACCGGATATTGTTTCATCCGTATTCGAAACCAGTATAGGAATGGTAGAATTTAATACATTTCCCAATCCCACATCCGACATTTTACAGGTAGAGCTATACTACCCTGCATCTTCATTGGTGCAATTTTCAATTGTCGATATGCAGGGAAGAGTTGTAAGGACCGTTCAGGAATATTTGTATGAGGGATTCAATACCCAACAAATCAGAGTCATTGATTTACCGTCCGGTCAATATATACTGAATGTTCGGGATGCAGGAGTGAATGTGTCAAAAACTTTTATCATAAAGTGATGAATCCTCAAATATGAAAGCACTCGTCTATCGTGTAATGGTTTTTGTTGCATCTGTTATCGCGATGAATATCAGCCTATACGGACAGATGGTGTTTTCCGATGTAAGTCAGCAGTTACCGGCGAATTACGACGGTCAGAATTATGGAGTAGCTATAGGGGACTACGACAATGATGGACTGGAAGATATTTTTATTTCCAGGTATGACAACCACAACATACTTCTAAAAAACCTGGGAAACTTTGATTTCGCTGATGTAACTGAGGCATCCGGTCTTATGCATGTGGCCAATACGCTTATGAGCATTTGGGTCGATATCGATAATGACGGATTTTTAGACCTGTACACAGGCAATTTTATGTCTAATGATGTATTGTATAAAAACAATGGGGATGGTACTTTTAGCGATATAACGATAAGTGCCGGTATTGAAAATCCCCATCAGGTCAGAGCCGTACTGGCAGCAGATTTTAACAGGGATGGGTATCTGGATTTATATATTGCCAATCTCAGCGCTTCCAATATTCTCTATATGAATAATGGGGATGGAACTTTTAGCAATAGAACTCAACATGCAGGAGTTGATTTTCAGGGTGTATCTCAGGGCTCTGTCGTCCTGGACTACAATAACGATGGGTGGCCTGATATTTATCTGGCTCACGATGCTATGCAGCCAAATATATTATTCAGAAATAATGGTAACGGCACTTTTACCAATGTGGCATCAGAAGCCGGTGTAAATTATAGGGGATTCGGAATGGCAGCAGATGCCGGAGACATCAACAATGATGGACTTTTGGACATCTATGTCACCAATCTTTATGAAAATGTCCTTTACATCAACAATGGGGATGGCACTTTCAGAGACGTGGCGGACAGTTGCGGCGCTCAGGATCTCGGTATGGCGTGGAGTGTGACCATTTCCGACATGAATAACAGCGGTCATAAAGACATCTACATATCCAATGATACAGAATTTCCCACTCCTTCCAGACCCAACATATTATTTGAAAACACGGGAGAAATGCTTTTTGCAGAATCTGAAGATGAAGTGGTAAGCAGTCCTTATGCCAGCTATGCCCATGCTGTGGTAGACTTCGATGGAGACGGAGATCTTGATCTGGTCATAACCAACACGGGGCAGCATGGAATACAACTTTTGAGAAACGACTCACCTTCAGGTCATTTTATTGCATTTGACCTGGAGGGTTCTGTTTCAAACAGACAGGCTATCGGGGCGAAAGTCTTCCTGTATCACGGCGGAAATATGATCTCCATGGATGAAAAGCATGCCGGTCACGGATTTGCTTCGCAGCATACACAATGGGTGCATTTTGGGGTCGGAGAAATACAAATGCTAGACAGCATCGTCATACAATGGCCATCAGGTCAAAATGAAACGCATACTCAGCTTCTAACCAATAAGCGGTATCACATTGTAGAAAATTCGTCCTTTACAACCAGTGTTGGCAGTATATCCCTTGCCGGAATCCCGGTGCATTTGGTAAACACCTATGCAAGGGGTCATCTTCTAGTGCATTCAGAAATGCCGGTAAAAGATGTTGATGTCTATATTTACAATATGTATGGAAGTGCAATAATTAAAAATAGAATGGATTTTACTCCAGGAATGAATTACCTTCCTTTGCCCGAAAATACTGGCATGTTTGTGCTTTTATTATCTATGGGGGAAATGACCTATACTAAGCGATTTTTTCATCCGGGGAATTAACTTATGCTTCTTGTCAACTCTACTCTAAACATAATAAACGATTCAACGATTCAACATTTCAACGATTCAACTTTCTAACCCCCTAAACCCTCTAAACTTTCTAAACAAATAAACAAATAAACATATTAACATATAAACTTCACTTTTAACTTTTAACTTTTAACTTTTAACTTTCTAACTATCATACACATAAAAACCTTTCCCCGTTTTCCTGCCCAAAACTCCGGCATTCACCATATTCGTCAATAGCGGGCAGGGAAAATACTTGGGATTTCCAAATCCATCATGCATCACATGGAGGATGGCATGACATACATCCAGTCCAATGAAATCAGCCAGTTGAAGTGGTCCCATAGGATGGGCCATGCCCAACTTCATGACGGTGTCAATTTCTTCCACGCCGGCCACACCTTCATGTAAAGTATATATCGCTTCATTGATCATGGGCATAAGTATTCTGTTGGCGACAAAACCCGGGTAGTCATTCACCAATACCGGAGTTTTACCCAATTTCATGGCTACATCCATAATTGTACTTGTCACTTGTTCAGAAGTAGCATAACCCTTGACCACTTCTACCAGCTTCATGATGGGTACGGGATTCATAAAATGCATTCCGATCACTTGCTTTGGACGAGAGGTAACCGCGGCCATTTTTGTAATGGAAATAGAAGAAGTATTGGAAGCTAAAATAGCATGGGCCGGTGAATGGGTATCCATTTCTTTGAATATGTCAAGCTTTAGATTTACGTTTTCAGTAGCCGCCTCTACCACCAGTTCTGCATTCTGGACGGCTTTTGATAATCCGGTAAAAGTGGTAATGTTGTCCAATGTGGATTGCATGTCCGCTTTCGAAATTTTTTCTTTTGCCACCATTCTATCCAGGTTTTGGGTAATGGTGGACAACGCTGCCGATAATCTGTTTTCTGACACATCGCACAGGTGTACAGTAAAACCATTTTGGGCAAACACATGAGCTATACCATTGCCCATAGTTCCGGCTCCAATTACGCTTATATTTTTCATACTTTCATTTTTTCATTTTGCTTTTTAAAAAGTAGACGTTTGCAATATGTAGATCAGGCTGTAAATATACATTATTGACTAAGGCATATAACAAAGGATATGACATTTTCTTAGTGATTCAATAAGCCCTGGTGAGTATTTACCCATTTATTACATTATACTTCTGAAGTTTAGTTTTTCCGCCACGACACCAAGACTCGTTGAAACACTAAATAACATTCCCTCTGTGTGGTGTCTTAGTGCCTTAGTGCCTTGGTGGCTTCTGAAGTTTAGTTTTCCCGCCACGACACCAAGACTCGTTGAAACATTAAATAACATTCCCTCTTTGTGGTGTCTTAGTGCCTTGGTGCCTTGGTGGCTATTTTGCTCCTGTGGTCCTATGTGGACTCATGATGAATTATTCCGGCACGAAAACACGACACAAATGGAAACACTAAGATCATATTTTCCAGCTTACACAAACCTTACATAGTGATAACTGTACCTTAGAAATAGATCGTTTCAGAATTAAATGACAATAAAAATTATTTTAAATCTTCTATTTGTCATACACCCTATCCCGAAAAATAATATAGGAATATGTAAAAAACATTTATCTTTATTCTATTAAATGGTATATAAAACATAAATCAAAGGGCAAATTTGGTAATTGACAAATCATTGATTTTGTGTCATGTTGATTGGGAATGTTAATAAGATCAGCGTTTTTTTATGAAATTTAGATCATGATTTAGAGAAGACTCTTTTTTTTTTACAATACATTAAAACTTACACTATGGGATTATTTTCTTTTTTGAAAAAAGCGGGTTCTAAATTAATCAAAACCCCGGCCAAATCCTCTACTGCTGAGGAATTAAGAACCGCAAAGTTAAACCTGTTAAAAACCATCGCTCAGGATACAGGTGTAAAAGTAGAGCAACTTGAATTGAACATCGATGAAGACAAAGTAACTGTATACGGGCAGGTAGAAAGACAGGCAGACCGCGAAAAATTGATACTGGCGCTGGGAAATGTGAATGGCATTTCCACCGTGGACGATCGAATTTCCGTGACAAACCCTGAGCCGGAGTCCATATTTTATGAGGTGAAAAAAGGGGATTCCCTTTCAAAAATTGCTAAAGCGCACTACGGAAATGCCATGAAATACATGGAAATATTCGAAGCCAATAAGCCTATGCTGAAAGACCCCAATATGATTTACCCTGGCCAGATGTTAAGAATCCCACCTGCAAAGTAATTAATGAGGAATATTTGCATTCACTACATGCAAGGCTTTTCCTTTCAGAAACGACTCTACATTGGCACAGACTCCCTCAAATAATCGTTTACGAGACTCTAAACTAGCCCAGGCCTGATGAGGGGTTATGATGCAATTGGGCGCATTAAATAAAATGTGGTCACGGGGTGGAGGTTCTACAGATAAGGTGTCAAGTGCTGCACCGCCAATTATGCCTTTCGACAAGGCTTCATTGAGATCATTTTCATCTACTAACCCTCCTCTTGAGGTATTGATCAAAAAAGCATGACTCTTCATCAAAGACAGAGTAGAAGAGTTGATCATTTTTTCCGAATCACTGTTTAATGGCAAATGCAGTGTAACGATATCAGCATTGTTGAGTAAAGTTTCCAAATCCACCAATTTTGCCAGTGGTCTGATCTCGGATTCCGGTGTTCGTTTGTAGGATATCACTTTCATTCTGAAAGCAGCTGCAATCTCAGCCACCCTTTTGCCAATGGCTCCATAACCCACAATACCTAATGTTTTACCCGATAATTCCCGCATGGTGTGGTCGTAATAACAAAAATCAACGCCATCACTCCATTTTCCTCCTGTGGCCATTTGGTGATAGTACATGGTTCTGTTGATCAAAGCCAGCATTAATGCAAATGTATGCTGAACCACCGATTCTGTGCTGTAGTCTACCACATTACTTACAGGAATGCTACGATTTCTCGCCGCCTGTAAATCGATGTTATTTACCCCCGTAGCACAAACAACGATATATTGCAAATGATCGCAGGAACGAATGATTTCCTTATCGATCACCACTTTATTGCTTATGATAATTTCAGCATCTTTACATCTTTCCAGTACCTGCGAGGGAGATGTGTGTTCGTATATGGTTACATTGCCCAATGCCGATAAAGGTGAAAGGTCGATGCCGTCATCAGCATGCAAAGTATAGGCGTCCAGAAAAACTATATTCATATTATTTTCTATATTTTTGAAATTCATCATATTTTTTGAAACTACTCCGATATTAATGGGATCCGATAAAATTAAAAATTACGAATTAAAATTAAAAAGTGAAAAGTGAAAAGTTGAAAGTTAAAAGTTTTTTGTCAATTCGTAATTCGTAATTCGTAATTGAATACATCGTAATTCGTAATTGACAATTCGTATTCTAGATTATCAATTTCAATTCTATTAAAAAACTACAGTACTAAATAGAAATCTGAGGATGCAGGTACCATGCCCGGTTATTAAAATTTCTGCGTACTTCTTCAATCACCTTTTTCAGATCGTAACCTTCACAGGGGAAAGTAATGCCCACCCGGGTAGCTCCACTTACTTGTTCTACATAGGGTCTGTATCCTTTGTCTTTTATTCTTTTCACCATTCGCTCTGTGAACCCTCCATTTGTAAATACACCTGTAATAATAACACATTCAGTCGTTTTGTCTGCCATAGCAATGGTAACCACTGTCGAATCTAAATTATACTCCAATGCCTGATCATCAGCCAGCATTTGGGTGTCATTTTCACTACTAAAAGTGTCCGTGACCGATTCTGGTACAAGGTAAGTGGATGTATCCGGAAGAGAAAGAGGTTCTTCTTTTATCACTTCCTGTGGTAAGGGTAAATCAACCTCATTCCTTGATGAGGGAATCATAACATAATTGTAACCTACGATAAATAATGCCCCCAATAGCATAGATAATAAATAATTAATCCACTCATTTTCACGCGATGGGCTTTTAGGGATGGTGTCCGGTATGGGTATTATCTCTTTTTCAACAGGGTCAGAAACAGGCCTGGTATTGATTACTCTGAGCAGCTTTACTCCTGGATTTGGTTTTAGAAAAAAAATCAAATCATCTGACTGCACCAGACTTCCCAGCCTTCCGATTTTTATTGATTCGCCACGGGATAATCGTCTCTTTACATTTTCGGCCAACTCATAATAAATACCTTCTGCCTCAGGTAGTGGTACTTTTTCGCTTATCGATATCAGGTTTATGATTCTCTTGATTTCTCCTTTCTCTTCAACCAATTGAAATTGTAAGGAAGGTGGTGTGAGGCGTTCAAAGTCCATGGTAAACCGGGAAGGAGTAATCATTCTCCTTATGAGTCCAATGCCCGGAATATATACTTCTCCGTATTGTCTAAGGACAAAATCGATATATTTCTCCGGATCCTTGATCATGTGTAAGATTCAAATCGGGTGTAAAATTCTTCTGTATGACCAAAAATGATAAAATTTAAAGTACTATGTATAGAATATGGATAAAAATCTTTCCACATTCTTTCCTGATAAATCTGAGGAACTGACTGCAAAACGTACCTTTGTATAGATTATATTGTTATTAACATGATTTGAAACCAACTACATGATAGGCATATTAATCGCAATTTCCATTTCCTGGTTACTTCTATATCTATTTGTAAAAAAGAATATTTTAGCTTTAGGATTTCTTCCAATAGTTAAAAGGTTAAAACAATTCTTAATCGGATTTATAATTACCGGACTACTTTGCGTTCTCGCTCAATATATTGAAGCATATCTAAAATCATCGGTTTGGGTTTTAAAAGAAAATGTTACTGGTGGAATCATTTTGAAATCTTTTTGGTGGGATGTCAAATCTGTATTTACAGAAGAATTGATTTATCGGGGAGCTTTACTATATATACTCATTCAAAAAATCGGTTCACATAAAAGCATTTTGATTTCTGCCATTGCATTTGGGATATATCATTGGTTTTCTTTTGAAGTTTTGGGTAACCCAATAGCCATGGTTTTAGTATTCATCGGCACTGGTCTGATGGGATATGCCTGGGCATTGGCTTTTTCTAAAACGAATTCCATAATGCTTCCTTTCGGGCTTCATTTGGGGTGGAATTTTATTTTTAATACCGTATTTTCAAAAGGCCCATTGGGTGAGTTGGTGCTCATTTCAAAAGGTGGAAATGACTTAACCGATTGGGCTTCTTTATTAAACTTTGTAACTGGAATGATCATAGTTCCGATTTTAAACATCATCTACATCAGATATTTTGTGAAAGAAGAAAAGGAAGTAAAACATGTAATGGTATAAATACCTTAACTAGCAGCCTAAACAATTAATGCGCATAATCAACAGAATATTACAATTGGATGATGATGTTAGTAAAACACTTTTATGTGAATTGAGTTAACAATGCAATGTGGTTACAGTATACAAGCGTTTGCTACTAAAATGTAAAATAATTTTTCAATGGAAACACTAAAAAGGGATCGATCGGCCAGGCTTTTTGAGGAGGCTAAATCTTTATTTCCAGGAGGGGTGAACTCACCTGTAAGGGCTTTTAAATCTGTAGAAGGACCACCTCTATTTATGGTGAGTGGGCAGGGATCTCGTATACGGGATGAGGACAATAACGAATTTTTAGATTTTTGCTGCTCCTGGGGACCACTTATATTAGGTCATAACGACCCTGATGTCAAAAAACACATCATTGAAACCATAGAAAAAGGTACATCTTTTGGCACTCCTACCCGCCTGGGAAATATTATCGGAAAACTTATAGTCAACAATCACAGGTACCTGGAAAAAATCCGTTTCGTCAGTTCTGGAACAGAAGCCGTCATGTCTGCCATTCGTCTGGCACGAGGGTACACCGGTAGAGATAAAATCATAAAATTTGAGGGTTGTTATCACGGTCACGTCGATTCGCTTATGGTTAAGGCCGGATCAGGACTGGCTACTTTTGGCGTTTCTACTTCAGCGGGTATTCCCGCCTCATTTGCTGCAGAAACGCTGGTATTGCCTCTAAATGACCTGGAAGGATTTCACCGCTTGTTAAAAGAACAGGGAGAAAATATCGCTGCGGTCATTATCGAACCCATACCAGCCAATAATGGTCTGCTGATTCAAGACAAAAATTATATGGAGTGGCTCCGAAAACTATGCGATGACTATGGAATTCTATTGATATTTGACGAAGTCATTTCTGGCTTTCGCGTAGGTTTTGAAGGTGCGGCCGGATATTATACCATCAGACCTGATATCATGACTTTCGGCAAGATCATTGGAGGGGGAATGCCGGTGGGTATGTACGGTGGCAGTGCTGAGATCATGTCACACATTTCACCGGATGGCCCTGTATACCAAGCTGGCACTCTATCGGCCAATCCCGTCACTTTAGCTGCCGGTATAGCTACTTTAACAAAGCTATTACAGGTTGACTTTTATGAAGATCTGGAAAAGAAAACCCAATATTTGTCAAAAAATGTCGTCGAATTTTGTCAGCATAAGAATATTCCGGTCAGGGTACAAAATATTGCTTCTATTTTTTGGATCGCTTTTTCTGAATCCAGGGTGCAGAGTGCAGATCAAATATCTCCGGAATCAAATGAGTATTTCAGAAAACTACATTCAAAACTTTTGAATAAAGGCATTTACCTGGGACCCTCTGCTTATGAAGTCGGATTCATTTCGTCTGCTCATAGCTATGACGATCTGGATAAGGCAGTACATGCCATTTGTTCGTCTTTGGAGGAAATTTTTTCATAGCGTTATGTTGAAAGGAAATCAAAAAATTTGGTTGCCCAGGGTTATTATCATGTACATGCTTTTGGCCTTGTTATGGTGGTCGTGGCTTTTATTCCGAAACAACAGCGAACTAACTGCTTCAAAGCTTGAAAATTTACAGCTTTACTCCAATATTATTCATAAGACAGACCATTTTGACATTCGTACACTTCCCGAGTATAAGCAAATCATGAAGAGGCATGACAGGAAAAAGATTATGGTCATTGGAGAAGCATTGGTATTCGGCTTTACACTCATTTTAGGTATGTATCTTATTACCCATGCTTATCGCAAAGAAATGGAAAACTCCATGCGACAAAATAATTTTTTGCTATCCATAACCCATGAATTAAAATCTCCCCTGACATCTGTACAACTCATTCTCGAAACTTTTTCTAAACGGAAATTAAAAGATGAGCAGATCAGAGATTTGTCATCCGATGCATTGATGGAAAGTAAAAGACTTGAAAAGCAAATTAATAATCTGCTGATGGCTGCTAAGTTGGATAAAGCATATACATTTAATTTTCAGAAGGAAGACATCATCAACATCATTTCTGATATAGTTAAAATTAACCGGCAAACGCATCCTGAAGCCCATATAGACTTTAATGTCACCGATCAACCCATAATCATACATATTGACCGCGAAGGCTTCTATTCTATTATAAATAACATTGTTGAAAATGCCATCAAGTATTCTGACAAGGATATAAATATCAGCATCGATATCATCGAAAATCATAAAGAAGTAACCATTCATATCAAAGACGCCGGGATCGGAATTGATAAAGATGCCCGGGATAAAATTTTCGATCAGTTTTACAGGGCTGAAGATGAAGAAATAAGAAGAACTAAAGGGACGGGTTTGGGATTATACATAGTGAAAAAATTAGTGGATGCACACAAAGCGAAAATTTCAGTGTCGGAAAATCTACATGGAGGCAGCATTTTTACATTACAATTCCCTAAATGAATAAATCAATCAGAATATTACTTGTAGAAGATGAGCCTCAATTGCGCAAGATTCTAAAAATGAATCTTGAATTGGAAGGTTATGAAGTAGTGACGTCTGATGATGGAAAAAGAGCTTTGCAAATTATTGATAGCCAACATTTTGATTTGCTGCTTCTCGATATCATGCTGCCGGGAATCAACGGTCTTCAAATTTGCGAAAAAGTAAGATTAAACAACAAAAAGGTGGGAATCATTTTTATTTCTGCCAAAGACACTTCTTTGGACAGAATTACCGGATTGAAGACAGGAGCAGATGACTACCTCGCCAAGCCCTTTCAATTTGAAGAATTACAATTGCGTATCAATAATCTCATTAAAAGGAGTAGTGATGACACCCAAAGAGACTTAAAAGAATATTCATTTGGCAAAAATTATGTCCATTTTGAAAGCTACGAAGCGAAAGGTGTTAATGGAAGTTTCCGGCTTACCCATAAGGAAATGCTCTTATTAAAATTGTTGATAGAAAAGAAAAATGAAGTCATATCCAGGCAAAATATTCTTCAAACCGTGTGGGGCTACGATGTGTATCCTTCAACCAGAACGATTGACAATTTTATACTTAATTTTAGAAAGTATTTCGAATCAGATCCAAAAAATCCTGAATATTTTGAATCCATCAGGGGGATTGGATATAAGTTTAAAGACACTTCTGGATAGTTGTAATTCGAAATAAATGTTCCAGGTAAGTATCAAGGTGGTGCTAAGGGGCAAAGGTGCCTTAATGTGTTTATTTGTTTAATCGTTTAATCGTTGATGTCAGGTTTATCAAGCCGAGTGCTTTAGCCCGTGGATGAAAGATCCGGTATTCTGGGCTTCAGCCCAACATTTTGGATGCGGGAATTAACCCACGGTAGCATAACTTGATCCATATGGAATGAACTTTATACTTTTCGCATTTTCGCATTTTCGCATTTTCGCAATTTTCAATTCGTAATTCGTAATTCGTAATTCGTAATTTGACAACACCACTTTCCACTTTTAACTTTCCACTTTCCACTTTCTACTTTCCACTTTCTACTACAAAAGATCAAACAGATCCTTAACCCCTATGTCTCTCGCTGCTTTAAATGCCTCACCATATTCCACCTGAATATCTCTGCCATACATCCTGTTTTTTGCTTCCATGTACTTCATAAATTGTCCTGTTGAAATAGGCGTGACAGGGCCTTGTTTATCATCGGCGTCAAATTGCGATTCGAAAGTAAGTATGAGTTCCATTTTCCTGGCAAAATAGGGACTAATATCCACTATAAAGTCGTACTCCACATTTCTGTCCTGTACATAATGGTATACTGATTTTGGTCTCCATGGATTCTGATCCTCTCCATTGATTTTGGTTTGAACTTTTGGTAGCCCCGCATAGAAACACGAATCACCGATCAATTTAGCTGCCCGGCCATGATCGGGATGCCTGTCCGATAAAGCATTGGCCAATACGATTTCGGGTTGATACTTTCTAATCACTGTCACTAACTTGAGAATATTTTCATTGCTATGCCGGAAAAAACCATCTTCCATCTGCAAATTTTCTCTTACTAATGCACCCATCAGTTTATACGCTTTGGTTGCTTCTTCCTTTCTGATGGTTTCGTTGCCCCTGCTTCCCAGTTCCCCTTTTGTCAAATCGCACAGACCAATCTTATATCCCAGGTCTATGTGCTTAAGCAAAGTGCCGCTGCAGCTCAATTCTACATCATCGGGATGGGCACCTATAGCGAGAATATCCAGTTTCATTTTTATATATTTAGGTACGTGAAAACCAATCTAACATACAGGAATTGAAGCAAATGGTTCAAAAAAGTTTTAAACCTTTCCATACTCAACTAAAACTCCTTGCATTCAAAGTAATTCATCACCAGCGTATAAGGACACTTCCCCATGTAAATCCACTGCCAAAGGCAGCTAAACATACCAGTGTTATGTAAAGTATGCTGTGTTGGTTAAGTCGCAGATATTTTTCTGGATGTTGAAGAAAAAAAATTAGCGCATAGTACATTCTATGTAAGAATTTTTTTTCGAAAACAGGCTGGAAAAGATCAAGACTTGGACCGACTAAAGTATGCTTGACATAACACTTAATCCCCTGCTTTAATTTTACCTTCTTCCAGTGCTTCACAAAGAGCAATCGGTAATTATGCCGCTGTGGTGTTTTCGTATTTCTGTATATTGTTGTGCACCTGATCATCTCTCAATCGCAATTATTTTTATACAAATGTAATGATTCTGAGTTGTTCATTTTTCTCCTCTGGATTAATAGCTGAGTAGTTACCGACTTTAAATTTGTGATTTCAGGCATTGAAATAAAATAAAAATTCCAACACACTACTCCTGGTATTCAAAGTAATTCATCACCAGCGTATAAGAACACTTCCCCATGTAAATCCACTGCCAAAGGCAGCTAAACAAACAAGATCCCCTGCTTTAATTTTACCTTCTTCCAGTGCTTCACAAAGAGCAATCGGTATGGAAGCCGCTGTGGTGTTGCCGTATTTCTGTATATTGTTGTGCACCTGATCATCCCTCAATCGCAATTTACTCTGTACAAATGTACTGATCCTGAGATTGGCTTGATGGGGTATAAACATGTCAATATCCGATACCAGAAGACCCGCGGCCTGCAATGCTTCTGCAATCACTTCAATAAATTTGACTACAGCGGTTTTAAATACCAACTGACCATTCATGTAAGGATAAAACAATCCATCATCCAGCATTTTCTGGGTTACAAACACATCTCCAGGCATGTCTTCGGGCGGGTACCCAAATGCTTCTTTACCCACATGATATCCCCCGTGAGATCCCGGATTAAGAAGTGAAAGTTCCTCAGCATGGGTTCCATCAGAGTGAAGATGGGTAGTAAGTATACCTCTATTATCATCTTCTGTTGGCTGCAAAATCACAGCTCCTGCCCCATCGCCAAAAATGACAGAAACCCCTCGTCCCCTGGTACTAAAATCCAACCCCATACTGTGCATTTCGGCTCCCACCAAAAGTATATTTTTGTACATACCCGTTTTGATGAATTGATCTGCTATGGACAATCCATACACAAATCCCGAACACTGATTTCTTATATCAAGAGCACCGATTTCTGTATGGGTAATTCCCAATTCGCGTTGAAGCAATACCCCAGATCCGGGAAAATAATAATCCGGACTCAGTGTAGCAAAAATGATAAAATCAATGTCTTCTTTTGTAATACCCGCACTTTCAATGGCAGCTCTGGCAGCTTTAGCTCCAAGAGTCGCAGTGGTTTCATGATGTTTATTGGCAAATCTTCTCGATTTTATACCGGTTCTTTCCTGGATCCATTCATCGGTTGTATCCATGTATTTAATCATATCTGCGTTGGTATATTCATTTTCAGGTAAATACTTGCCTACGCCTGCGATTATGCTTCTTTTCATGTGTTAATGTCTTAAAAGTTTAATTAAAAATATAGTAACCGCGGTTATTATATTTATCGAACAAATAAAATATTTTTATAATATATTGTATCTTAATAAATTAAACAACTTCACTTCAACTATTTAAAAGATAGATCCCTTACAAATATCGAAACTATATTATATTTGTCTATAGTCGATAAATGTCAATTTTTAGTGATAAATTTATCACTACTCAATGCATTCTGACTGATTTGTTTCAAAATTAAAATAACATATCAACCTCCATTTTGACTTTTTTGCACATTGCATCATGATTGAAATGATTGTCGTATCGAGATTATGTTAAATTGTGACTTTTTACTTTTTCTTTAAAAAGTAAAATAGACATCATTTTAGCTTTTGCGAAATTATATGAAATATTTATTCGGAAGTAGGATTCCAGATTGATCTTATACTTATTTCTCAATTTTTCTCTGCTTTCACCTGATTCCAATTTGGTTATTTGACTAAAGAAGGCATCATTGATTTTTTTCAATACAGTTTCATTCACCGGATTAGATTTCCGTTGAGTCCAGACTGCAAATACAAAAGGTAATCCTGTCAGATCTTTCCAGACTTGTCCGAGATCCGTTTTATGTCTGAATACATTTTCATTTTTAAATACCTTATCCCCAATCATAAGTACTCCTTCGTTTTCTTCCAGATGATCGATAGATTCCACATCGGTAACAATGTAATCTACCTCTTTATTATCAAAGTACTCTATCATCAGGACTTTTGCCAGTAAAAGGGAGGTTCTGGAATGCTGATCCAAAAATATGGTATTTACCTTTGTTAGAGGTCGATTAGAAAAAATACATACTGTTCTGACCGCACCGTCACAAGCTATACAAAAATCCAATACAATCTCTGCATCGTCGATTTCGTCTATTGCCCCAATGGGTATGAGTGCGAGATCTACTTTCCCTTCTTTCAACAGCGAAGCACATCCTGCCGGTACAGTTTTGATCAACTCAATGGGCAGATACTGAGAAAGATGCTTAATTGCCCATTCAAAAGGCAAGGTATTAAGGTATTCTACAAGTGCTATTTTTACTTTACTACTCAAGAAATTAATTACTTTTAAATGATTTGTAACTACTCAGAAATTAATGAGATCCGTTAAATTTTGTCATCATTTTTGCATCCCCCAATGCTTTGGGGACAAAAATGCAGCCAAAATTAAATCAATTTCACTTTTAAACCCCACCCAATGCTTTGGGTGGAGCTATTTATATTTTACCCCCCAAAGCTTTGGGGGTAATAGCTGAATAGTGTTCTCATGTCTCATGCAATACCAAACATTTCATTGAGTAACACAGGACATTTATGCAAATTAAACAAAAAATCGAAGTCCTAAGGCTATTAATTACTTTTAAAGAATTATCGGACATGAAATAAATCATGACGAGCCGGGAATCAAAAGGTGAAATGTCTATATGATTCGCTGTGTAATTTACCGTCTCAGAACATATCTTACCCGCCACAATAGCATTCAACATATCACATAGAATATACACTATAAAAAATATTTTGAAAACTTATAGTAAAACAGAGATGTTTGTAATTTATATTTTCGTTTCATAAGTAAGCAAAATCAATGAGATACTATGTATCCAAGTATGAACACCCATGTAAATGGTAGAAAGATTACAGTTAAAGGGGAGTTTGGTCTACCTGATCATTATCCTGTACCACCTCCCAATGAACATCTTGTATTTTTTATTCAGTCCAATCAAAATGTAAATACAGTAGTGTATGAAGTGAAAACTGTATTAGATGGCAGAATCGATCAAACCCAGCCCTTAAAAGTATACTGGCATAAGTTTACCAATAATGGAGAGATCAAACAATTAAATTTTATCCAAAATAAACTGGCATATGGCTACACTTTCAAACTGATCAATGAAAATACCGTTGAATTTCAGTTGGTCTCATACGATAAAATTGTGTTTTACCTTACTAAAACAATGGAAAACACATTTGGTGTATTTACCAAAATTAATGGCGATATGGCCAAAGTAAATAATATTTATGTCTATGCGGATGATTTTGGGCTGTTTCCAGATGTTCAATACATAGAACTGTACGGCACTCAACTAACTGCAAACGAGCCAGCATATGAAAGGATTTATATTCAATAGCTTTTCTGAAATTACGAATTACGAATTACGAATTGAAAATTGAAAATTGAAAATTGAAAGTTGAAAATTGAAAGTTGTCATTGGTAGTCATCTGCGCTTCGCGCGTCATTTTGCTTCGCTGTCATTTGCGCTTCGCGCGTTTTTTGCTTTGCGTCATTTTGCTACGAACTACGAACTAACTGCTACCAGCTACCAACTACGAGCTACGAGCTACCAGCTAAAAACGAATTGCGAATTGAGAAATACAAATTACGAAAAGCTAACTGCATAACTGCCAACTGGCGACTGCTAAAAGAGTTCCCAAGTTAAATATATTTGAAATTTAGCAAATCAACCTATTATTTCAAGTTGAAGTTGTACCTTTATAGTGGGAAACTTGTAGTCCACAAAAAGATTGAAATTATTTGCAGAATAAATATGTTATAGTGTAGTCTATTGCATAATAGAATTTTATTAATTTAGAATAATATATAGTTTAATTGTTAAAAAGCATTAATTTTTTCATATAGTATGTTTAAAAATTTACAATTATGTTAAGGGAAAAAATGAACGCATATGATATACCCCAGAAAGTACAAAGTTTGGGGCTGTATCCCTATTTCAGAACGATAGAATCTGAACAGGATACCGTGGTAAAAATCCAGGGTAAGGATGTTATGATGTTTGGTTCCAATTCCTATTTAGGGCTGACTACTCATCCAAAACTTAAAGAAGCCAGCAAAGCTGCTATCGATAAATACGGATCAGGATGTGCAGGATCCCGCTTTTTAAATGGAACGCTGGATCTGCATTTGGAACTGGAAGAAAAACTCGCCCGCTTTGTAAATAAGGAATCTGCTCTGGTATTTAGTACAGGGTTTCAGGTTAATCTGGGTGTCATTTCCTCTCTTCCCGGCAGACATGATTATATCATTTTAGATGAATTGGATCATGCATGCATCATCGATGGAGCCAGGCTTTCTTTTGCCAAAACGATGAAATATAAGCACAACGACATGGAATCTTTGGAAAAAGTACTTCAAAGATGCGAGTTGGACAGGATAAAACTTATAGTTATCGACGGTATATTTTCAATGGAAGGAGATATAGCAAAGTTGCCTCAAATTGTAGAATTGGCTAAAAAATACAAAGCCAATATCATGGTAGATGACGCACATGCTTTAGGAGTTTTAGGTAAAAATGGTGCAGGAACGGCTTCCCATTTTGGACTTGACGATGAAGTAGATCTTATCATGGGTACTTTTAGTAAATCATTGGCCTCGATAGGTGGATTCATAGCAGCTGATAACAATACCATTAATTATTTAAAACACAATGCCAGATCCCTCATATTCAGTGCAAGTATTGCCCCTGCTAATGCGGCTAGTGTCATAGCTGCTTTGGAACTAATACAGGAAGAGCCTGAAAGAATTGATAAACTCTGGAGCAATACCAGGTACGCTTTAAAGCTATTACAAGAAGTCGGATTTGATACCGGGCATACAGAAACACCCATTATACCACTGTATGTAAGAGATGATTTTAAAACCTTTAAGCTAACCAAAATGCTTCTTGACAATGGAGTATTTGTAAATCCGGTTGTTTCCCCTGCTGTACCCAGTACTTCGTCTTTGATTCGCTTTTCATTAATGGCCACCCATAGTTTTGATCAAATAGAAGAAGCCATTGGGAAGATTGCCAGCATTTCAAAACAACTCGGTATACTGGACGAAGCAAAACAAAGTGTATGAGTGTTGAGATCGTCCGGATCGAACATGGAAAGTCAGTAAAAACATTTATCGATTTCCCACATCTGTTGTATAAGGATGATCCCAATTATGTCCCTGAAATCTACATAGCGGTAGAAGAAATTCTGAACAGAAAGAAGAATCCCTTTTTTGATCACTCAGAGGCTGAATACTTTATCGGCTGGAAGGGAGAGAAAGTGGCAGGCAGAATTACTGCCGTTGTCAATAGAAGTTATAATGATTACCATCAAAGCAATGTTGGTTTTTTTGGATTCTTTGACACCATCGATGATGTAGAGGTTTCTTCAAAACTGCTTTCAACGGTCGAAAAATGGTGCAAAGACAAAGGTCTCGATGCTGTATTAGGACCCGCCAATTTTACGACCAATGAAACCGCAGGGCTTTTGGTAGAAGGCTTTCACGAGCCGCCCATCATTCAAATGACATACAATAAACCGTATTATCCTGAGCATCTTGAAAGGGCAGGCTATAATAAAGAAATGGATTTGCATGCCTATTGGATACCCACACATGAAGTTTCAGAAAAGTCTTTGAGGTTGAGTAATTTATTGAAAGAAAGACTCGACAGAAGAGGTATTACGTTTCGCTCTATTAAAATGAAGAACTTTAAGACTGAAATTCAGGATGTGAAAGAAGTTTACAGAAAAGCATGGCAGAGCAACTGGGGATTTGTCCCACCTACTGACAGGGAATTTGACCATCTGGCCCAAGGGCTTAAAATGATCATAGACGACAGGTATGTTTATATAGCAGAAGAAAAGGGCAAAATGGTTGGATTCGCCGTAGGGCTTCCAAACATAAACGAGACTGTGATTCATATAAAAAAAGGTCGGTTATTACCCTTTGGTATTTTTAAACTGCTATTTGGAAAAAGGAAAGTGAAAAAAGTAAGGATCGCACTATTAGGAGTATTAGAAGAATACCGGAAACTGGGTATTGAAGCTGTTTTTTTTGCAAATTTTATCCAGGCAGCCCGACAATATAATCTGATTGGAGGAGAGGCTTCATGGGTATTAGAGAATAATGAAATGATGGTAAAAGCAGCCGAAAATCTTAATGGAAAAAAATATAAAGTGTACCGAATTTATAAAAAGTCCATTTGACCGCTGTTGAAATCAATGCCATGAAGAAAAAAGTCCTTATAACAGGTGCCAGTGGATTTGTGGGAAGTTTTTTGGTAGAGGAAGCATTGAAGCAGGGATACGAAGTGTACGCCGGCATTCGCCCTTCAAGTTCAAAAAAATATTTACAACATCCTGACATACGATTTTTTACTACCGATTTCAACGACATCCATTCGTTAAAAGGATCTTTGAAAGATCATTACTTTCATTATATCATTCAAAATGCCGGAATTACTAAAGCGCCCGACAAAGAAGAATTTTACAGGGTCAATGCATATGCTGTAAGGGATTTTGCACAAGCATTGATCAACTTAGACCAAATACCTGAAAAATTTATTTTTATAAGCAGTCTGGCTGCTTTTGGACCAGCCGATTTTTCACCTGACGGTATTGTGAATAATGACTCAATTCCACATCCTGTGACCACTTACGGCAAAAGCAAATTATTAGGCGAACAATTACTTATGAGTTTTTCGGGGTTCCCGTTTCACATCGTAAGACCCACAGCAGTATACGGGCCACGCGAACAAGATTTACTTACCGTTTATAAAACGATAAATAAGGGTTGGGAATTTCTTATTGGAAATAAAACGCAAGCCCTAACATTTGTTTATGTATTGGATCTTGTCAGAGCAATAATAAAGCTCCTGCCTATAGAAAAAACAAGAACCTCATATTTTATCACCGATGGGAATTCTTATTCTGCTGAGGATTTTAACAATACGATAAAAATGGCCTTACAGGTTAAGGCAAAGAAAGTCCGTATTCCTGTGAATGTGTTACAGTTCATAGCTTTATTAAGTGAAAAATTATCGGGCATTAGCGGCAAATACCCGGCGCTGAATCTCGATAAAGTAAATGAATTAAAGAGTTTAAACTGGCAATGCGACATAAGCCAAATTCGTAACGATATCGGGTATCAGGCTATGTATACATTGGAAGAAGGTATAAAAGAAACCATCCAATGGTTAAGGGATCATAATGAAATATAATACCTATTATTTTCATATGATGTGTATGGGCTCATGTAGTTATAATAACCCATTTTGTTTAATTATTTGAACTCATTTGTTATCAAATGTAAACTTGTGGGATTAATTGTTAAAAATCGAGTAATTTTGTGAATCGTAATAGTGAATATTTACCAATTTAAAATGTGATTTTTTATTAATTCAAGTATTCGTTTATTTATTTGTTGCTCAAATTTATCTATTTGCAAAAGCAGAAAATTTCCTTTATTGTAAATCCTTTCTCAGGAACCAGTTCGAAAAATAAGATTGATACTCTTATTGAGAAGTATCTCAATTTGGACAAGTACAATTATGATTTATTTTTTACAAAGTATGCCGGACATGCTTCTGAAATAGTTCAATCACTATTGAATGACGGAACAAACATCATTGTTGCCGTAGGAGGGGATGGCACAGTAAATGAAGTTATTTCTCTTTTAATCGACACGGATATTGTTGTCGGAATCATTCCTGCCGGATCCGGTAATGGTTTTGCTTCCCATCTCGGTTTGTCTAAAAATATAAAGAAGTCCATTGATGTAATCAATAAAGGCATCATTAAAACCATTGATACATGCACTCTGAATGGAAAGCCCTACATCAATGTAGCCGGACTGGGTTTCGACGCAAAAATTGCATTTATAACGAGAAATAATACCCAAAGAGGGATATTACCTTACTTATTGACGACCATTGGAGAAAGCTTTAATTTTTCAACGGAAGAATTGATAGTAGAGATTGATGGTAAGCAGATAAAAGGACGATATGCCTTAGCTGCAATAGCCAATGCTTCCATGTATGGCTATCATTTTACCATAGCCCCTTCTGCATGTATAGATGACGGATTTTTAGACATTATGCTTTTAAAAGATGCGCCTGTTTACAAGTATTTTTTTAGTTCGTACAGAGGCTTTAACAAAACGTTGCATAAAAGTAATTTGGCAGAGGTGTACCGTGGAAGGTCTATTAAAATTAAAAGTGCCAATCCCATTTACTATCACATGGATGGAGAAGGCTATAATGCTGAAAATGAATTTGAAATTAATGTTATACCCACATCGCTCAAAATCTTAGTACCTTCATCGCTCAATTAAAAACTGGGTAAATACTCAGAAATACCTTCCAAAGCTTTGGGGGGTAAAATATGAATAGCCACTCCCAAGGCTTTGGGTGTGGATTTAAAAGTGAAATTGAATTAATTTTGGCGGTATTTTTGCCCACCCTCCAAAGCATTGGGGCTTTGGAGGAGCAAAAATGATGACAAAATTTTGCGGATCCATTAATACCTAAGTAGTTAAACAACCGGAAGAGACAGGTAACCCTTAAACTGATTATCTTCTTCGAATTCATGATTCGAAAAATCCTTTATAGCATTATACAACGTGTCTCTTTCGATCGGATGTCTCCCTACCCTCCTGATAAGATTCACCAATTGCTCTGTCGAAAGTGAAGGATTTTGCTCTTCAGAACCCGCCATAGAATAAATCTTAGTAGTGTCATCAATGGTGCCATCCAGGTCATCCACTCCAAAGGCTAAAGATAACTGAGCGGTCTCTCGCCCAATCATGGGCCAATACGCCTTAATGTGATCAAAATTATCCAAATAAATCCTCGATATAGCGTAATTTTTAAGATCCTCAATTACAGAAGTCTCGGCTATATGAGACATCTGATTGTCTTTATTTCTAAATTTTAATGGTATAAATGTTTGAAAACCACCGGTCTCATCCTGTAATTTTCTTAACTCTTCCATGTGGTGGACTCTATGGCGATATTCTTCTATGTGTCCGTATAAAATGGTGGCATTGGATCTGCCTCCCAGATTATGCCAGATCCTGTGTATCTCCAGCCATTGATCTCCAGAGCATTTACCTCCTGCAATTTTATCGCGAATTTCAGGATGAAATATCTCTGCACCACCTCCCGGCATCGAATCAAGACCGGCGTCTTTCATCCGTTTCATCCCTTCATAATAGGTTAGTTTGTCTTTTTTAAAAATATAGTGATACTCCACCGGTGTCAAAGCTTTGATATGAAGTTCGGGGCGGTGTTGTTTGATTTCTTTGAATAAATCGGTGTAAAAGGCTACATCATACTGAGGTAAAACTCCACCGACAATATGTACTTCGGTTACGGGTTTTTCATCATAGGATTTTACTATATCCATTATTTCTTCCAATGTATATTCCCATCCTTCACCCCGCTTTTTTATCAATCTGCTATATGAACAGAAAGAACAAGTGTAAAGACAAACATTGGTGGGTTCGATGTGAAAGTTCCTGTTGAAATAGGTGTAGTTGCCATGTTTCTTTTCCCTGACGTAATTAGCCAATACACCTACCTCTGCCAAAGAAGCCTTTTCAAAAAGATAAATTCCTTCTTCAGCAGAAATCCTGACGCCACCTTTTAATTTCTCAGCGATCAGTCCTATCTCTTTGTCCTTTACATGAGAAATTAACCAATCGATATATTTATTTTGAAATACGTTTTCCATTATTTTCTTTGTATAAAAAGTAAAAACAACTGCAATATCCAAAAACCAAATTATAAATATTAAATCGAGTACCTTGTTTTATAAATACGTCGAGTAATTTTATATTTTTCCATTATCACACTTGCAATTTAATGGCATGTTATCTATACTTATACCTGTTTACAACAACGATATAACCCGGCTTGTTGCAGAATTACATGACCAATGCTTGCATTCAGGAATAGAATTTGAAATCATTTGCCTTGACGACGGATCCGAAGAAAGCAGCAAACAGGAAAACAAAAAAGTATCAAAACTTTCTCATTGCATATGGGAAGAACTGCCATACAATGTGGGAAGGGCGTCTATCCGCAACAAGTTGGGAAATCGGGCAAAATATCAAAAGTTACTATTTCTCGATGCTGACTCAGCGATTACTCATGATTCTTTTATTAGTAAGTATTTAACTTTGTGCAACGATCATCCTGTCATTTATGGTGGTCGGGAATACAAATCTTATACTCCCGATGACTGGCGTTTTAAACTTCACTATTTATACGGAACTTACGTAGAATCAAAACCGGATCAGGTAAGAAATAAATCTCCCTGGTTACACTTTATGTCCAATAACTTCCTGATTGAACGAGAAATATTTCTGACAACAGGCTTTGAAAATACAATAAAAGGCTATGGCTACGAAGATCTGATATTTGCAGGGAAATTGAAAGAGCAAAAAATACCTGTATTTCATATCAATAATCCCGTATTACACGCCTCATTGGATGCCTGTGAAATTTTCTTGAATAAAACAGAAAGTGCTATTGATAATTTGCTGGAATTAAATGAAGAATTTCCGATTCTGTATGAAGTGAAATTAGTGAAAACGGTCAGATTCCTGCAATTTATTAAATTGGAATATCTAGTATTTAAAGCACTAGCACTATTGTCAGGTATGATGAAAAAAAATATATTGGGAAAAAATCCAAAAATGGTGGTTTTCCAATTATATAAATTATATCTCTACATAAAAAAGGGAAGACTCCACTTGTAGAAGCCTTCCCAAATTGCTGCACTATTAGAGAGATACTAACAAACAAAAAACGCTGATCATCTTCAATTGTTTATAGAGGATCATGTTTTTGTTTAAATATTTTTATAATTAATTAAACAACGCTAGAAAGTAAAAAAGAGAAAGTAAATTACGAATTACGAATTACGAATTGAAAATTGAATAGCTGAATGCTACGAACTACGAGCTACGAGCCAACTGTTAAAATGCCAATGGCGAAATCCTCACCCTTAAATAGTTTTTACATGCAAATCTTTTTAATTAATGTGAAATAAATACTATTTTGCATGAGATTATTGCAGAAGATAGTGTGGAGAAATTAAATATAATCCATATTGCGACATTTCGAGTTTACGGTTTACAATTTATCACATTAAATCCTAACAAAATGAGTAAAAAATTATCTTTTTTATCATGTTTATTCATGATTATTTCTTTACAGTATGCTTTTGGCCAAAATGTAGTGAGAGGCGTCGTTACCGATTCAGAAACTGGAGAAACCCTGATCGGGGTCAATATTTCTCTTGTAGGTACAGTAAGGGGCACCGTTACCAATCTTGATGGAAGGTACGAAATTCGTTCTTCAGAACGGCTTCCTTATAAATTGCAATTTACATCAATTGGTTTTGAATCAAAAGAAGTAATCGTAAATGAAGCTGATGCAACGATTGATATTGAATTGTTACAACAATCGGTTATTACATCTGAGGTGGTTGTCTCTGCATCCCGGGTAGAAGAATCTATACTTGAATCACCGGTAACCATAGAAAAACTGGATCTCATAGCCATTAGAAACTCTACTGCTGTCGATTATTACGACGAGGTATCCAGGTTAAAAGGCGTTCATACAGTACAGGGAAGTATGACTTTCAATTCCGTAAACGCCAGAGGATTTGCAGGGCATGGAAATACCCGGTTTGTCCAGCTGATGGATGGTATGGACAACGCAGCACCTTTGTTGAATTTTCCAACAGGAAATATTGTAGGTATTTCAGAATTGGATATTAAAGACATGGAGCTCATTCCTGGAGCGGCATCTGCTCTCTACGGCCCTAATGCTTTTAATGGAATACTATTAATGAATAGCAAAGATCCTTTTAATTACCAGGGGTTGAGCGCACAAGTAAAAACCGGTTACACCGAGGGCAACATTAACAGTGACCCTTTATACGGTGCCAGCTTCAGATATGCGAAAGCATTTAATGACAAGTTTGCTTTTAAAGTTAATTTCTCCAGTTTACTCGCCAGTGACTGGGATGCCACAGATTACGATACACAACGATCTATTGCCGCAACTGGCAATCTTACCCCTGACAATCCAGCTTTTGATGGTGTAAACAGATACGGGGATGAGACCCTTATACCTGTCGGCACCGGAATCAGGCGAACAGGTTGGAGTGAACAGGATTTATTGGAAAGCAGGGATGCCCGCAGTATTAAAGCGGATGCTGCCATTCACTACCGTGTTAATAACAATCTGGAAATAAATCTTAGCCATCGGTATGGCACGGGTTCCACTGTATACCAGGGATCGGAGAGATATGCTTTGAGAAACTTTGTACAACAGTTTAGTAAGGTGGAATTAAATGGAACAAACTGGAATATAAGAGCCTACAGATCTAAAACCGATGCGGGTGATTCATACAATCTTACAGCTCTGGGATCTTTCATTAATGAAGGGATATTCAGATCTTTTTACAATACAAGCGTAGAAGCTGCTCCGGGTGTTTTTGTCAATGTACCCGGTGGATGGGCAGTCGCTGCCAATCTTGCCAACCAGGGAGCCTTTGCTCAACTTTTGGGAATTCCCGGAGGTAATTTAGCAGCCGCCAAGGCATTTGCTGATGCTGGTGGAACCAGTCTACTCAGTGACTTTCAAAAACAACTTTTGATACCCGGGCTTGCACAATCATTAGGACTACCTATGCCTTTGGCTGCTTTATTGGTTCAACAAGCCGGAGGCAATGCAAGACCGGAAGTAGGATCAGCTGAATTCAACCAAATTGCCGAAGCTGTACGCACAGGCCTTTTCCAGGCTGGAGGTGCCGGTTTTATAGATGATTCGTATCTCAATCATGTAGAAGGAAATTATGATTTGAGCAATTTATTTGACAATAAGATTGGATTGCAAATAGGTGGTAATTTCAGAAGGTATAGCCTTTTTACTATGGGAACGGTGTTTAATGAAGATCCATTGGGTACCGGAGAATTTGAAAGGATAAAAATAGATGAATTTGGAGGCTATATGCAGTTATCCAAAGCTTTTGCCGATGACAAAATAAAACTTACGGGTTCTCTCCGCTATGACAAAAATGAAAACTTTGACGGTCAGGTAACGCCGAGAGTATCCTTTGTATATACTACCGGAGAAAACCGTAACCACAATTTCAGGGGATCGTATCAGACAGGATTCAGAAATCCCACCACACAAAACCAATTTATCTACTTCCCAACTACCAATATCTTATTGGGTGGCACCCGTCAAAATGCGGAGAGATATGGAATATATGAAGGAGGTGCCTGGACAGATGCTTCTTATCAGGAGTTCCTGAGGACAGGAGATGAAGCCGTTTTAGAAACTGTATTTCTTGACTATGTTCAACCTGAAAAGTTGACTTCCTATGAAATAGGCTACAAAGGTATCACCAACAGGAAATTATTTATAGATGCCAACGTATACTACTCGGTTTACAGAGACTTTATATCAGGTGCCATTGTGCGTAATAAGGAAGCCACTATGCACCGGGGCAATATTATACCATCCGGACAGGCATGGAGTCCTACTTTTAATGCACCAGTCAATATTCAGGCTTATGGATTCACATCCAGTATGGAATACAGAATGAGCAAATTATGGACAATTTCTGCAAATTATACCTATACAGATTTTAATTTAGACGAAGAAAAACTACCTGAAGGATTCGAAGATTACCGTCCGGGATTCAATACTCCGACATCAAAGATCAATATTGGTTTGTTTAACAGAAAAATCGTTAAAAATGTATCTATGGGTGTCAATTACAGATGGCAAAATGGATTTTACTGGTTTGGCTCATTTGGAGAAGGTGACATCGATGCTTTTGGAACATTGGATGCGCAATTCAGTTACAGAATTGCTTCCGCCAAAACAACCATAAAATTAGGTGCTACCAACATTCTGAACAATAAATTCATCACCAATTACGGTGGTCCGGCTATAGGCAGGATGACCCACCTGACGATAACATACGATCAGTTTTCTAACTGACCCTTTCTTTAAATATTGCAAAAAGGCTTATCGCTATTAAAAGTGGTAAGCCTTTTTTTTATGCATATAGGTGAGGTGAGGTTGAGGATGAGGTTGAGGTTAAGGTTAAGGTTGAGGTTGAGGTTAAGGTTGAGGTTTTTACCTGTGGCAATTGGCTTTTGGCCTTTAGCATCTTTTCGTGATTCGCTATTCGCATTTAGCAGTGGGAAGTTTGCAATTAGAATGTAATAACCTAAAAGGCTTCAAAGAGCATGAGATTATATTTGAGGAAAACTATTTATAGTAACAGAGAATTCAACCCCATTCGGGGTTGGTAATCCGTTAAACTTTTACCCTGCATTGCATGCAGGGCTATTCATATTTAATCCCTTCGGGATTTTTAAATTTGGAAATTAAAATAATTGATACATAAATGAATAAGCCTGAAAGGCTTAAATATGAATAATCTTTTCTATTTCGAATTAAACCTGAAAGGTTTCAAAGAGCATGAGATTATATTTGCGGAAAACTATTTATAGTAACAGAGAATTCAACCCCATTCGGGGTTGGTAATCGGTTAATTTTTTTACCCTGCATTGCATGCAGGGCTATTCAAATTTAATCCCTTCAGGATTTTTAATTTTGGAATTTAAAATGATTGATACATAATGAAATAAGCCTGAAAGGCTTAAATATGAATAGCCACCGGTGAAACCGGTGGTAAGCGAAATAATAACATAACAACCCCGAATGGGGTTGAATAAACCCAACGTATCAACCCATCTCATCCCATCCATATTTTACTCCAAAAAAAACAGATACACACATTTAAAATTTTGACACAGTTGTGCGAAGCTTACAATTTTATTCATGATAAAACCCAATGGGACTTTTAAAATAAGTACATTTATAGTATATGAAATAACGAGAAATAAGCCTGAAAGGCTTAAATATGGTGCACATAGGTGAGGTGAGGTTAAGGTTGAGGTTGAGATTTTTGGCTTCGCGCGTCATTTGCTTCGCTGTCATTTGCGCTTCGCGTTTTATTTTGTCTTCAAAGACCTTCGACTTTCTGACCTTCGACTTTCTGACCTTGAGACTTTCTGACCTTGAGACCTGCCTAAGGCGAAATCCTTAACCTTAACCTGGATGACTTGTAAATACTGCCTTTCTCGCTCATTCCCTTAAAATTTATTAGACTTCTTATTCTGTGAAATACATATTATTCAGAAATATCCCTTGATAATTATTGCTTATTTCATTAATTTTGTATATATTTAGTCATTTCAAGGAATATTTAATAACCATAAAACATAAACGCCATGAAAGTATTTAAGATTTTATACTGGTCGGCTACCATTATTATGGTTACTATTTTTTTGTTCACCTCGGGGTTAAACATCTTTAGCATGAAACAGGTCGCTGTATTTTACAGTGAAATCGGAGTGCCCGTCTGGATGGTAATACCTGTAGGTTTTCTAAAAATTGTAGCCATTGGAATCATTCTTTCCCGCAAGTTTGTCATGTTGAAAGAATGGGCTTATGCAGGATTATTTTTTGATGCTGTACTCGCATTAACCGCACATCAGATTTCAGGTGATGGGGCTGGTTGGTTAGCCATGATCGCAGCATTGGCTGTATTGATTTCAAGGATTTTTGAAGAGGAAGTGTATCCTGAAGAAGTTTTTGCTGCATAGAATAAATACCATTACAAATCTACCCGGAAGCGAAGATTTATCCTTCGGGATGTAAGAAAATTAGGTATGGCATATTGAACATTGGTTACTGTTTTAATCCATGTATTGGATACTTCATTGGAAACGTCCATTAGATTAAACACCTCCAGGCTTATCCATGCATTATTAGCAAAGCCCAATACACCACTTCCGACACCTTCTGATTTTTCCTTACTTTTTAAGCGATATCCAAAACCAATATCAATACGGTGGTACGGTCTAAATCGAAAATTATTTCGAAAAATAATATTATTTTCAGGAAGTCCAAATGGCAATCCAGATCCAAAACTCAGATTTAAATTAACCCGGAAATTTTCATTTTTAGGTAAATAGTCCTGGAAAAACATCGACAAATTAAAAAACCGATCAGTGGGTCGTGCCACATCTTTTACATCTTTAGGATCAGGCTCCCCCAGTTCCCTTTGTTTGTGCTGAATTCCCACAATTGATTCCCGGGTTCTTAGCAGTGAAAGGTTGATCCAGGACTCTGCACCTGGCACAAATTCTCCATTGATTCTAAAATCAAGCCCCATAGCATAACCGGTTGCATCATTTTCTCCAGTATATCGGATTTTTACATTGTCAATATCAAATAGGGTAAGGTTGTCAAGCTTCTTATAAAAGACTTCTGAAATGATCTTAAATGGCTTATCACTTATCCCAGACCATGTAAAATCATAAGTGAGTCCTCCCACCATGTGTATAGATCTTTGAGATTTCAGTTCCGGATTAACAGAGCCGTCCAGCCTTCTCATTTCCCGATAAAATGGGGGTTGGTAATATATGCCCCCAGCCAGTTTAAATGAAAATCCATCAGCCCAGTTGAGGGGTTTGTAGAGGAATTGAAATCTGGGGCTCACGATCATTTCATCGTTGAGGCTACTGTATTTAACCCTTACCCCTCCATTTATCCTGATCTCTCTTTTATCGGGAATGGTAGAAGTATATGTATTTTGAAAATACAATGAGTATCGATTATTGATCAATAGGTTTTCTGAGGTGATAAAGCGATTTACCAAAACGGCATTTTCATTAAAAGGAAGTGAATAGCCCGCAGAATCGATTCGCTCCCATTCATGAACTGAATCATCAAATGTCTCTTGTTGGTACTTAGCACCCCACTGAAGGAAATGGCTGCTGCCATCATCCATGTTTAATTCTAATCCACCCTTAAGCCGAACATTAAAAATTTCATTATACAGGTAATTTCTGGCAAATTGATGCTGTGTTCCGGTACCCAATACCGCTATTTCCTGACCCGTATTTTCACTACCCAGTTCGGTTTCTATTTGTGAAAGTCTGTATCTTCCAATAATATCAAATTGTTCGGATTCTCTACCTCTATAGGAAGAAGCCAGGATTTTTATGAAAAGTGGATTGGTTTGTTTTTCAGGTATATACGTGAGTGACAATCCTCCCATACCATTGATAAAATCATCTACTTCAGCCCCTTCGAAAATAGCCGCCAATCTGAGTGCAAAGGTTACCTGTCCGAAAGCCGTTTCTCTTTCTCTTGGCATGAAACGGTAACGGCTAATATTGTAATTACCAATGGCTCCAATTTGAATTTCCCGGGTGATGTCGTACGTTACATATCCCTGTAGATCGATGAAATCCGGAACATACTCTCCCTGAGTATCCAGCGTTCCCAATAAATACCGATTGGTTTTATATCTGGCGCCTGCCAGGTATCTTAGTTTATTATAGGCATTCGGTCCCACCCTTTTACTTCCTTCCATATGGGCACTTGCACCGAGGAAGCTACCGGAAACACTTCTTTTCATTTCCTCAGGTCTCTTATACCTTACATCCAGTACCGAAGACATTCGGTCTCCATACCTGGCTTCAAAGCCACCAGAAGAAAAAGAAAGATCTCGAATTAAATCCATGTTGGGGAATGTCAATCCTTCCTGCTGCCCACTTCTGATCAATTGCGGTCTGAAGATTTCAAAATCATTAACGTAGATTAGATTTTCGTCGTAATTGCCTCCTCTCACGTTATACTGCGAACTCAATTCCCCACCTGTACCCGATGAAACTCCCAGGGCAATAGAAGGAAGGACACTTTCCAGATTCCCGGTTGTACTGGGCAAAGTAAACATTTCTGTGACTTCTTCTCTTACCATCCCGACATCTTCAATTCTGCTACTGCGTATGGTTATATCCAAATCAGAAGTCGTAGGAGACAACCTTATATTAATATTTCTTTTGGAACCCGGAGCCATAGGCTCTACATCAACGCTTACAGTTTCATAGCCAATCCTGGTATATAACAATGTAAATGTTTGGTTTTCGGGCACCAATAATCTGTAGAATCCATTTTGATCTGTATCGGTTGCCTGAGAGGTAAGTTCTATATGAACGGTCACAAAATCAATAGACAACCCTGAATTCAGATCTCTGATATTACCAAACACTACCGTTTCCTGACCCGCAAGGAAACCAATTGATAAAAAATAGCAAAATATAAACGGTAAATATCTCTCCATATTTATTTTACATCCAGAAGACAAATTAAAACGGCAATCATCAGAGATAAGTATGAAGGGGTATATTTTTAAGCTCTTTAATGGTATGAACCGGGTCTGAAGATCGAAAAACACTGCTCCCGGCAACCAATGACCTGGCTCCTGCATGCAGTATTTTTTCAGCGTTTTGAAGCCCTACACCACCATCAATTTCTATCATGGCTTCACTATTTACTTCATCCAGCATGGTTTTGAGTTTTTTTATTTTAGGAATCGTCCTGTAAATAAATTTTTGTCCCCCAAATCCAGGATTAACAGACATCAGTAAAAATATATCCGCATCCGTAAGTATATCTTCCAGGAGCGAAACCGGATTATGTGGATTAAGCGCAACTCCGGCTTTCAGGCCAAGAGATCTAATTAGATCCAGCGTGCGATGCAGATGTGCACTGGCTTCAAAATGTACCGTGATACTCATAACCCCAATATCCGCAAACGCTTGTATATACTTCTCGGGCTCTACAATCATCAGGTGTACATCTAAAGGCTTGCTGCACAATTTCGCAATGGTTTTTGTTATGTCGGGTCCAAAAGAAATATTTGGTACAAACCGACCATCCATGATATCAATATGGAGCCAATCCGCTTCAGAGCTATTTATCATTTCCAGATCTCTGTGCAAATATCCAAAATCAGCAGCCAGTACTGATGGAGCGATTATATATTCCATTTTTGTCCCGTCATTTTATTGTGATCCAAATGTAAGTAGATTCCAATAATAAGTGTGTTATGCTATTCATCATGGGTTAAATCATCGATTGGAAATTGATTCCAGGTAAGTAATAGCTTGATAACGGTTAATACATCTCTTTCACAATATTTTACAATTCTTTCCAAATCTTTAACCTGATAGTACACCAAAGCTACCTGAGATCCATCGATATCATCTTTGGGTGAAGGTATGCCAAATAAATAGGAAAGTAGGCGTAAAGATGTGTAGTTTTTATAATCACCAAATTTCCACATATCCATTGTGTCCAATAAATATTCAACTTGCCACGGTTTTTTACCACTGATATTAAGCATAGTTGGGAGTTTGATATTGTGGACTAACATTCTCCGGGATAAATAAGGTATGTCAAATTCTTTTATATTATGTCCACAGAGATAATGTTTGCTGGGATCGCTAAAGTAGCCTTCCAGTAATTGGGCAAAATTTGTCAGTATTTCTTTCTCATCGTCTCCGGCGAAAGATTTTAATCTTACATTAACTTTATTGCCTGAACCCAGCAACACATACCCTACAGAAATGCATATAATTTTTCCAAACTCAGCAAAAATGCCAGCTTTTGATGAATACCAATCTGCCACATCAATGTCTTCATTCTGTCTCGAGAGCTGATTAGCTTTCTTAGTCCAAAGTTCTTTGCCTTCTTCACTAAGTTCATTTAAAGATGATAACGCAGGTACAGTTTCTACATCCAGGAAGAGAATTTTTTCAATTTGCTGCTTATTGAGATACATTTGACAAAATTATAAGGGTTTACACTGATAAAACTTAATGGTTTCCAACCAATTTACAAGTAATATATACGCAAAATGAAATAAATGCAGATATTTGTACCGTTAATGTGATATAAATTGCGAATTGTCATTTTTCAAAATCAAAAATAAATAATTACCATGTTAAACAAAAATGGAAATCAAACAAATATTACTACCTGGGCTATTATTGCTCTAATAGCTTTACTTGCACTTAATGGCTATCAGTGGTATTCCAACAGTAAGTTGAAAAAAGAAAATACCACGAATAAGGAATATACAATGGAGCTTTCTAAAGCTCAGGCAGAACTGGAAAAAGATTATCTGTCTGCCTTGGAAAACTTAGAAGAGTTGAAAGGAGATAATAAAGACATGAATGATCTCATTGAAAGTCAGAAGAAAGAATTGACATCTCAGAAAGAAAAAATCAATGAACTGATCTGGACTAAAAGAGAATTAACGAAAGCCAAAGAAGAACTTAAGAATTTGAACTCAATGGCTGCTAAATATGTGGCAGAGTTGACCAAGCTGAAAGAAGAAAATGAGATGCTAGCGGAAAGTAACAAGTCATTAACAGAAGAGAAAACGATGTTGACCACTTCTTACACTATGCAGTTGGAACTCAATAAAGAATTAGAAGAAGTGGCACAGTCTCTGGAAGGTGAAAAAGTCCGTCTTGCTTCTACCAACGAAGAACTTATCACCAAGGTAGATATTGCCAATGCCATCAAAATAAACTGGATGCATGTAGAAGGGTATGAGTTTAAGAAAAATGGTGACCTCAAGAAAAAGTCAAAAGCAAAAGATATAGAAGTTTTAAGAACCTGCATTAAAACAGAGACCAATATGGTTACAGATGCCGGTCCTAAGGATTTTTATGTAAGGCTCATTTCCTCTACAGGAGAAACAATAGCAAGGGAAGCTGAAGGTAGTGGAATTCTCTGGAATAAATTAGACGATACACAAATACGTTACACATATAGCGGAATTGTAGAATATCACAATGAAGATACCGAAGCATGCCTTGATTGGGTTGTAAGTGATCAACTAGAAAAAGGGCCATATGATATCGAAATATATAACAATGGTTTCCTTGTGGGTAAAGGCGCTTTTCAGTTGAAGTAAAATATTCCATATTTTGGAATGTAATCGGTCTTATCGATACAATATTATCAGTTAACAACCATACCGTCATTCAAGAAGAGGATTATCCAGGCTGGGTAGTTCTCTTTTTTTTTTTGAGTTGACAGAGTGTAACTGTTCAGATAGTATGGGATACCATGCATTTTTTAAATCTCTTTTGATTCTTTCGAGCAAAAATACCGTCTAAATTTATCCAATTTCAATCCTAAATCAACATAATAATACTTGCTTACTCTGGAGAAATGCTAAAATACCCGGATCATACATTTATTTAGGCTTAAAATAAACTTTCCTCTTCCCGATTGAGTTAATGGATTGCGATGGAAAATAATTTTGTCAATCCGATAGATGAAGATAAAGTAAGCGATCAACCCCACCTCTTACCTTACGCCCATCATGTGGGCAGTGCGATTATAAAGCCCATAGATAAGGGAAAAGTGAAAGGTTTAGCCATGTCAGCCATGTATCAACAAACTGAGAAAAGCCTTCTTCAGATTAAAGAACAAGTGGAAACCCTTATAAAACAAGCTCAGGAAATTCATGACAGAATTGACATCTCTGAAAAAATTTATAAGGCAGATGTAGGATTCAGACCCATCGTTGGTAAATTGTACCATGTATATGAAAGGGATAATGGTACCTGGACAATATCGTTAATTTCACCCGATGAGTGGCGTGGAAATGCTCCGTATACTTACATGGCGACTGTAAAGCTACTGGCTGACCATACCTGGGATATCATAAAAAAAAGCAATCATTTTTCATGATAAAAATAATTCCAGAGGTGTGATCAACCGAACTGGGTTACTTTCAATTTTGATCAAATCCATGAAAACAACTTCCATTTTTTATTCATAAAGAATGTCCATCAGATTTGAACTGTGAATTATATATGTTGTTCAACATTAATGAACACCAATGCGTTAATAATACATTTGTAACTTCTCAAAAGGATTTCATTTTGGCAGGAAAAGGGATTAGATTTTATTTCGGCCAGTTTTTGGTTTTGATTGCACTATTCACATAAAATTGAGCCCGGGTTTATAATTAATTTCTCCTTTTGTACCTCAAATAGATTAATGCTGAAATTGTTATGTAAATTATAAATAGAAGAGCGATATGTTTGGATGGAGATTTGGACAATATGTACCAGGAGACTTTGATGAAGATCCATTTGAGAAACTCTTTAATTTGTTTAAAGAATTACTTATACATACGTCAGGTGACGTAGCTGAAGCATTGTCATGGCTAACGGAGCTGGATAAACAATACAGACTCACTTCAGATGAATATGGTATAGCAGATTTCATCGAGGAACTCGAAAGACGAGGTTTTATTAATCGGGAAAAAAATGAAAAGGGGGCTCCCCTATCCTATCATCCAACAAAAAAAATGGAACTAGCCCTGAGAAGACAAGCACTCAACGATATTTTTGATCAGCTTAAAAAATCAAAAAAGGGCAATCATAATACTACCCTCTCAGGACAAGGTGACGAATATACCTCAGAAGTAAAACCTTTCCAATTTGGGGACAGTATCGACAATATTGCCATATCAGAGTCATTAAAGAATGCTCAAATCAACCATGGTATTGAAGAATTTATGATCACCCAGGATGATCTGGAAGTTCAGGAAACCTATTATCAGTCACTTACCAGTACAGTATTGATGATAGACATTTCTCACAGCATGATTTTATACGGAGAAGATAGGATCACACCGGCTAAGAAAGTCGCAATGGCTTTGGCAGAACTCATAACTACCCGCTATCCAAAAGATACGCTGGATATTATTGTATTTGGAGATGATGCATGGCAGATAGAAATTAAAGATTTACCCTATCTGCAAGTCGGCCCTTATCATACCAATACCGTTGCAGGTCTGGATCTGGCCATGGATATCCTTAGAAAGAGGAAAAATCCAAACAAACATATTATGATGATCACCGACGGAAAACCTACCTGTATTATAAAAGGTAAAAAGTATTATAAAAATCCATTCGGTCTGGATCGAACCATTCTGAACAGAACTCTCGCACAGGCTGTAAAGTGCAAGAAATTACAGATTCCCGTTACCACTTTTATGATCGCGAGGGATCCTTATCTGGTCAATTTCGTAGATCAGTTTACAAAAGCCAATGGCGGTAAAGCTTTTTATTCAAGTCTGGATGGTCTGGGTGAATTTATTTTCATGGATTACAAACACCATAAAAGACGACGAAGAAATAATTAATCCAAATACAATTACATTGAACAAATCAAATATCAAGAATATCAAAACGGTATCCGACTTAAAAAAGTCCGGTTATAAAAGTAAAAATATTAGACAGGAGCTAAGGGATAACCTCATTATAAAAATTCAAGCCGGTGAAAAAATATTTGAAGGTATTTTTGGCTTTGATGATACCGTTTTACCCGATGTAGAAAGGGCTTTATTGTCCGGACATAATATACTGCTTTTGGGGTTGAGGGGGCAGGCTAAAACCAAAATAGCCAGACTTCTGGTTCAACTACTCGACGAATATATTCCTGTTGTTAAGGGAAGTGAATTGAACGATGACCCGTTGAATCCAATCAGTAAATTCAGTGAAGATTTGTTGCTTGAATTGGGAGATGATACTCCCATTGAATGGATGCATCGCTCAGAACGGTATGTTGAAAAATTGGCTACACCCGACGTGAGCGTTGCAGACTTGATTGGAGATGTTGATCCTATAAAAGCGGCCACTCTAAAACTGCCTTATTCCGATGAGCGGGTCATACATTACGGATTGGTTCCCCGAGCCCATCGATCTATTTTTGTCATCAATGAATTACCTGATCTTCAGGCGAGAATTCAGGTCTCGTTATTTAATATTCTTCAGGAAGGAGACATTCAGATCAGAGGTTTTAAAATCAGGCTTCCACTTGACATACAATTTGTTTTTACAGCCAATCCTGAAGACTATACCAATAGAGGGAGCATTATCACACCATTAAAAGACCGGATTGAAAGTCAGATTCTCACTCATTATCCTAAAAATATTGAAATATCGAAACAAATAACAAAGCAGGAAGCCAGAATCTATAAAGAACAAAACTCAGTAACCATACCTCCACTCATGGAGGATTTACTGGAAATGATAACTATAAAAGCCAGGGAAAGTGAACTTATTGACGATAAAAGTGGAGTATCTGCCCGGCTTTCCATTACCGCATATGAATTACTGGTAAGTACCGCAGAGAGAAGAATGCTCCAAAACAATGAGAAGAAAACCAATGTCAGATTAACCGATTTTTGGGGTGTAGTTCCAGCTATAACCGGAAAGGTTGAGCTGGTATATGAAGGGGAGCAAGTTGGTCCATATGGTGTGGCATTGGAATTGTTTGAAGATGCCGTCAGTGATTTGTTTTTACAATACTTTCCCAAACCTGTTGACATTGAAAAAGAAGAAGTCCATGATCCGTATGGAGTTATAAAAGCGTACTTTGCTGGTGGAAATCACATTGATTTGATGAGTAATGCCAGTAATGCGGATTATCAAAATGCTTTAAAAGGAGTCAGAGGGCTTGAAAAAATTTCCGATGACTTTAATGTGACCTCAGATTGGAAATACATTTTTATGGAATTGATCCTGTTTGGTTTATCTGAGTTTGAGGTGTTGACCAAGGAAGTTATGGAAGAAAAACTTTCCTTTAAAGATCCATTTGCAGATATGTTTGATGATTTGGATAATTAGGGACTTTTGTCAGTTGGCAGGTAGCAGTTGGCAGATGGCAGTTAGCAATTCGTATTTCTTAGTTCTTTAATTCTCAATTCGTAATACCCTTTTAGTTAAATGACCTTTTAACTTAATCGGCAGGATGAGGATAAGGATTAGGATGAGGTTTTTGCCTTCTGCAATTAGCTTTTGGCCTTTAGCCTTTAGCAGTTTTTGGAAGACAAAGCAAATGACAGCGAAGCAAATGACAGCGAAGCAAAATAACGCGCGAAGCACAAATGACTACCAATGACAATTTTCAATTCTCAATTTTCGCAATTCGTAATTCGTAATTCGTAATTTTGTAAGTATTTTCAGTGTATCTTTAATCTTATTTTGACTTTAATTTTTAGTCTGCATTTGAATTAAGATGTACATAACATGTAAATATTTATTTGAAATACAGTAATATTGTACTCAATGCATCATCAACAACGAAAATGGAAGAAGGAAAACAAAAAGTAGAAGAAAAAATTTTAGGGGAAGGGGTACTTTTCGATGAGAAAAAATTCATAAAAAAACTCAATAAAACGGAGCGTGACACATCTACTCTTTTCCGATCTGTTTACCGGAATCAAAATAGTCTGATACAAGTAGCTGACAATAAGGCCAACACCATTATAGGCATCAATACCATGATAATTTCATCAGTCATCGCCCTTACGGGTTATGGTGTCATCTTTAATAAAATTGAATCTCAAAGCACTGTCATGATGTTCCCTTTGATAGTGATCATGTTGGCATGCCTTTTTTCAGCTGTATTGGCAATAATGGCAACCCGTCCCAGAGTGATTATAACAAATAAAACCAAGGCGGATCCTAAAAAGGTCAGTATTTTGTTTTTTGGAGAAATCTCAAAATACACACAAGCAGAGTATATTGCACAAATGGAAGAACTGCTCACCTCTAAAAGAGAAATTTACAGAAATATGATTATTGACATTTTCCACCAGGGTGTCGTATTGCAAAAAAAATATCAACTTCTCGCTTATGCCTATACTATTTTTATGTTCGGCTTTATAGCGGGAGTACTCATTTTTGTATTCCTAATCATGTTTTGAATCTAATTAAAATAACTCATCTTTGTGATGGAAAATATTTTGACTGATTTTTTATAAATAGAAGCTAAATAATTGCTTTATCAAACAGAATTCGATAGAATTTTTGTTGGTTTTCAGTATTTAAATATGCCATTAATTGGTAATTATTTTTATTCACTTTTCCTTTTAAATTTTTTGGTTTAATTTAGTAACTTTAGGCAAACTTAAATGATTGCATTACCACTTCAATGGTAAATTAAGTAATAAGGTAAAACTTTATAAATAACTATAAATTTGAAACTATGAGACATGTTTTCTATTCCATTTTTATCTTTCTTTTATCTGTTTCAATGTTATTTTCTCAAAGCAAGGAAGCTTCCCCTCTTTTTAGTAATTCCAGCCCTGTAGATGTGAAACTGGGTTTTTCGATAAAAGAAGTTAAAAAAGAAACCAATGATTCTGTGTATGTTGCCACTGAGATGCAGTACAAGTCTGATGATGGGACATGGGAAACCATTCCTATTGATATGAAAATAAGAGGTAATTTCAGAAAAGCCAAATGTTCTTTTCCTCAATTAACATTTAAAATCAAGAAAAAAGACAGAAAAAACACTCTTTTTGATGGAAATAAAACACTCAAATTAGTACTTCCATGTCAGACAAAAAGCAATGCTGATGCTTTAGTTGTGAAAGAATACCTGTGCTATAAACTGTATGATCAAATCACCGATTATAATTTTATGACCAGATTGGTCAATTTGACCTTATTTGATGAAAATAATAAAAAGGAAAAAACCTATGAGTTAAAAGCATTTTTTATTGAAGACGACACTCCCGTAGCCAAAAGGTTTGATGCCAAAATGAGAAAAGAGCTCCGATTGCACCCAATCAGAATTCAAGACACTATGTCTGTAAGACACGATTTCTTCCAGTATATGGTGGGTAATACCGATTGGTCTGTTCTTGCTCAACACAATATCAAAGTGATGCAACTTCCGGAAACTAAGGAATTTATTCCACTTCCGTATGACTTCGATCTGACAGGTGTAGTGAATGCACCTTATGCCACGGTCAATGAAGATTTGCCCATTAACAGTGTAAGGGATAGGCTTTACAGGGGTTTTTGCAGGACAGATGAGCTATTCTATCACGTTAGGGATGAATATCTCAATTTAGAACCTTCATTTCGAAATGTGCTTGAAGAGTATAAAGAAGCATTGGGGGAAAAAGAGTATGATGATGTCGTTAAATATCTCGACCGATTTTTTGATGTTTTGAAAAATGAAGGTCAATTTAAAAGTCACATACTCAATGGCTGCAGGAAAGCATAAAATGAGATTCAATCCGGTTATTGCAGATTTAAATCATGCAATTAATTTAGTATTAAAGAAAGTTGTCTAAAAGAATGGAGGCAGAACTTTTAAGACAAATTGCCATTTCTTTACCTCAGGTGATTGAAGCCCCACATTTCAACAAGACTTCCTTCAGAGTAAAAAAGAAAATTTTCGCTACTTATGATTCCAAAACAAAACAAATGTGCATTAAACTTAATGATGTATATCAGGTTGTATTTGTTGCCATAGGTAAAGAATCCATTTATCCTGTGCCTAACAAATGGGGAAAAATCGGATGGACTATCATCGAAACAGCAGAGTTACATGAAGAAATTATTAAAGATGCATTAACTTGTGCATATTGTACCGTAGCTCCAACAGACCTCGCCGCTACTTTTATAAAAGCTGAACAAGAATAGACTCCCGATGAAAAGCATAGTATTATTCTTTAGCTTTATTTTCACCTCCTATCCCCTATTTGCTCAACAGCATTTTGTATCCGCTCCAGAAACTATATCAATAGAAAAGGCCAATTCCTATGCAAAAGATATGCTGGAAACCAAAAAGTTGCCGGGATTATCCATTGCTGTCGCTAAAGGCAATAAAATCATTTGGTCAAAAGGATTTGGCTTTGCAACCAGAAGTCCCGAAATCAAAATCGATACTTCTTCCATTTTCAGAATTGGTAGCATATCAAAAATACTAACCGCCACTGCACTCCTGGTTTTCAACCAAAAGACCATGATAGATCTCCATGCCCCTGTGAAAAAATACCTCCCCTTTTTAAAAGAAAGTATAGGCAACGTGACCTGTTATCAATTAGCGGGTCATACTTCCGGAGTGCGCCATTATCATTATAATGAATTTATTAACCAGGTTCAATATGAAAATGTATTACATTCATTAGAAATATTTATTCATGACTCGCTGTTGAGTATTCCAGGAACGCAATACGCCTATTCGAGTTTTGGGTATAATGTTTTGGGGGCAGTTATTCAATCTGTTTCTGGCAAAGAATTCCGTTCATCAATTCGTGAGACCGTGTTGTTGCCATTGGGTATGAATTCAACTATTGCCGATTCGGAAAATACAGACTCTATATTTGTGTCCCTATATTCAATGAACCAAAAAGGCGAAATAGAGCCTGCCGCTAAAACGAATCTGAGCGATCGCTGGCCATCAGGGGGCTACTGGTCTACCGCAAATGACCTGGTTCGTCTGGGAATGAGTTTATATAATGAAAAAACACTGGATAACCGATCCAGTGACCTCGTTTTTTCAGGACAGATTTTAAAGCATGGAGAAAAAACAAACGTGGGAGTAGGATGGCGGAATTCCATAGATGATGATGGTATAAAGTATTTGCACCATGGAGGCCAATCTATGGGTGGGAGGGCTTTCCTTTTGGTTTTTCCTGATAAGCAATTGGTTGTTGCTCTCTTATCAAATCTTACATATGCTAATTTTGGCGAAAAGGAAGCGTTGGAAATCGGAAGATTTTTCCTAAAATAAATGCATTAAGATAAATTAATCTCCTTTTATAAATTTACCTCCATATCAAAGACATCTCAAAGGTGGAAAACAACAGTTAAAGCGATTTATAAATTAGATCATTTACAATGAATTCAATAAAAATCTGTGACATTTTTATTGTAATAAATGTGCAGAATAAGTCGACAAAAACACTCTATTTCTCTATTAAGAGTATTATTTTTCGGACATATTGGTTTTCCAATGGAGTGATTTTTCATCCATAACATTCAAAACTTAGTCTATTCATTTAAGAAGGGGTTTTGGAATTCGTTTATATTTGCACCCAAAATAAAATATCGTGATAATATTCCTTTTTTTAATTGTTTCTTACATATTACTTAGCATCAGTTTATATTTACTTTTTCCAAAAGCTGGAAAAAAACCAATGAACGGTCTTATCCCTGGCTTAAATTTTGTTGAATGGTGTGAAATCATCGGCAGGCCAAAATGGTGGGCAGCCTTATTGCTCATACCCATTGTAAATATATTTATCTATGCTGGGATGGCTATTGATATGGTCAGATCATTTGGCTATCATGGTTTTTGGCATAGTTTCGGTGCTGTAGTGTATGCCCCGGCATTTTTCTGGTACATTTCCAGAAAAGAAAAAGATACATACAACGGGGCGGTTCTTATCCAGGAAAAAGAATACATTGAAAGACTTAAAGCTGCACAAGGTGGTGGAAGAGAGGTAGAATTCAAAAAACTTCAAAAAAACAATCCGTATAAAAAAAATCAGGGAAGAGAATGGGCGGAGTCTATCATTTTCGCAGTATTTGCAGCTGCATTTATCAGAATGTTTTTAATTGAGGCCTTTGTCATTCCTACTCCTTCTATGGAAGGATCGCTTAAAGTAGGAGATTTTTTATTTGTATCAAAGGCGAGTTTTGGTATTCGGACACCTCAAACCGTGTTAATGATCCCCCTTTTACATAATCGCATTCCCATTCTCAATAGGGAATCCTATATCAAAAAACCGAACATCCCTATGTTTAGGCTTCCGGCTTTGCGCGAAATCCAAAGAAATAAGCCTTTTGTATTTAATTGGCCTGCGGGAGATTCCGTTTATCTTACTTCATCAAGATCATACAGTGTAAAACAGGTAAAAGACAATTACCATGGATATGGTGCCTATGACAAAGAGATCATTAAGAAAGTTGAAAACAAAGATATTATTTCCCGCCCCATAGATAAAAAAGACCACTATATAAAACGTTGTGTGGGTCTTCCGGGTGATTCTTTAGAGATTAGGAACAGAGCCATATTTATAAATGGAACAGAACAACCATTTCCTGAGAAAGTACAATTTAACTATATATTTACAGCCAGTGGTCCAATCAATATCAATGAACGGCGATTGATGGAATGGGGAATTGGAGAAAAAAACGATTATTGGTTTGATGAAATGAATCGGGGGTATGTACTGGATTTTGAGCAGGCAGAAAAATTAAGATCTCTCGACAACAATATATCACTTACCATAAAAGGATATCCGAAAGATCCTAAAAATCTTTTTCCACAAGACGAGAAAAATTTTCCTGATTGGAGCATAGACAATTTTGGTCCAGTCTGGATACCTAAAAAGGGAAGTACTGTCGACATAAGCACAGAAAATATAGCTTTGTACACCAGGATTATTGGAACGTATGAACGCAATGATCTTCAAATAAGAAATGGAAAAATATTTATTAATGGAGAAGAGAGGTCATCTTATACTTTTGCACAGGATTATTACTGGGCAATGGGAGACAATAGACATAACTCTGAAGACAGCAGAATGTGGGGATTCGTACCTCATGACCATATTGTAGGCAGGCCATTATTGATTTGGTTTAGCACAAAAGATGGTTCTATCTCGAATGGCATCAGGTGGGACAGGGTCTTTAAATCCGCTAATGTAGATTAAAAATATTTTCGTTATTTTGCGACTAGAATAATGGGCATGAAAAAAGTAAAGGTTATATTTTTGATATGGATATCAATTCAATGCACATTGCATGCTCAATTTCCATCTTCCTCTTTATATATGTTTGATTATGAATTAGAAGATGACAGTTTATTTCTGTATAATACTGCATTTTTAACCTCTTTCAACCTGGGGGGTTACAATAACCAACCTTCGTTTACTGACAAAAATGTAGTTTATTTTACCAGCAATGTCTTTGATACAGCTGGTACAGAGATCCTTATGCTTGAGTTAGATCACAACCTGCTCTACCGGGTCACTGAAACTTATGAACAAGAATTTTCACCCACACTTGCACCCTCTGGCAAACATTTTAGTACGGTACGAATCGAAAGGAATGGGCGCGACCAGTCCTTATGGCTATATCCTCTTGACAGAACTACAGCAGGAAGACGCCTGATGGAAAACCTCGATAATGTGGGATATCATCTTTGGATATCCGAAAGTGAAGTGGTTTTATATTTGGTCGACAATCCTTCAAAGCTGGTATTAGCCAAAACTGAAACGGATGAGTACACACAACTCATGACACATGTAGGAAGGTGTTTTAAACTTTCGCCCGAAGGAGACCTTCTATTTATACATAAGCTTTCACCCACAACCTGGTATTTAAAATCCTATGATTTTACAACCGGGGAAACTACATTGAAAATTTCTACCTTACCGGGGCAGGAAGACTTTGATGTGCTCCCTGACGGTTCTGTGATCATGGGTTCAGGATCAGCTATTTACAGATATGTGCAGGGGTCGATTGGATGGAAGAAACTGGATGATCTCTCTGATACAGGTATTACTGAGATAACCAGAATCGCAGTATCATCAGACAAATTAATTATCGTCAATGCCGACAAGTAATGTTGATGATCCAGGATGGTCTGAAACGCACATTATCATTTGAAAAAACACCCTCACGGGTTATTTCATTGGTGCCTTCTCTTACAGAAACCCTTTTTGACTTGGGTCTGGAAGCTTCCATTGTGGGTAGAACGAAATTTTGTATACATCCAAAACCTCAAATTGAAACTGTACCTGTCGTAGGTGGCACCAAGAAAGTACGATTTGAAAAAATTCGGGCATTAAAACCCAATTTGATCATTGCCAATAAAGAAGAAAATACTAAGCGAGACATTGAGCAGCTATTGACAGAATACAGCATTTATATAAGTGATATCAGGAGCTTTGAAGATTTGAAGAAGTTTATACATGATATGGCATCTATTTTTGAAGTTCAATCTATTGCGAATAAAATGCTAGACAAGATAGAACAATACCCAGATTTTGAGCCAGCTGTCAAAAAGAAAGTGGTGTATATCATTTGGCAAAAGCCTATTATGACTGTGGGCAATGATACATTTATACATTTCATGTTAAATAAATCGGGATTTAGAAATGCTTTCGAACAAAAAATGCGATATCCAATTATTACAAAAGAGGATATAATAAAGGCTGATCCTGATTGTATATTTTTATCTTCAGAACCTTTCCCATTTACCGAAAAACATGTTAGAAAATTCGAAAGAGTTTTCCCGAATATTCAAATCAAAATGGTTGATGGAGAAATGTTTTCCTGGTATGGTACCCGGGTTTTACAAACCATTCCCTATTTTAAAAAGTTGCATTTGCAGTGCAGGTAAACTTAATTCTTCTTTTTTTTATTTATTTGATATTGAAATCTTTAAAATGTGTAAATTTATACTTTAGATCACTTAGCTTTTACGATTAAAGTCGGGTTTCCTGGTATACTGATTAGCAGTGAGTTAAAATTCAGCTATCAAAATAGTTAAAATCGTATTTCAATTAACTGGATAGTATGATCAATGTCAAATTGTATATTTCCATTTTAATTTTTTCGACAGGCATAGTATGCTCGGGGCAAGTATCGATTGTCCCGGATAAATTAATTATAAAGGGGAATCCCGTTTTGATCAATGCGTTATTAGACGATAAATCCAGTTCATTTGGCAGATCAAAATCACAGTACAACCTTTTACCCTTATCTGAAGATCTCAATGTGTACCATCTTTTAGTGGATAGTCTTGAATTAGAGGAAGTGAAAGAATTTCTTGAAAACCAAAGTATAACTGTGCAATACGATCACCTGATCGAATACAGAAATATTCCAAATGATGCAAAATTAGGAGAACAATATGCTCTTACAATGATCGGGGCATTTGATGCGTGGAATCATGGCACAGGAGGGCTTGATATAGGCAACAGAGCACCAGTCTGTGCTGTTATTGATGATGGGTTTGATATTTACCATGAAGATCTTTTCAATAATATATATGCCAATAAGGACGAGATTCCCAATAATGGAATTGATGATGACGATAATGGTTTTATAGACGACTACTATGGAGTGAACATTTCATACTTGCATCAAGATCACCCCATCAGAGAACATGGTACCAATGTGATGGGAATATTAGGGGCGGAAGGAGACAATGGTATTGGCATTGCCGGGGTTACCTGGAAAACACAGCTTATGCCAGTTAGTGGTATTAGAACAGAAGGCGATATCATTCGCGCCTATGATTATTTGTATAAAATGAGAAAAAAATACAATGAAACTCAGGGAGATCAAGGAACCTATATTGTAGTTACCAATTTTTCCGGAGGTCTTGAAAATGCCTTTGCAGAAAATCACCAAATATGGTGCAATATGTACGATCTCCTTGGAAGTGTTGGAATACTTAGTATTTCTGCTGTTACCAATAAAAATATTGATATAGATAAGATTGGAGATATGCCCACAACTTGTATGAGCCGATACTTAATTAAAGTAAGTAATGCCGATGCAAACGGTAAAAGGGCACTAGCTGGAAAAAGCAAAATATTCGTAGATCTATCAGCTCCCGGTGTGAATATTTTGACCACCTTTACAGAGGATCAGTACCTCAACTTTTCCGGAACCTCTGCGGCTGCTCCCCATGTTGCCGGATTAGCATCGATCATTTATTCTTTGGAATGTGAGACATTTTATCAAATGACAATTTCCGATCCGGATCTTGCAGCTTACACTGTAAAGAATATCATTTTGGGTTCGGTAGTGAAAGAATCAACATTTCGCGACCATACCAGTACGGGAGGGGTTCTCAACATGAACAATGCAATCAGAGATTTTGGGTTGTTATGCCGGGGAACCACTGGCGAACTTAGTATTGACAAGGTTACGCATGTAAATAATGATGTAGTCGTTGAATACACAACTGACAACGACAAGGATCATACATTATACTTATATAATCTGTCCGGACAAAAAATGAAAGAAATGACCTTTACACCTGTTCAATTTGGAAATAGAGTTGTTATCCTTCCTTCTGTAAACTTAGCTACAGGGATCTATGTCTTGAGTATTTATAACCAAAAAGAATTTAGAAGTCAAAAGATCTTCATTCGATAAATCGCCGTCGGACGTTGAACAGTGAACAGTATAAAGTATAAAGTGAAAAGTTTAAAGTGAAAAGTGAAAAGTGAAAAGTGAAAAGTGAAAAGTTTAAAGTTTAAAGTAAAAAGCGAATAGCGAATAGCGAACTGCGAAAAACGAACTGCGAAAAACGAACTGCGAAAAACGAACTGCCGATTTTATAAAAACTTTAATGACAAACCTCTTGCAGAATAAAAAAGAAGATTTATCTTTGCACCCTGTTTATGATTTAGGAAGACAGGAAGGTATGTATCTGCTGAAATAAGGCTCCGTAGCTCAACTGGATAGAGTACCTGACTACGGATCAGGAGGTTGAAGGTTCGAACCCTTCCGGAGTCACAAATAGAAATTGATATTAACAAAAGAAAAATAAAAAGATGTCCAGGATTTGTCAATTAAGTGGAAAGAGACCTATAACAGGAAATCAGGTTTCGCACTCCAATGTGAAGACCAAGAGAAGGTTTCTTCCCAATCTTCATAAAAAACGATTCTTTATTCCTGAGATCGATAAATGGGTAACATTAAAAGTATCATCCCACGCTTTGAGATCAATCAACAAACTGGGGATATACGCCTATATTAAAAAACAAGAATCCAAAGGTATTGATACCGGAGTAAAATTGTAAGGTTTTTATAATAACAAAGTTATGGCAAAGAAACAAAGAGGGAACAGGATACAAATTATACTAGAATGTACTGAGCATAAAACAAGTGGTCAACCAGGTACTTCCCGTTATGTATCTCAGAAAAACAGGAAAAATACTCCTGACAGGATGGAACTAAAAAAGTACAATCCCATTTTAAAGAAATATACAATTCATAAAGAAATAAAATAATAATGGCAAAAGTATCAAAGAATGCGAGAGTAGCTCAAAGAGCACAGAACGTCGGAACTGGCCGGGATTTTGTCAAAGTAGTAAAAAGTGTAAAAGACCCTGTTACCGGAAAGTATTCTTACAAAGAAGTAATGGTACATAAGGACAAGGTAAAAGATTTTTTTGCTGACAAGAAATAATCCTGACCGACTACAATACAATAAAAAAATAGGTTTCTCCTCCAAGAGAAGCCTATTTTTGTTGATACGATCTATGAGATCCTAATGTATTCTATTAAAATATCCCCATATGAGTTTTTTTAAAAAGTTTTTCACTAAAGATAAAGAAGAAGATCTCGAAAAAGGTCTCGAAAAAACAAAATCCAATATCTTTTCTAAGATCACCAGGGCTGTCGCCGGAAAATCCAAAGTCGATGAAGAATTTCTGGACGAACTGGAAAATATATTGATTTCGGCAGATGTAGGATTAGACACCACTGTAAAAATAATCGAAAGACTTGAAGAGAAAGTCGCTCAAGATAAGTATATAGATACCGAGGAACTCAACGATATATTAAAAAGGGTCATCTCATCGATATTGTCCGAAAACAATACGGAAGATCTGGAAGATTTTATATTCCCTACAGAACCCAATCCACATATCATTTTAGTTGTTGGTGTCAATGGAGTCGGTAAAACCACTACTATAGGTAAACTGGCACACCAATATATCAAAAGAGGTAAAAAAGTAATAATCGGAGCTGGCGACACTTTTAGAGCTGCCGCAGTAGACCAGTTGAAAATATGGGCTGACAGATCCGGAGCAACTTTCTATTCTAAAGGGATGAACACTGATCCGGCAGCAGTGGCCTATGAAACCGTCCAACACGCAATGAAAAACCAGTACGATGTAGCCATTATCGACACCGCAGGCCGGCTTCATACCAAAAAGCACTTAATGGAAGAGCTTTCAAAAATTAAGAGATCTATTGATAAAAGGCTTCCCGGAGCTCCACATGAAGTTCTGTTAATACTCGATGCCACAACAGGTCAGAATGCCATTGAACAAGCCAATCACTTCACAAGCGCCACCCAGGTAACAGCATTGGCTCTTACAAAATTAGATGGTACGGCCAAAGGAGGTGTAGTATTGGGTATTTCCGATCAGTTTAAAATCCCAATAAAATACATCGGAGTGGGCGAAGGAATTGAACAGTTACAGGTATTTAATAAAATGGCTTTTGTCGAATCACTTTTTAAGTGATGTAGTCTTAAAATTTACAAGTCTGTGTCTTTGTATTTGTATTTGTGTATACAAGTGACTAACTTCACTCTATAATGTGAGAATCATAAAACCTAAAACCAGGTTTAATTGAAATCAAAAATGAAGTTTATTCCACGATAGCTCTTTGAGTTTTATAATACTTTGCAAACAATACTCCCCCTATCAAAACTAAAAAAGCTAAAATAATCAGACCCCATGTCCCCATATTGGGAATAGGATAGCACTGTGTACAAGAATTGCTGAATTCTAAAGTAGTATTCCCACCATCCGGACTGAATATTGCTCTAAAACCAGTACCCGGTCCGTGATAAAAATCCAGTCTTGTAGTATTTGCAGGAAGCATATTGCCTTCTATATCCATATTGATCAAAACAGCTCCCATCATCCCTTCTGGTAATGGAACTCCGAATTCATCTAAAATTTCTCCTTCTAAAACTTCATGTAATCGCCAGGTGCGGTCCAGCATATCTGTAATTTGAACATAATCATGAAAAAACTGTATGCTGTCACTCCTTTCAATATTAAAAGGATCACTGCAAGAGCATGGATCAAATCCATCAGGTTCGTAACTCGCTGAATTGGTTAAAGAAGCACAAGTCATAAGGTCATCATGAGCATCTTTACAATCCAGACATACTATATCCTCTTTAACTGCTGAAAAAGTAGCGCCTTCCACATAGGTTCCAGAATTATCATCAATGGTAAACATCCCGCCATTTAAATTGATAACGACTCCACCTTCTGTATTGGTGGCTATATTACTATTATCTTTACCATTCTCAATGATGAGACCCGAATTTGTAAATCCGTCATTCAAATCCAGGATCTGGTTGTCTTCCCAGATGTCGATAACTCCACAACCGTGATTTCTAAAAACACCACTTCCATGGTTTCTGACACCTTCGCCTCCAAATTGAATACTGGATTGACCAGCACGTATAAGTGAAAAATTATCAAAAATACCAGTATTATTGACTCCATCTCCAGCAATCGAATCCAATCCTGATACATTGGTCAATATCCGGCCATAATTAGCAAAACTTCCTGTATTTAAAACGCCACTTCCTCCAGCAAATCCATAATCCAGTTCTGCATCATCATAATGAAAAAATGAGCCGGCATTTATGATACCTGAGAAAAACACCTCGCGAATATTGAATGAACCGTAATTATGAAAAACTCCTGAGCTGGCATTGTTGATATAACCACCTTTAAGTAGATTGATTTGTACTCCTTCGTAATTATGAAAAATCCCTGCATTATTTATAATGCCGGCAGAACTTGCTTTTATATCTGCATAATTATGGAATTCGCCTGTATTCGAATTTGAAATAACCTGATTTAAAAATTCTGTTTCGACATAACTACCCATTTCTAAAGTAAACTTTCCCATATTATGAACAAAATCACCGGAAAATCGCACAATAAAAGTATCATTGGAGACAAATGTTGCATTTTCACCATTTCTTATAGTCGGTCCAGTTCTATTAACCCATTCTTGTTTGCCACCATAAAATTCAATATACCCATCATTATCAATCATGGGTCCACTACCAAAAGCGTTGTATTTTACCGGAACCTGGATAAGTAAAGTGTCCCCCAAACCATTTTTAATATAGGCAAAATTTTGATTGCCATTGAAAGTTATACTCCCTCCAGGTTGAGTCGTAAATAATCCATTATTGAAAATGGAATGATTCCCTCCATAACCGGTAAAATTGAAATGGCCTGTTGCTGTATTATGAAAAACACCAAAATTAGTGAAAGCATTCTTACCCCGGGATCCAAACTCCATGGTTCCCGAATTGGTAGCCATCGCATTCGATCCATTAACAAATAATGCCCCATTCGTGTTGGTTAAATTAACATATGCTCCACTCTGATTTTGAAAATTTCCAAGATTTACAAATAAGGTGTCATTCAAACCTGAAATAATTAAACGAGATTTTGAAATTAACGATGCATTTAACCCGTTGAAAATTCCTTTTGATCCATGATTAGTACAATTTAAAGTGTCAGACACCATTTCATTTAAATTTATAATAGCAAATTGGTTTGTAAAAGGGCTGTTTTGTGAAGTGATCGTGCCCTCACTATGGATGATTCCACTTTCCCCATTAAAAAGTCCAAAAAGAGCAGATGAATTAAGTGTGATGGTACTCCCATCAGAATTCGTGACCTCACCTGCATTGAATAAAAGAAAACCCCTTTCTCCTGCATCGAATCCAATATTTCCCGCACGAAATTCATGATGATTTATCAACTTTGCATTCTCTCGCACCTCAACACCATGCCCGTTATTGCCTCCTGTAGCAAAAAAAGAAGCTCCTGTACTGTTCGTCAATTCAGATTCTATAATCATCCTCGTACCATTACTATTTATTGCGGAAAAAGTACCTGCATTAAAAATTTCACTTCCTGGCTTTGTAATTGTTCCGGCTCCCATACCACCATCTATAGTAAAATTAGCACCTGCATTATTCATTATGCTACCAAAATTGATAACCAACGTATCTTCATGACTATACACCACGCTAAAACTACCGGAGTTGGTTATACTTGCGTCCGGGAAATTAATCATTCCAACTCCGATTCCTCCACCTGCTAAAAAAGTAGCGGAGGCATTATTTATAATTGTTCCTGAATTCCTAAGGCGGTCACCCAAACCTTCAAGGATTTCAAATACTCCATTATTTTGAATATGTCCCGTCATTTCATTGATAACACCGTGCATATAAGATGAATCAACCGTAAACTTCCCGTTATTATTGATCATACCCGCATTGATAAGTCCATGATCCGGACTGTTTTCGACTATTAATACTCCTCCCATTTCAACGGTGACCATGGCACCTTCAAGAATGAGTAATTTTCTCGCAAAAGCAGAATCGCCATTCATTACGACAGGAAATACATCAACAACAGGAATGGTAACTGTATCTCCGTCGACACTCCTGGAAGGTGGTGTCATAGGAGTACCACTAATCACTGTCCAGTTATTGGCATTTTTCCAATCATTATTTACTGATCCATTCCACTCTACGCTACCCTGACCATAAGAATGGAAGCTAATTAAAATGAGAGCAAAAGAAATAAAAATAGAATATCTTAATAAAAACGAGTTGGTTTTCATAAATTTTGATTTAAAATATAAATATAACAAATGCATCTACCTTATTAAGATTTTTATAACATATAAATTAATTAAATTTATTGAGTAATGTATTTTGACCTTAACATATCAGGTTGATTTACCCGATGTTCTGTTTTGTTCCATTTAAGAGGTGAGATGAAATATTCAAAATAAGATAAAAATCCTGCGAGGATATACAAAATCATATACATAATAGTACCAGTCAATATCGAGCCTGGTGAATAGTTAATTTTTAGTTTATTAAACACGCTCCTATCAGCCAGGATAGAAGTCATAATACTTGATACTAAAAAAATAAACAGTGCAATACTTAAATGATTTGGGTCAATATACCATTTCAATGGATTATCGACCAAAAAGAAAAAGAAAATAAAAATGGTAGAATATGGAAGTAAGGTTCCCGCCATCATTCTGAGCCAAAAACGGTACCAACCCCTCATTCCAAATCCACCCTTTTGAACCCTGAGACCCACCAGATGAGTAAGTTGTGTAATAAGCAAGCCTTTATTCCATCGAATTCTTTGCTGAAGCCATTCCTTTATAGATTCAGGACACGACTCTTCGGTGATACTCGATATCAGCTTCATTCCAATTTGATTATGCACTAGCCTGACGCTCAATTCTGCATCTTCCGTAACATTATACGGATCCCAGGCTCCGCATTTTTTAAGAACATCGCGATATACAAAAAATGAGTTGCCACCTAATCCAAAAGGTAAACTTGATTTAGAAATATAATTAAGATATTTATCATACCAATCATAATACTCGGCAGCAAAAAAGTTAGTGAGTATATTTGTATTTTTATTTGATATTCTGATAATAGATTGATAGCAAAAGTTTTTTCCGTGTTTCTCCATCGCATGCAAAACTGTGATAAACTGATTACTTGATGGTCTACTTTCAGCATCATAAACCGTAATAATCTCCCCTTTGGCTATTTCTAATCCATGCAACAATGCCCTGCCCTTAGTATATGGTTTTAGATTAGGAATACGAAATATTTTAAACTCCACTGGTAAATCTATTTTTTCTAAATAAGAAAGTGTGTATGCATCATTCTCCTCTACTATAATCAACACCTCCATTTTATCAGAGGGGTAATTCATTTCTGCAATAGACTGGAGTGTATTAAAAATAACTTCACCTTCATGCTTCAAAGGAACGATAACACTAAATACAGGCAATTTGGCTGAATTCAGATCCTCAAATCCCAAATTGTGAACCTCTTTTAATGAAATCTCACGAAGGGAAAATTCCAATCTGAACATCAACAATACTAAAAAATTAACTATGGCTAAGGACATGAGAAAAATACCTAAAAGCAATGAAAACTTAGAACCGATCAACAACCCAAGCATAATGGCCAATATTAAATATCTGACTGGCCATCTAATAATCTTTCTTGCACTTTGCTTCAATTGATCGCTCCAATGTAAAGCCAGTGGATCTGTATACTTCATAATATTTATATTGTCCTAATAATAGGTTAGGAGTGCCAAAATAGACTATCCTTCAAAATTTTCTAAACTAATCGATTAAAATAAATAAATAAGACACTACTTTGACTTATGAAGCAATTTGAGATTTTATTGAAAATGAGATTAAAAGGAAATTCAAATATTACACCCACCTATTCACTTTTGCACTATACTCCTCATATGACTTTCCGAATTCTCTTCTCAATCTGGGCTCTTCCCTCAACACTATGAATACATGGAAAGCTATGGCGACAAATATGAGGTATATCCATAAAAGATAGGATCTACAAAACAGTGCTTCTCCTGTTAGAATGAGCAAAACACCCAAATACATGGGATTGCGGGAATATTTATACAGTCCGTGTACCACAAGACTTACAGTAGGATCAGCGGGAGATAATGTCCCTTTTCCTTCTGTTATAAACTGAGCAATACAGAATACAAGTACCCCCCAACCTAATATAAAAAGTACTATTCCCACCCATTGAGACCAGAACCATTCTGATTGGTAAACTTCCAACCACTTATTTTGTATCAATAGCCAGGGTATTACAATGGTAACTATCCCCGGTTGTAAAAGGGTAAAAAACACATTTCGAATGATCAATGAAAAATACTGTGTTAGATTCATTAGCCATTATTGTTTTCTGATTACATTTAGGTCTGAATATACAAAAGAAAAGCTTCCCTATACAGTCATGTTTGAGTAATTGTATGGATTTACACCTCGTTTTCATCTGTTTAAAATTAGGTACGATTGGTTTTGTTTTGTCATGATTTTTGCACCTTTCAGGCAAAAATCCCGCCAAAACGATGACCGATTCATATCCTAACCCTGGGCTGAAGCCCAGGGCTATTGATATTTCGCTCTTTCAGAGCTTTTTTAATCATTCTCCTTTGTGACTCCAAACCATTCATGGGCGTTTCATCTGTTTAAAAATTACCTGCGATTGGTTTTGTCATGATTTTTGCTTAGGAGCAAAAATCCCGCCAAAACAAAGACCGTTTCTTCAATTAACCCCGGGTTGAAACCCGGGGCTATTGATATTAAGCTCTTTCAGAGCTTTTTTTTTAATCATACTTCTTTGTGTCCGACCTAGGTCATGTGCGTTTCATCTGTATTGACAATGACTTTCCCTGTGGTAGTACCCGACTGAAAGTGTTTTATGGCTAATGGTAAATCCTTCCAATCATAGCGATGACCGATATAGGGAGGAGGGAGATTCATTTCCATAAGTTTTTGCATAATTTCAAACATTAAATGTTTTTCTTCATACAACCAGATCAGGTTGAATCCCAAAACGCCTACATTGCTTTGGATCATCGCTTGTGGGTCAATTTTTGGGCGGGTAAGATACAGGTAAATTAATTTCAACCAGTTTGGTCTGTCTCCTCCATGGCCATATCTCGCTGATCCAAAAACGATTACCCTTCCCATAGGGCTCAGTTTTTTATAGCTTTCCATGAAAATATGGCCTCCGATACTGTCCAGAATAAGGTGTAAAGGTCTTTCTCCCAAAGCATCTCTGAGTTTTTTTCTAAAGTTACGATTGCGAACTATCCATGCATCATAACCTTCGGATTGTAAAACGGGTATTTTACTTTCATGTCCTATAGTACCGATGGTAAAAGCATTGAGTCGTTTTGCCATCCTGTTGGCCAATAGACCTACCCCTCCTGCGCCACTGTGGATCAAAACAGTTTGATTTTCCTTCAGGTTGCCTAAAGTAAACAAAGCGTAATAAGCTGTGAGAGCCTGGACAGGAAAAGCAGCTCCTTCTTCAAATGTCCATCCGGAAGGCATTTTTACTACATATGATGGATCAATATGAATGCGTGTAGTATACCCTCCAAATCGGGTAACACCCATCACTTGATCTCCGGGCTTTAGATCACCCACTTCCTTTCCCGCTTTTTCCACGATTCCCGAAAACTCAAGTCCCGGAACAAAACCTCCTTTTGGAGTGGCACTGTACAAACCTAAAATGGCAAAAATATCAGCAAAATTTAAACCAATGGATTTAACCTTAACCGATATTTCATGTGACCCCAAAGGAGGTAGGGTTATTTGGTTGAGTGTTAAGTTTCTAATGTTTCCCTTTTTAGCAACATAGTAAACCTTTGCATCTTTATTCTCCATATTTAGTATTCTTTTTTCAAATATATTAATTGATCACCGGATCAATACATGTATATTTGCCATTTCTGTTTACAATTTTATAAAAGGGAATAAATGGCTAATGTAATTACGGATCCCAAAACCAAAATTAGCCCGGATTTACTGGAACAATTGAAATCCCAGGTCATGGAACAGGGACAGGTTATTGTCCATTGTTTATTTTTTAATTTGTCAATATGGAGCCAGATCAGAATATGGCCCTCTACCTTTTTATATGATTTGCATTCCGATCATGTTTCCCGCCTGGTACATGCTGAGAATATTACATTGTATCCACAATGGATGATTACTCCACTTGGTGATTATTTCTTTACGCTCGTATTTACCGGTTTACCAAAAAGTTGCAGCGCATTTGATCTTATAGAAGAATGCGATAATCAAAATGGGGCATTTATTGTCAAAGGCATTCTTCGAAATAAAACTGATGTATACTATGTTGAGGTGTAAATCTTTTATTCTGAAAAAATCTATGGACTAAAATATACATCAGAACAGTAATTTCTTTTTTCAATCATGATCAATGTAGTAAACTCCTTCCGTTATCCAATCTGAATCTTCCCAACCTTCTGCCAGGTCGAATAATATAAAATCTTCCACGACCACAGCATTATTCAATTTTTCCTTATGAAGTAGGCTATCTGACACCCTAAATCCATACCATACTTCTCCATCGCGAATTACACCTCCAAGAGGCAAACCTTTACCTTTAACTTCTTTAGCAAAAATCGATGCCTGAGCCTGAAGACCTGGCTTTATAAATTTTGAAAGAGGCTTTTCAATATGGCAATGCACTCCCATTGTCCTCCTGGTTAAATCGATAGCAGGGTTAATCTTAACTACGTGTGCATCAAAAATTTCCTGAAGCCCAAAAACTGTAAATGATACCCGCATACCCAGTTGAATTAAGGAAGCATATTCCATCAAAATATCCAATTCAAGATGCAGATGATCCATATTAAAAATTTGAAGCATCTCGTGTTCCGGAGAGATCAATTGACCTCTGTTCACAGATACTGAGGAAACAGATCCATTTAAAGGAGCAGTTATATCAACAAATTTTTGATACCCCATTCCATTAATTACATTTTCCGTATTAAATCCCATCATCGCAAGTTTCTCATATTCAGCTTCGTATTGAATTTGCAAGACCTCATATGTACTCTTGGCTTCATCGTATAGCTTCACTGCAATTGCATCCTTATCTATCAATAATTTTTTTCGCTGGTACTCCCTTTCAGCCAGTTCCATTTCAATCTTAAGTGACCGTAGGTTTTTTTGCCAATCGATAAAATCAGGGTGCTCAAGTCTTGCCAGAATCTTTCCTTTTCCTACATTGTCTCCCGGCAAAACAAAAAGTTGTTGAATAAACCCTTTGGTTCTGCTATGAATGGAAATGAGATCTCTTGGTGGCACATCAATTCTACCGGTTGCATATATTTTAGGTTCAATACTCTTTTCTTCAATTTTTCCAACTCTTACATTTGCATTCAATGCATACGTATGAAAGGATTGGTTATCCGCTTCTGCTTCAAAATTCACCTCTGATTTCTCCGTATCAGGAGAATGACAAGACAAAAATGCCATAAAAATTAAAAAGTATATTCTGTTCATTATTATATATTTAGACGCCATCATTTTAAGTTTTTGATTGTAGCTTTTAAATGTAGTTAAGGACTTATGCCATCTTGACAAGATAGGTCAGGTCGATAATGCAGTTATTGTATTCCTTAATCAGGTGAAGTAATGATATTCTCTGTTCGTATAATTGTCTAAGGACTGTCACTTGCTTATAGTAGTCAATGACCCCTTGATTTTGCTGCTCATTTATTCGTGTTATGATATCAGTATGATTTTGCAACATGTTTTCAAACACAATGATGGATGAGTATAATGATTGAGCCTTTTTATTTAATGATTCAAAATTATTTGACAGTTGAATTTTGTTTGCATTCCATTCATTATTGATTTGGTTGAGTTGGACGGCTTGCCTTTCTGCAATGACTGAAACCCTTGATCTGTCTATAGGTATACCTAAGCTGATCAAAACTCCTTGATTAAACCATTGTTTTTCAATGCCCTGATTAAAGTATCCAAGGTTTATATCTGGCTTAGCTATTTCTTTCCTTTCGCTATATGCCTCTTTTCTTATCAGTTGCTGCCTGCTATCCCATAATACCTTGAAAAATTCAATGTCTAATTCAGCAGAAAAATTAAAAGGCAATTTTTCATAACCAAAGAACTCAATAACCCGATCTTCGTCCAATAAAATATAGTTATATAATGTATTTTGGGCTTCAAGTATATCATCCATGGTCATGGTTACTTCTCTTACCAGAATGGATCGCTCTCCTTTAATTAAGTCCAATTCGGTCAGACTCACTTCTCCGGCTGAGTACATGGCCTCGGTTCTTAATTCGAGTTGAGCATAAATTTCGTCCAGTAAATTGTGTTCCTTGAGTAAAGCCTGGTTGTACATCCAGTTATCATACAACCTGTTAAACCCTCTCAATATCTCGCGTTCAAAAACCTTCTGTTCAAACTCTATCACTTTAACCCTTTGCTCAATTACATCAAGCTTACTTTGTTTGTTAAGCAAATGAGAGAAATTTTGGGAGATTCCAAAATAGTGATCGTAATCGGGAAAATTGATCTGACCTCCATTATATTGAAATTGAGTGGGTGCCCATACGGATACTGCTTTTTTACCAATTAATTCAGATTGTTTAGCCAGTGTGAGATTTTTGATGGTTAGGTTATTTTGAATAGCAATAGATGTGAGTTCCCGATCCTGCCATGTTGTATTGTATTGGGCCATGACCACATTTCCAATGAGCAAAAAAGACATAGATACTAAAGCTTTTTTCATTTTATCTTTATTTTTATTCAGAACATAATAAAAAGCGGGTAAGATTAAAAGGGTAAGTATAGTAGAGGAAAGTAACCCACCAATAACTACAGTTGCTAAAGGTTTTTGAACCTCAGCTCCACTACCCGTCGATAAGGCCATTGGCAAAAAGCCGAATCCTGTGGTGAGAGCAGTCAATATGACTGGTCTTAATCTGGACAAACAGGCATGCTCAATTAGGGCCTTCAATGTTAAATGCTCTTTATTATCAGGGTTTCTGATCGCAGAAATCAATACCAGACCATCCAGAACACTGATGCCAAATAAAACAACAAATCCTATCCCTGCTGAAATACTAAAAGGCATATCTCTAACCCAAAGTGCCAATACTCCCCCAATAGCCGAAAGAGGTACTGAAATAAATATGGCCATAGCGTCTTTTACGCTTTTGAAAGTTATATATAAGAGAATGACAATCAGAATTAAAGCTACAGGAACAGCAATTGAAAGTCTGTCTTTAGCCTTTTGTAAATTTTCGTATTGCCCTCCATATTGGATCATATATCCTGGTGCAAGCTTCAATTTGTTATCTATTTGATGCTGTATATCCATGATGGTACTTTCTATGTCCCTGCCCCGAACATTAATACCAATATTTATAAATCGCTTAGCCTGTTCACGGGATATCATCATCGGGCCTTCCTGGATATTTATACTGGCAAACTGGCTCAATGGAATGGGTTGACCTTCCAAGTTTCTCACTATCAATTTGTCAAGATCCAGTTGAGATCGATCCTCAATTAGGTTTCTTACTACCAGATCAAATCTTCTTTCTCCTTCAAATATATCGCCTGCCTTTTCTCCCGCAAAAGCAGTTCTTACTACCTGGTTAGCATCCATAATGGAAACACCATATAAAGCCATTTTTTTACGGTCATATTCTATATTTAATTGCTGAAGTCCTTCAGTTTGATCTACTTTAACATCGGCAACTCCATCAATATGCTGGATAATTTCTTCAGCTTCATCGGCTTTCATTTTTAAAGTAGACACATTCTCACCAAATATTTTCATAGAAATATCTGCTTTTGACCCTGTCATTAATTCATTAAATCTCAACTGAATAGGTTGGGTAAATTCGAATTCAGCCCATGAAATAAAGGCTAGCGTCTTCGCCATAGAATCCATTATCTCCTCTCTGGTAGTCGCAGTGGTCCATTCAGATTTATCTCTCATGATAACCATTATATCAGCATCTTCAATAGCCATGGGGTCAGTAGGCACTTCTGCTGTTCCAATTTTGGATACTACGTGTTCAACCTCTGGAAAATGAGCTAATAGGGTTTTTTCCAATATAGTGGATGTTCTGATACTTTCATCCAGAGAACTTCCAGGTTTGATAGCTTGCTGGATAGCAATATCTCCTTCCTCCAGAGTCGGTACAAATACAGCACCCATTTTTGTCAAAAACCAAATTGATATAAGAAAAATGATTAATCCTCCGGATATCATTCCAACAGGATTTTTAAGTGCAAAAATCAATCCCGGGCGATACATTTTTGAGAGCCAATCCATAAACCTATCTGAAAAATTCTTCTTTTCAGAAATTCCTTTCCGCAATAAAAGGCTTCCTAAAACCGGAACCAGAGTCAAAGACAATATTAATGCCCCTATAATAGCAAAACCAACAGTTTGTGCCATGGGTCTGAATGTCTTACCCTCAATACCCTCCAACATCAAAACAGGTATAAACACTACTAAGATGATCAGAAATCCAAAAGCTGCAGCCCGGTAAATTTTACTGGTAGATTCAAAAACCAATCGATCCATTGCCGATTTTGCCAGTGTAACTCCGGCAAATCCAGTTACTAAAATTTTTAATAGATATTCTGTAATAATAATGGCGCCATCTACGACAATCCCAAAATCAATAGCTCCCAGGGACATCAGGTTGGCAGATATTCCAAATATTCTCATCATAATCAGAGTGAACAGCATGGAAAGGGGAATAATGGTAGCCACTATAAAACCAGCCCTTATGTTTCCAAGAAAGATAAATAAAATCAAAACAACGATAAGTCCTCCTTCTAATAAATTAAAAGTCACTGTACGTATTGTTCTGTTAATCAAGTTTGAGCGATCAAGATATGGATAGATTTTGATTCCCTCAGGCAACATTAACCGTACCTCTTCTACACGTTTTTTAACGTTTTTAATGGTTTGATACGAATTGGCATCCTTCAACATTAAAGTAATTCCACCTACCACCTCGCCCTGCCCATCCATCGTCATAGCTCCATACCTCTTGGCATGTCCCTCCTTAACATCAGCAATATCACCTATCGTAACGGGTGTCATACCTTTAAAACCGACCAAGACTTCAGCTATATCATTAAAATCTTTAAGCCGTCCTTCACTTCTTATGTAAAAAGAATTTGGTCCTGACTCAATATAACTGCCTCCACTATTCTCATTATTGGTTTCTAATGATTTGATCACATCCTGTATTGTAAATCCCAAGCTTCTCAGAGCTTCAGGTTTGATGGAGACTTCATATTGTTTAACTATACCACCAAAGCTACTTACATCGATAATTCCTGGAATTCCAATAAGATTTCGCTTTACAATCCAGTCATGAATTGTACGTAGTGCCGAAGTGCTATAAAGTTCTTTATATCCCGGATCAACGGAAAGTACATATTGATAAATCTCTCCTAATCCGGTAGTAATGGGCATCAATTCCGTTTCTGCCAATCCCGCGGGAAGATTATTTTTAGCTATGGTTAATTGCTCCTGGACATATTGTCTGGCCTGCATGGTTGGTACACTTTCCTTAAATACAACTGTGATAACAGAAAGACCGTACCGGGAGATGGATCGCACCTCTAACACGTTGGGAATATTTGTAAGAAGAGCTTCAATAGGAAAGGTAATCTGTTGCTCTACTTCCTGTGGTGCTAAAGTCGGCGCAACACTAACTATCTGTACCTGGTTGTTTGTTATGTCAGGAACTGCATCTAATGGTATATCTTTCATTGCTATTATGCCGCCGATTATAATAGCTACAGTGCCTGATAATACTACAAACTTATTCCTAAGTGAGTAGGAAATGATAAAGTTAAACATGTCAATATTATTTTACTCAAATATTCAAAAATCAGCCTGAATTAGGTGTCCAGACTATATCATGATTTATGAAAGTGAGGGAGGTCCTCTGAGTAATATAGATTTGAATATTGCATCCTGCAATTGAGCAGCTAAATAATTATTAGCTATGTTTTGTTTTGTAAAATTGATTTTAGAAAAATGAGAAGAGCCTACAATAAGAAAAGAAGATCCAGACAAATTTGACTGCTGAATCAAAAGGTTATTCTTAATAACTTTTTGGATAACAAATGTCTCAAGATGACCTTCTCCGGAATCATGCTCCAAAAGGTGAGAAAGAAAATCAAAAATACTTCCATTTCCATGATGACATTCACTTGAATTTATACTAACACTGTCATCTACCTCATGGAAATGGGTAACCATATTATGGAGCGCCAATATAAAACTGGACAGAAATAATAATATGTTACGCGCTTTTTTGATAATCAAATATATACACTCTATGGCTATTGTCCAACATACAAATCACTTTTATTTTTCACACCATTCCATTTTCTGAAAATTTCAAATACGTACACATCTCGTCCCTTTAAAAAACAGCAACTATTCAGCTATAACCCCTCCCCAAAGCTTTGGGGACTTTTGGGGGTTAAATATGAATAGCACCCCCAAACTTTGGCAGGGCTAAACAGTTCGATTTTGATATATTTATAAGATGTTATATATTAGCATAATAATTAATATCAGAATCATATGAGAAGTTTATATTCGTATTTTGAAGACATGGAAGATCCCCGGCAGGATGCGGGTAAACGTTATGAATTGGCCTCGTTTTTATCGATGATTACTCTGGCCTATATGAGTGGCCATCATTCCATGCAGAGTGTGCGTCGATATTTCGTGAATAATAAAACGGATTTAGTGGACATGTTTGGACTGAAACATGGGGTTCCATCCTATACGATTATTCGACTATTTCTCAATCTAATGGACTTTAAGGCCATAAATGCGGCTTTTATAAGTTGGGCTGGACAATACTTTAAAATGGACGAAAAACAGTGGTTAAGCATGGATGGAAAATGTTTGGGCAGTACGGTAACGGATGTCTATGGTTCGGCGCAGAATTTCCAGGCCTTGGTGGGTGCATTTATGAGCCAAACGGGCATTACGGTCGGGTATGGTCATTATGAGAATGGGAAAAAGTCCGAAGCGGCAAGTGTGCGGGAGTTGATTACGCAATTGGAGCGGGATCGGTACATCATTACGCTGGACGCATTACACTGTGAAAAAAAACTTTAAACCTGATTGTGGAACAGGGACACGATTTTGTCATTCAGGTCAAAGGAAACCGAAAGGCCCTGCAATCAGCTTTACAAGCTACGATTGAAACCCAAACGGCTTTAAGCGAATATCAACAAAACCAGAAACAGAAAGGCCGACAGGAACAACGAAGATATCGGGTTTACGATGCAAAGGCCGCCAGTTTACCCCAAGGCTGGAATCACATTAAGCAAATTGTTCAGGTGAAACGAAACGGGATACGGAAGGGTAAAGAATATGAAGAAACATCTGTGTATATTGCGAGTCTAAACGGTACAGCTGAGTTTTTCAGTACCGGGATTCGTCGGCATTGGGGGATTGAAAACGAACTGCATCGGGAAAAAGATGTGCAACAAAACGAAGATCACAATGGCATCCGAACACCGAATGTGGCTTTGAATGTTTCTCTGCTGCAAACCATGGTCATCAACCTGTTTCGGCTCCATGGAGAACCATCCCTGAAATACGCTGTAGAAGCATATGCTAATCGTCCAAAAAAGTCTTTTGGTCTTATTAACAGTACTTTATGTATATGAATACCAAGAACTGTTTGACCCTGCCCTTTAGGGGCTGGGGCAGGCTCCCCTTTAGGGGCTGGGGGCAGCGAGAGGAGGTGGGTAGAAATCCAAATCTCCGACAACGGCTCCGGTATCCCCAACGCCATCAAAGACAAAATATTCCAGCCCTTTTTTACCACCAAGCCAACCGGGCATGGCACGGGACTGGGGTTGTCTTTAAGTTATGATATTATGAAGGCTCATGGGGGAGAATTGAAAGTAGAAAGTGAAGAGGGAAAAGGGAGTGAGTTTATGATCCGATTACCAGTCTGAATTGCGGATTCATCGGATTATATGATTGCACGGATTATTTAGAGGGAAGAATTGAAATTTAAAGGGATGAAGATAAAAGTTTTTCGGATCTTCGTTTCAAGTACATCAACTAAGTTGCAAAGTTGAGACATGAAAAGAAATAAGCTAACATCCACTTTCTTAAAGACATTAATACATGCTTTTGTGGTATTCACATTAGGCATGACTGCACCATTGGCTACAGCTCAAAATGATGATAATGGAACTATAGAACTCGACTCTGTGCAGGTGCTACAATGGATTCAAAAAGGATCATCATTTTTCTATACCCATTCGGATTCAAGTCTATACTATATGAATCAAGCCTTGTTTCTGGCCAGAAAAATTCATTTTGAATATGGAATAGGTTTGGCACTTCTTAACATGTCCGAGTCATATCGCCTCGTTGGCGATTTTGTACAGGCTCTCAATCTTGGTTTTCAGGCACGAGATCACTACAGATTGTTGCAAAATCTCGATGGAGAGCTGGCCGCATTTCGTAGCATAGGAAGTTCCTATTTGGATTTGGCAGATTACGAAAAGGCATTATACAGTTTTAAACAGATTGAAAAAGAATCCATTACTCGAGATTTGACAAAGTCTCAAGTAATCCATATTCCCTATGTCTGGACAACAATGGGGAGCTGTTATCAGGGATTAGGTCATTTGGACACTGCTTTAATGTATCATAACAAAGTATTGGACGATCCAAATATAGAATTTGAGCGAAGCCCTGTAAAAGCTTTAACCTTTAGGCGGATGGCAGATGTCAAGGTATTACAAGGTGATAATGCAGAGGCATTGTCACTATATCGCTCTGCTTTGGCAACTGCAACATCAAAGGGTTTTACAAATTATCTGGACTTGGGCAATGTTTATAACGGGATTGCAGGGATATTTAAAAATATTGACCAGCAGGACTCTGCTATTTATTACGCAGAATTAGCCTTTCAAAAGTCTCAGGAAGCTAAAAGACGGTTGCCCATTCTTGAATCAAGCAAGTTGCTGACCAGCATATATCGTGAAAAAAATCAAACAGATAGCGCTCTGTATTACCAGGATATCGTTGTTGCCCTATCTGATAGTTTATACGGTTTAACAAAACACCGGGAACTTCAGTTGCTGGTTTTACAGCAGCAGGAAGAATACCAGAACAAACTTAGATTGGAAGCTGCCAATAAGGAAAAAATCAGAACCATAACTCTATTGAGTGTCCTCTTATTCTTTTTCATTGTGTCTATATTGCTATATCGCAACTACAGATCCAAGCATATTGCCCAACAAAAAATCACACACTCTTACGAAAAGCTCAAATCTACCCAGGCTCAGCTTATCCAATCGGAAAAAATGGCCTCACTTGGTGAGCTCACTGCTGGTATCGCACATGAAATTCAGAACCCCTTGAACTTCGTGAATAACTTCAGTGAGGT
>JBGTBR010000048.1:0-15965 GCA_041749255.1 Saprospiraceae bacterium
CATAATAGAAAGAGAGGTGAAAGCCTGGCAGAATCACAGAAACAACAAAAATGCAAAGATAAATTGGCAGTTTACAACAAAGGATGCCAGGATAAAACTACACAGACTTTATCCGTCAATTTATACTTGACATGACACTAGGATCAAATGACAAAAAAAAACCAGCACCAAAGGTGCAGAATCAATAGCCTTGGGTGAAGCCCAAGGCAAAAGTAAAATCCTATTAAAGCACCAACGGTGCGCAATAAATTGGCAGACATTAATTGTATTCCTATTAAGCTGGTAGTTCTTAGTTAGGTCGGAAAGTCGGAAGGTCGGAAAGTCGGAAAGTCTGAAGGTCTCAAAGTCTCAAGGTCTGAAAGTCTCAAGGTCTTAAAGTCGAAGGTCAGAAGTTCCAACTGCCCACTGCCCACTGTCCACTGCCTACTGCCTACTGCCTACTGCCTACTGCCCATTGCCCACTGCCCACTGCCCACTGCTTACTGCTTACTGCCCACTGCCCACTGCTTACTGCCCGCTGCCCACTGCCTACTACCAACTTCGAGCTACTACTCGAAACCAGGAGGTTTACGCATTTCTTTTATTTTTGATTTCATTCTTTTTTGTTGCAAGATTTTTTCTTTTGACTTTTTAGTAGGAACTGTGGGTCTTCGCCGTTTTCTTTTTAGCAATGCCCTTTGGATCAGTGCAATAATTTTACGGTTGGCCATTAGCTTATTTTGAATCTGAGAGCGTTTTGCCTGACTTTGTACCTGTAAAACGCCCGCTTTGTTAATCCTGTCTTTAAGTTTTTCCATGACGGTTTCTTTCTCTACCTCAGTCAAACCTGCAGTATTGTTTACATCAAGGAGTGCCATCACTTTGGTTTCCACTTTATTGACATGCTGTCCGCCCTTCCCACCTGATCGCGAAGTGGTGTACACAATTTCTTTTTCTATTTGTAAATAATCTGCCATAAAATTGGATATACCTTATCCGTTGTTGGTCCAATATGTAAAAGTATAAACGAATAAGATAAACGATTGCTTAAATACATATATTCTTTATTGATTATCCGTAGCTTTGCTATCGATTTACTTTTTCTTAAATATTATCGGTTAATGATCTATTTCTTTCAAAATTTTCAATCTATTGTTTTTACTGTGCAAAGCAGCACTCCGTTAACAAGCGATGACAAAAATAAACTCATTTGGTTATTTGGCGAGGCGAAACTTATTGAGCAAGATCTTATAAAAGGATATTTTGTAGGTCCAAAAACTTCAATGGTTAGTCCATGGAGTACCAATGCGGTGGAGATCACGCAAAATATGGCCATTAAAAACATTCTCAGGATTGAATTATTTATGACCGTATCCAGGGATTTCACAGACTACGACCCTATGCTCCAACATAAATACTCCAATTTGGGGCAGGATGTTTTTGATGTACACAACATTCCAAAACCCATCATCCAGGTTCATGACATTTCTGAATACAATAAAAAAGAAGGATTAGCTCTAAGTAGGGAAGAAGTCCAGTATCTGGAGGAGCTCTCAGAAAGATTGGGTAGATATCTTACTGATTCTGAAGTATTTGGCTTTTCTCAAGTCAACAGTGAGCATTGTCGGCACAAAATTTTTAATGGCAGATTTATTATTGATGGACAAGAACAAGAACATTCCCTTTTTCAGTTGATCAAAAAAACAACTTCTACACATCCCAACTATGTTATCTCAGCCTACAAAGATAATGTGGCTTTTATTCAGGGTCCGGAGGTTGAACAATTGTCACCGAAAAATCCAGATTCTCCGGATTCTTATTCCATTTCTCGTTTCGAAAGTGTGATTTCTATTAAAGCAGAGACCCATAACTTTCCTACAACCGTGGAGCCATTTAACGGTGCGGCCACAGGATCAGGAGGAGAAATACGGGATCGAATGGCAGGGGGAAAAGGGTCAGTTCCCTTAGCCGGAACAGCAGTGTATATGACGTCTTATCCAAGGTTAGAGCCAGGACGTCCCTGGGAAGAATTCCTTCCTGAAAGAAAATGGCTGTACCAGACTCCACTAGATATACTCATTAAGGCCTCAAATGGCGCTTCTGATTTTGGAAATAAATTTGGACAACCTCTTATCTCTGGGTCATTATTTACCTTTGAATACAGTCATGATGAGTCCATTGTGGGATTTGACAAAGTGATCATGTTGGCCGGTGGAATTGGTTATGGAAAGAAAAGTCAAAGCATAAAGGAAACTCCCTCTCCAGGTGACAGAATTGTAGTGATGGGAGGAGATAATTACCGTATTGGCATGGGAGGCGCATCTGTCTCTTCTGCCGACACTGGAGAAATGGAAAGTGCAATAGAACTCAATGCAGTTCAAAGATCCAATCCGGAAATGCAAAAAAGGGTGGCCAATACCATCAGAGCCATGGTAGAAAGCGATAGAAATCCCATTATTTCTATTCATGACCATGGAGCTGGGGGACATCTTAACTGCTTGTCAGAACTGGTAGAAAACTCCGGAGGAATCATTGATCTCGACAAATTACCGGTGGGTGACCCCACACTTTCAGCCAAAGAGACCATAGGCAATGAATCCCAGGAAAGGATGGGTCTTATTATCGCTGAGAAAGATATGGAATATCTCCGTCGGGTTGCCAGTAGGGAACGTGCACCCATTTACGATGTCGGTGTTGTGACCGGTGATAAGAGATTTACTTTTTTCTCCTCCGAAACAGGAGAAAAACCGATGGATCTTCATCTGTCCGATATTTTTGGCAGTTCTCCCACCACCATCATGGAAGATCATACCAATACGGTTAAATACAAGGATCCCGTCTACGATCAGGATAAGGTGTTAGATTATTTACACAAGGTTCTTAGTTTGGAAGCTGTTGCCTGCAAAGATTGGCTAACCAATAAAGTCGACCGCTGTGTTGGAGGTCTTGTGGCGGTGCAACAATGTAGCGGAGCTCTTCAACTTCCATTAAATAACTGTGGTGTTATGGCCCTCGATTATACAGGTCAAAAAGGAATTGCTACATCTATAGGCCACGCCCCCCTCATTTCACTTATTGATCCGGTGGCAGGTGCAAGAATGGCTATAGCCGAAGCCCTAACCAATATCATATGGGCACCATTGGAAGAGGGATTAAGGTCGGTTTCATTGTCTGCCAATTGGATGTGGCCTTGCAGGAATGAAGGCGAAGATGCCCGGTTATATAAAGCAGTCAAAGCTGCTTCAGAGTTTGCTATCGAATTGGGTATAAATATTCCTACCGGTAAAGACTCATTGTCTATGACCCAAAAATATCCAGACCAAACTGTTTTAGCTCCGGGAACACTGATTGTGTCAGCGGTAGGACAGTGTGCGGATATCAGGAAAGTGATCGAACCCGCTATTCATCCAGATGGAGGTAGTCTATTTTATATTTCGCTCTCCGGTCATGAATCCAGACTGGGAGGTTCATCCTTTGCTCAAACACTTAATGCAATTGGATCTGAGGCTCCAACCATTTCAGATTCAAGTCATTTTAAAAATGTTTTTAACACTATACAGAAGGCGATAAAACGCAATATCATCCAGGCTGGACATGATATTTCTTCCGGCGGATTGATTACAGCGATGTTGGAGATGTGTTTCAGTGTTCCAGGGACAGGAATGGATATAGATCTGACATCTGCTTTAGAACCAGATCTGATTGCACTATTATTTTCTGAGAACAGCGGAATTCTTTTACAGGCTGAAGATAACGAAATAGTATCCTTATTAGAAGGCAACAAAATCTCCTATTTAAAACTGGGAACCGTGACCGGTGAAGAACTACTTATGATTCATCATAACAACGCAATTCAAAAATGGGACATTCCAGCCCTGAGAGAAATTTGGTACAAACCTTCCTATTTATTTGACCGCCAACAAAGCGGCCATGTAAAAGCCAGAGAGAGATATGATCACTATAAAAAGCAACCACTACACTATAGATTTCCCGGTCATTTTGATGGCAAAATACCTGGAATAGTGGAGGGAACGCATAGAATAAAAGCAGCCATACTCAGAGAAAAAGGAAGTAATTCTGAAAGGGAGTTAGCCAATGCTTTATACAGGGCAGGTTTTGAGGTAAGAGATATACACATGACAGATTTGATCGCCGGTCGTGAAACTTTGGAAGATATCCGGTTTTTAGGGGCAGTCGGAGGTTTTTCTAATAGCGATGTCTTAGGCTCAGCTAAAGGATGGGCCGGGGCATTTAAGTACAACCCAAAAGCGAATCGTGCATTGGAACGCTTCTTTGAACGGACAGACACTTTATCTGTAGGCGTATGCAATGGATGCCAATTATTTATTGAGCTGGGATTAATATATCCCCACCTCGAAAAGCAACCTAAAATGTTGCATAATGAATCGGGTAAACACGAGAGCATATTCACTTCTGTAGAAGTCCAAAACAGCCCTTCCATCATGTTTTCTTCATTACAGGGATGTAGGTTAGGTGTATGGGTGTCTCATGGTGAGGGCAAATTTTCACTTCCCGGAAATGAAGATAATTACCATATAGCTGCTAAATATGGATATGATGCATATCCGGCCAATCCAAATGGAAGTGATTATAATGCCGCCATGATCACGAGTGAGGATGGAAGACATCTGGTTATGATGCCCCACATAGAACGATCGTTTTACCCGTGGAACTGGGCTCTATACCCCAAAAACAGGAACGACGAAGTATCACCCTGGGCTGAAGCTTTTGTCAATGCAAGAAAATGGTTAGAAATAACATAACCCAACAGTAAAAATAAAGAGACTCCCAAAAAACCATTTGTTAAAATAATGTGTAAGAAAATAAAGTAATCCGTATGAAAAAAATTCACATCCTGCTTTTAGGTCTTGCTGTACTCATCTTTTCGGGGTTTCTCGTATGCAAATACATTCCTGTTAATCCTCCATTAAAGTTGTCAGGATATAAAGGAGAATTACCTTTAGATAGCGTTAAATTACTTCCTGGTTTTGGCATTGAAGTATGGGCTGATAAAGTGGAGAACGCAAGATCTATGTCCATTTCACCTACAGGGACAGTATTTGTAAGTACACGCTCTAAAGGTAATGTATATGCACTTAAAGATACTAATGGTGACGGTTCGGCAGATGCTCGTTACACACTACTCACCAACGGAAACATGCCCAATGGAGTTGCCTTTAAAGATGGTGACCTTTATGTGGCCGAAGTAAACAGAGTTTTAAAATTTGAAAACATAGAATCCAGACTGGATAACCCCGGGGATCCGGTTGTAATTTTCGATGGGTATCCTACAGATAAAAGTCATGGTTGGAAGTATATTGCGTTTGGCCCTGACGGAAAACTATACATTCCGGTAGGTGCTCCCTGTAATATATGTCTTTCTGAAAACCCGATTTATGCTACCATTACCACGATTAACCCCGATGGCACTGGCATGGAAATCCTTCATCAGGGAATTCGAAATACAGTGGGATTTGACTGGCATCCCGTCACTGGAGAACTATGGTTTACAGATAATGGCAGAGACTGGATGGGTGATAACATTCCCGACTGCGAGCTAAACCACGCTACTAAACCCAATATGCATTTTGGATATCCTTTTTGCCATCATGGGACATTAGCAGATCCCGAATTTGGAGATCAACGATCTTGTGATGAATTTACACCACCGGTACAAAAGCTAGGACCGCACACAGCACCGCTGGGAATGAAATTTTATACAGGCAATCAATTCCCCTCAGAATTTAAAAATCAAATTATCATAGCAAGGCATGGATCTTGGAATCGAACCAAGAAAATTGGATACGATGTATCTCTGGTCAGGATTGATGAAAACAGCCAGGTAATAAGCCATGAACCATTTGCATCAGGTTGGCTGGACGAAAAATCAGATGATGTTTGGGGAAGACCTGTTGATATTGCCGTTATGAAAGATGGAACAATACTGGTATCCGATGATTTTGCAGATGTAATTTACAGAATATATTATAAGGGAACATAGTTCGTTAAGCATACTATAGTAGATACAAGTATTGGGCTTTCCTCCTATTTTTATAAGGTTAAGGATAAGGTTGAGGTTTTCGCCTTCGGCAGGTCGATAAAAGGGTGAACGGTGAGTAATGAACTGTAAACGGTTAGGAGGTCGCAATGTCGGAAGGTCTGAAGGTCGAAAGTCGAAGGTCTGAAAGTCGGAATTAACTAAAACCAAAACTAAAACTAAAAACCATTTGATTAGGTCTGAAAGTCGGAACGGTGAACATTGAAAAGCTGCGAAAAAGCGAACTTCGAATGCTAATGCTAAAGGCCAACTGCTAAAAGCTATATTGGCTACGAGCTAAGATCTACGATCTACGAACTACGAGCTAAAATAAGGTCAGAAGGTCTGAAAGTCGGAATTAACTAAAACCAAAACTAAAACCAAAACCATTTGATACCAGCTACGAGTATATAGATTGAAAGTCGGAAGGTCAGACGAAAGCTAACTGCTAAAGGCTAATTGCTAAAAGCTATGAACTACGAGCTATGAGCTAAAATGAGGATAAGGTTAAGTTTGAGGTTAAGGTTTCCGCTTTGAAAAAAATACCAGTTATAATCTACTCAGCACACTTAAATATCACTATGGTGCTATCATTATTCTTTATTCCTCGATTGGCAACCGTATGACGCGGACCCTTTCGATTTTTGTGTCTGAAATTTCTTCTACGATGAATCGAAAGCCATCCATCTCGAGTTCGACTCCTTCTTGTTCTGGTATTCTACCGGATGTCATAACGAGATATCCTGATAAAGTATGAAATTCACCTGTAGGTAATTTTAGGTTTGGATATTTCTCGTTGATATATTCGATTTCAATTCTGCCGGAAAACACATATTCATCTTCACTGATCTGCATTTCCTCAAGGTTATCATCATCATGCTCATCCTCGATCTCTCCAAAAATTTCCTCCAGTATATCTTCTAAAGTAATGATACCCGCAGTTCCGCCAAATTCATCTACGACACAAGCAATGGTATCTCTCTCCTTCATGAATTTTAGGAGTAAGTCCTGTACATTCATAGCTTCGGGAAAAAACGGTATATTCAATATGAGCCTCTTAATAGAGGTTGGATTATTGAGCATTTGTTGATGGTGAACATAACCTATCACATTTTCTATATCACCATCTGTAATTAATATCCTTGAATGTGAAGTAGCCCTGAATAATTTGATCAGTTCATCCATACTGCCTTCTTTCTCCATATACACAATTTCATTTCTCGGAACCATACAGTCTCTTACTTTTCTTTTGGATAGATTTAAAGCGTTGTGGAGAATTTCTTTATCTATGTCCTCTTCCTCTGAAATGGTAGCTTTAATGTAGTGTTCCAGGTCAATTCGAGTAAGAGCGCTATTGAAATCTTCCACACGAGCCTTAAATATAAACCGTAAAAGGAGGCTGGATAAACCAGTCATCATGGCAGTTGGTATTTTCAAAAGCCATTTAAAAATTTTCAAAGGATAAGCAAATAGGAATAGGAGCTCGTTGGGAAATAATCTGGAAATAGTCTTGGGAATAAATTCACCAAAAATCAAGACCACAGTGGTAATAATAATAATTAAGATAATTACCAATAAAGCCGTATGTGAAATGTATTGTGACAATACCGGTAAAAGAAGGATTTCCATTAAGGATGCAAAGACCACTAAAGCTATATTATTCCCAACCATGATGGATGCTATAAAATCCCTGGGTTTGTCGTAAAATGCCGCTAAAATCATACCTCTCCTCGATCCTTTGTTTCGAAGAACTTCCACACTTAATTTGTTGGTAGATAAAAAGGCAATTTCCGATCCTGAGAAAAAAGCCGAAAGGGCCAGAAAAACAATGATTAATATAGTCAGCAACATAGTGAGTTATTCGATTTCTTTAAAATTAGAAGAATTTAAGGACGCAGCACCTTTTCTTTTGATCTCAAATCTGGTAAATTCCTGGTTGGTTATAAAACCAAAACCCATGGTGGTGTCCTGGCTTTCAGGTTGGATTATTTTCACAAATTTTTCAGTGTATAAAATCTCTTTTTGCTCATCCCAAATCAGCTCTCCTGTCAATATCCTTTCACCATTCTCATTGGTCATTTCTACGTTTTTTCTGGTAATTACCAATTTTTTCAACACTTCCCTAATCGCATAATCAGAGCGTAACCAGCTGTATACTTTATGATCATCATCTAAAAACTCTACAAACATTCCATCTGGAAATTCTTCAACAGGCGCTGTGCGGGAGATGTATCTTACCATAGTAGGGGCAGTGATTCTGGCCTTTACCTGAGCGGAATCACTGTATAGAATCACTACATCCTTAGCGATTTCCCTATCGTCGGTTAACTCTTCCAGCAATAGGTCTATTTCCCTCATATCAGTGCTGGTGCAGGAAACTACCAGCAAAAGGAAAAATGATAAAAAAGTGACCCATATTGTCCTCACGTCATAATTATTATTTATGCAAATATACGACAAACGCAGATTTTATCACGGTCAGCGTATCACAGTTATATCGCCGGTAAAGACTTCTTCAATGCCATCTATAAATCTGACTTTGGCTATCCAGGTATACACACCAGGATTGACATGTCTGCCTCCATAAGTACCATCCCACCCAATATCGTATTCGTTCAATGGAAGACCCCTGCCTCTGTACATGAGGTTGCCCCATCTGTCGTATACCATGAGCTCCGCAACCTCAGCAATAGCACTTCCTCCGAAAAGACCAAAATAATCGTTTGTACCGTCCCCATCAGGTGAAAATATATTGGGAGCAAAAATTTGCCTAATAGCTCTGACAAATATGGTTATGGTATCCCTGGCTATACATCCTGCCTCGTCTTCTATTTCTAAAATATAAGTAGTGGTGCCGGGTGTCCTTGATACCGGATTTAAGCAATCAATACACGATAAGCTGTCGTTAGGTAACCATCTGGCAATAACATTCGATGTGGGGGGCTCAAAATCTGCATTGATTTGAATCGTTTCACCTAAATTAATGGTGATCGTATCTATAGGGTTTGTAATGATCGCTCTCAGAGGCGGAGGTTCATCTATTGTAATTTCCACACTGTTGATACAGCCTTTTTGATCCTGAACAAAAACTTCGTAAATGCCTGCCATCAGATCTCTAAAACGGGGATTGATATTAAAGTTTTCGCCGTCAAGGCTATAAGCATATTGAGGCGCACCGGATATTCCTATACCGATGATTTCACCACTGGCATCTCCTCCGCAGTTTACATCAATGGTCTGAGCTTGAAGCGATAAAGTGCTGGTATCAGCACAGCAGGGTTCTATGTAAAATTCAATGACTTTAGTGACCTGGCACCCTCTTGAAGTTTCTACAGTTAATGCAGCTAATTTATCTCCAAAGGATTCATAAATCACATCATGAGGTCCATCTCCCTGCTGAAAAACAGGATCTGCCCCAACTCCAAAATTCCAGGAATAGCTAATGATCGGATCGGTTGCAGACAGGGACAAATTTTCAAAAATTATGGTTTTATCGCATTCAAAGGCTTGAGTAGCAAAAAGATCAAAATCCGGTTCCGGTCCTAAAAAGGTACCGGTACCGCCAAATTCAATGGAGAATCCAAGACCGGATCTGCTAAAATTATTGATAATGAGAGCATAACTCTTGCCGGCCTCCATTATAATGGGAGCTAAATAGTTATTATCACCGGGGCCACACCCTGGAAGCTCCTCAGTATTGGTTTCACCGAGTCGCAACCCGGTAGGACCACTGCATCTCTCCCAGGCAGCAAAGGGTTGACCTACATTGGCACCCGAGGCCATACACCTGATCAGTTGTTTATTGGCACAATCTCCAATTCCTCCTGGCAATTCAAAAACGGCAAAATCAAGATCATCACTTTCCCGGCCAGGAATAAAATTGTTGGGGATCAAGTCAAAAGTTAAAGTTCCGGGTTCTTCACAGGTCCATACATACCAGGCTGAAGCAAACTCTTCCTGAATGCATGTACCTGGAACCTCATTTCTGTCATTTCCTACGCTATTGAGATTTTCAATGGAAAAGGGAGACTTATCGCATAACACTACAGCATCGACACAGTCGGACTCTGGAGATCTGGGGGCAAAAAAATCGTCGATACACAATCCAAAAGTTCCTTCCATCCCTTCCGGGGATTCGATCATGATATAGTAACGTTGACCAATGACTAATCCTGTCTGGGTCAACTCATCAGTACTTGCATCTTTTCCCGGGGAACACTGCAAAAACTGGCCGCAGGCAGAATACAAAACAATTTGTGGATTTCGCAAAGTTCCTCCAAGACCTTGACCCAATACCTTTATAATAACGGCAGGTTCTCTGGGAATGAAGCTAAACCATACTCCATTTTGAAAATTGAGGAAACAGGAATTGGCTACCATGGTTTCAGGAGTTGCACCAATATTGGTAAATTCACCATCTTCAGAACAATAATTGTTTACATTGGGGATATGTATCGCAAATAAACAATCATCATTGACAGGTTGAGCCATCGCTATAACTCCCGCAAACAACAAAACACAAATCATTAGCTTACTTCTCATCTTCTACCTTAATATCATTTCAAACATCTTCGTGTAATAAGTTTAATCATAAATGAAAATACCCACTTGTTTTGAATATGGTTAGTCAACATCGGGCTTTTAACCTTTATTTAAATTCCTGTAACTTCCAGGACTCTCCATTTGATCAAAAGGATTATATAGAGTTGTAAAAAAAATTATTTTCTTCCAATAAAAGGTCAATTACCTGCATTCCTAACGAAAAAAAAGTAAAAAGTATCTTTAATCCCGGAAAATTCAGATGTAAATCAGATATTGAAACGAAATGCACCCTGGAAAACCAAAATGGAATATTTTTTTTCATTAAAATTGTTACTACTCAGCTTTAACTTTGGATGAGTTAAATATGATGTAACTATTCTGTCAAAAAGTTAACAGCATTTTAGAGCGAAGAAAACGCCCACTGAATGTTTAATGCAAGTATCAATAAAAGATCTAACTCACTCTTTATTGAATATACATATTATGCAAAATGTAGAAACCACATACCATTTATCCAAGTACTTTAATACTTTTTTAGGAATATAAGATAGGGACGCAAAGATTTTATTTTTCTCGCAAATTTTGCAAAGAGGGTTTCACATAACGTGCGCATAAGGGTTTTTTTATCTTTGAGTTAACCCTTGACAAATGGACGATTATTTACTATCCATAATTCAATTCTCCATTTCATTGCTCTGGAATTAGTGGCACGCTTCACAGGATCTTGCAATCATCAAGATTTATTTTTTCTTTTTCACTTAATTTAAAATGTAAACACGGAGTGACGATAGAAAAATCATGGTGTTTTACACTTTTTACAGATAGCCTTATTTTATCTCTTTGCCGATAATAATAATATCATCATTACCATAAATGTATTCTGGTAAATGTTGATTATTATGATTCTTAAATGCTGCAAATTTATATCCATTTTGCAATAAGCTGTCAAATGTTGATTTATCAGGGTACCAGTGATAGGCGTTTACATTTTTATAAAACATCAATTCTATGTCTTCAAAACTTTTACAGTTTATAATTACTCTTCCATTCAACTCTTTAGTCAAATCTAATGATTTGTAAATTTGTGTATTTTCTATTTTAGAGTTCCTTTCTTGATTATTCATTGATCTAAAGTTTGATATTTGCCAGGGTTTTAATGTATAAATAAACATAAGCGCAATAAAAAGCATCAAAACATGATCATTTGTATGTTTCAGTAAAATCTTATAACTAAACATGACTCCCGATGCTATAAATATCCAAATTATTGAGTATGCCGGGTAAGTAAATGCAGGCATTTTTGTTCTAACAATTAATGAAAAGAAAGAATAAATAACTAATACCATTGCTAATAGGGAAATAGATAATGTTTTGTTTATATGTTTATTGGATAAGATTGAAAATATTCCTATTGGTAGAAAAACCAAAAGCAGTTCACCATATATTGTCTTCATTTGATTTAAGTGAAACCAAACAGAGCCATGATGACCTTGCAAGACTTCAAAAATATGACGTCTGTTATGTTCGTACATAATTTTACTTTCTATTGGAAAGTTTTTTAGTATATATATCTGCCATGGAATAAAAACCAAAATACTTGTCAATATAGATAGGATTAATGGTTTCCATCGATTCAAATCAATGCTACCTTTACTTGACAACAATTCATATAGGCCCCATCCACCAAAAATCAAAATCCCGGTCAACCATTTGTTTAAAACAGCACAACCGACAAGAAAACCGATGATGAGAGACCATTTGAATGTATTAATAGAATGCAAATACCTAATATAAGCCCAAATACTTGCTGTAACATAAAATGTGAAAACTAAATCATTATGATCTAAGGAAAACCTGCCTGATGTTAGTTCAAGGTGGTAATAAGAAACTGTAAATAATAAGGCAGCTAAATATGCTATGTTGATATTTGTAACCCATTTCCTTGCAATATCATATATAAAAAATATTGAGATGGTACCCATTAATACTGATGGAAGCCTAATCGCTATTTCGTTGATTCCAAAAATTTTCAAAGAAAGAGCCATCTGCCATAGGAATAAGGGTTGTTTGTGAACCCAAATATGGTTACAACACCAATCCTCAATTTTATACGGCATAATAGGATTCACCCTTAACATGGGGTAAAATGGGTGATTCATTAAATTTTTGGCAACTAATGCGTGAAACCTCTCATCCCAATTTTGAAGAAATGGGTCTATAGAAGCCATAAAAAACCTAAGTACTAAACCAGCGAACAAGAGCAATAATAATGCTATTTGGGTACTTTTTTTAATATATTGACAATAAACACTTGCCAGCACAAATGTGCAAATAAGAGCAGTTACTGCAAAAACCTGATCAGCAAAAAGTATCATTGCTTAATGAAAGAAATATTGGCAAAATTTTTCCCATTATAAACCCGTAACAAATAAGTACCTACAGGCAATTGGTCAATACTTATCTCTTTGATAGGATGATCTAAGTACCCTGAGAGCAGTTTTTGTCCTATCATTGAGTAAATAATATAATTGATTTTTGAAGTAGTCCAATTTCCTGAGTCGTTTATCGTACTTTTATAAAGCCTTTTATCAGTTCCAATAAAGAAAACTTCATTGAAAAACATACAAATTTAAAGGTAGGAAAAAATCATAAGTTCCACTAAAAGAAAACAAGATGAAACTTTTTTCCTTAAATTAAAAGATTATGATTTTTTTTTAACTTATTGAAAATTGGAATAAACTCTATTTAAAAACAAACTAAAAAACATATGCTGACCTTAGTTCCTACCCCGATTGGCCATCTGGATGATATAACATTGAGGGCCATCTCAGTCCTAAAAGAAGCGGACGTCATACTCGCAGAAGACACGCGATCCAGTCAAAAACTTTTGAAACACCATAATATAGACAGCCCTGTCCAGTCATACCACGCCTTTAATGAACACAAATCTCTGGAAGCTATACTTACCCAAATAAAAGCAGGTAGAAAAATGGCATTGATCTCAGATGCCGGCACCCCGGGAATCTCTGACCCGGGCTTTCTTCTAATAAGGGGTTGTGTGCAGGAGGGTATTCCTGTGTCTTGTCTTCCGGGTCCTACTGCATTTGTTCCGGCTCTTGTTATGTCAGGCTTACCATGTGATAAATTTTACTTTGAAGGGTTTCTTCCGCATAAAAAAGGAAGAAAGACCCGCTGGGAATATCTGTCAAAACTCGATGTAACCTGTGTGATGTACGAATCGCCACACAGGATAAAAAAGTGCATTGAAGAAATAATAGCGTATTGTGGACCACAACGCCAGATTGCCATTGCAAGAGAAATCAGCAAAATTTACGAAGAAGTCCTACGGGGCAGTGCTTCAGAAGTATTAGAAAGAATTACAACATCCCCCATCAAAGGAGAAATGGTTGTGGTCGTCGATAAGTATAATGAAAAAGAGTGAAATGATATGGGCACTAATATTTTATAATAGCCAGAATAATACCTGCCACAACCAAAATAAACAATATGGTGAGTGGAATATAGTCACTTAATGCTTCCTGTGGAGTCTGATCCTTTTGTATATTACCGTTTATCCGATGCATGCGTCCCTGTATAATCTATTAATAACGCTTTTGTTTAAAGTAAAGTGCTTTGGGTAGGGAGGGAGACGCCATAAAAGTTTAATAAAATAAAATTTGTTGTACGATCCTGCCTTCCACTGCCTTCATAAAATTTTCTTAGACACTTTTTCTTCACCGTCCAGATAGTGCTCATTGATGGGTACCATATTACCGCTTTTTTTATGCATTCTCATTTGGAAAATATCGACCAATAATGAAAAAGCCATTGAGAAATAAATAAATCCTTTAGGTATTTCAATGCCAAATCCTTCGCTCAGTAATGCAAATCCAATGAGCAACAAGAAAGAAAGCGCCAGAATTTTAAATGACGGGTGTTTGTTAACAAAATTACTAATCGGTTCAACAGCAACCAGCATAATTACTACAGAAACAATCACCGCAACATACATTACCCAAACCTCTTTCACCATTCCTATCGCTGTGATGATGGAGTCTATAGAAAAAACAGCATCCATAATTAAAATTTGAATAATGACCTGGGAAAATGTAGTTGCTTTGATATTTTTTGTTTGGTCTCCTGGTTCTCCTTCCGTTTTATGATAAATTTCTTTACTGCTTTTGTACAGCAGGAACAATCCTCCCGTAATTAACACAAGGTCCTTCCCCGAGAATCCTTGATCATAAAGGATAAATAAAACTTCATCAAGCTGCATTATGAGTGCGACTATCATTAACAAGCCTATCCTCATCAAGGCTGCTAAAATAAGTCCGATTTGCCTTGCTTTTTTTTGTTGAGATATGGGTAATTTGCTAGCTAATATAGATATGAAAATGACATTGTCTATGCCTAGAACTACCTCAAGCGCTATCAAACTTAGGAGTGATATGATGATTTCGTAATCCATAATAATTGAATATTTTTTTAACTATATCGATGTTTTAAATCTGGCATGGCTTACAACAATTGAATAATCAACATGTGGATTATTCCTTTAGGATATTTACACCTAATCTAATGGATTTTTAATTAATACAATGGTATAGTTTGCAACATATGTATAAATTTCTATCGTCTTTCTGCTTCGATGACAAGACCATGTTTGTATGTAGTGTAAATCTTTGCTATTTTTGGAATGGAAACAGAGGGTTACAAATGCAATTAATTAAATTGTCAACGGATACATTTGCATTTCGCTCTTAGCAATATTTATACCTCCTTCTATATTAGGATATCCTGTTGATCGGACAAAATCAGCGGAGATTCAAACTCAAAAAGAAGTTGTCAAACTCAAGAACGATTTTGTATTGGCCATGACAGGATACCTGCCTACTTTTTAGATTTGAAAATATAATTTGTAGACTACATCCCTTAACTCCCTGAAAAACAGAGCCCCTGACAATTATCTATTATCAAGGGCTATTTATTTTGTAGCGTGGGGGAGACTTGAACTCCCGACCTCAGGATTATGAATCCTGCGCTCTAACCGGCTGAGCTACCACGCCAAAACATGTATGTAAAATTTACCAAAACAGCCCATTTTTAAACACTTGTATGGTAAAAAAATCAGTCTGGCTGAATCGGGGTGCAAATATAGATGAAAAAGTAAAATTCAAATTGATTTTTTTAAGGAAATTGAAATTTTGACAGCAATTCAGCGTAAAAACATAATATATTAAAAAAGACAGCAATTCAGCGTAAAAACATAATATATTAAAAAAGAGCAAATTATAAACCACTGATAAGAAATACTTTACAGATAATTTATATATTTGCTCAAAAAAAAAGCATGAGCAAAGTTAAAAAAAGAACAGGAATAATTTTC
>JBGTBR010000049.1:0-42265 GCA_041749255.1 Saprospiraceae bacterium
CATAATAGAAAGAGAGGTGAAAGCCTGGCAGAATCACAGAAACAACAAAAATGCAAAGATAAATTGGCAGTTTACAACAAAGGATGCCAGGATAAAACTACACAGACTTTATCCGTCAATTTATACTTGACATGACACTAGATTTAATTGTGTGATTAACATCTCTTTGTAACTCGTTAATATCTTTTTTTATAACTTTATGGAAAGCCTTTATTTTTTGTTTTTCAGTAAAATGTTGAGGTAAAATAAATATTTCCCGCAATTTAATTATTCTACTAAATTGTGCTCTAGGAATTGGACATACAACAAGATGGTCAGCTACATTTATTTTCAAAGTATTCTCAACACCTTCTATGACTTCATCAACATCCCTCTCCGAGACTATAATTGGAAGCTTAGTATATAAACTTTTCAATGTATCTGTCAAGCCGTAAGTAGCGATGTCTTGATCCCATATTTTCCTTATTGCTGGAATTCCCCGAAGAATATCAATGATAGTCCAATAAGACTTATCTTCGTAATTAGCATCAAATTCTCCATTAAAAAAATTTTTATTTGCAAAGGCTTGTATATTGTCTTTAAAAACTATTTTAGCTTTTCTTTTCATCATATTGTTATCGACAACGATCAGTTTTATGTTGTGGCAGACTAATCATTAGTCGCCAGTATGAAACAATATAAATTAAAAATACCGACTAGCAATGGGGGCAGTTTGTCTTAAAACCTATATTTTAAAATTTTTACTTTAAAAATACCCATATTTTTAGATTTTAATGTATAATCCAGTTCAAAGTTTACCATGAAATCCAGGATATTTACATATTATTCAATAAATCTGACTTCATTCGTCATCAGGTTGAAAGTCTAGGCTACCCGTCATATCTGTCCGATAGAAGGCTATTATCGCTGTCAACCATTGTTTTGATTAAGGATTATTCCACAATTTTGTAAATATTCAACACTTGGCGTTTCTGAAGCTTCCAACATTGCAACACCTAAATCCAATTTCTTAATCCATTCCACGTATTTCATTTTCGTTAATTTTCCAAGTTTATGCAATGTTAAATATCTTTCAAATACTTTTAAGCATATTGTTTTTAAGTCTTCAAATTTATCTTTATCAATACTTATGCCTTCATGGACATACTTACTTCTCAAATCATAAATATTCTTAATTTTCTTAACTGATAAATCAAAATCTTCGGAATTTGAAAAACCTATTACAAATGCTGTTCTTCTTGCAACTGACTGTGTACTTGCATCTTTGTCACCAAAAAGTAAATCTAGGGCAATAACATTATGAAGAAATGCTTCATTTATTTTACTTCCAATTAAGTATCGTTCTCCTTTTGAACAAAAAGATATAAACTTCCTAAAGGCTATATCTAATTCTCCATTTCCGAAATCAGAGAATCCATATTTATTTTTGAGTCTGTAAATTTCTTGATTCGTTGGACCTTCACCTAATTTCAAAGTTGTCTTTTTCGCTTTAGGAACTATCCAGCCTAGCTTTGAGTCCTTATCGAAATTTAAAAATATTGTAAGATAAATATTTGGGTATAGAAATAAATTCCATTGTTTCAGATCCAAATAGCTATTTGACAAAAAAGTAACTAGCTCTTGAGCTTCATCAAATTTATTGTAAAATTCCTCCTCGTATACTTTTGAAAGCTCTTCAAAGTAAAAGTATATTGCTTCTTTAAATATATCATCATACTTTATGGCTGATTGAGTTATATGAACTAAATTTAAAACATTTACTTGGAAGTACTTCCTAGTTACTCCAAACTTATCTCTTATTAAATCTCCGTATAGATCGTAATAATCAGTTTTTATCTTCAGGCAGTAGCTTTGTATTTTATTATGATCAATTACACCTATTTGAAAGTGGTTTAAATCAACATGATAGGTATCAACTTTAATTGGGTAAATTAAAAATTGGTTTATGTCTACAGAAGTTATGTTTTTCAAAACTTTATTTATTGTCTTTACTGCATTATTCTTTAAATCTATAAAGGTAAGTATGTAGATTATACTGTTAACAATTGTTTCATTAGAAACATGATTTACTGAATGTAAATACTTGGAAATCTTAGTTTTGATTGCTTTCAAACTAATAACAGTATCTACTTTTACATACAAAGATTTCGCAGGAATTATTTTTTTAATACCATTATGCAAATTTATTTCAGTATCAGCTTCAAAAATTAATTCTTGAACATAAGATTTATCAGCTAATTTGATCTTATGAGTAATCGTAGAAAAGAAATACTCAAAGTTTGCATTTTCCGGAAATATCATATTATATCTTTTTAATCATAAAGGTTATTCTTCCGTTCGTTCGGGATTTCTGAGCACAAATCTGTCAACCCAGCACTAAAGTTTATGTGTAAAACTGAACTTGAATTAAACCACTTCACTCTGACTGAAGCAAAACCCATGATTCCAATTTACCCTTCTTTATGCGTTTTCAAAGTCAGTCAAAAGTTGTTTCACTTCCTTTACTGTTCCCAGTCTTACTGCTTTAATTCTAAGTGTCGAAGTTTTTGCCGCCATATTATTATTTTATTGCGAGTATTCCACTTTCGGTCATTTCTACAACTGATTTGTTGTCCACAAATGGGATCCTAAATTCAAAAATTTCTGTAATTGGTGTAAAGAAGGATATTGGAGGAGTGACGCCATCGTATCCTGTTGAGTTTATACCAACTACTTTCCCTTCTTCATTAAAAACAGGTCCACCACTTGAACCTCCTTCGACAAGAATTGTGGTTTGGTAGCACGGACCAGGTAAGAAGGTTTTATCCCTACCTTTTGGAAAATATTCAACTACCTCTCCATACTGATACATAGGTTTGAATTCTCCAACAAAAGATCCATCATTCATTCTAACAACCTTGTTCTTCGGATAAGCAAAAGTGTGAACTGTTTCTCCAATCTGTGGTTGTACTCTAGCCATTGTCAGAAAGTTGCTTTCTATAAATACATCTGGCTGACGTACATCCCAAGTACACATTCCTAGTAAGATATCTGCAATCTTGTGTTTGAATACATGACTTATTCTTCGAGGGTGAAATTCACCTTCTGATCTATAGTCAATTATCAACGAGTTATTAATCAATGATTTTTTTCCATCGTAAAGATTGTGTTTTGCAGTGACAAAACCTCCCCCTTGTTGAATAAAAAATCCGGAACCTAAAAACATAATTTGCTCACCTTGTTTGAAAACAATAGGAAATACAACCTTATGTCCTTCCATTTCTATACCGAAAGAGTTCTTAAATGTCATTTGTCAAGATTTAATTAACGTCTTTAGATTATTCAAGAATCCCACTAATTCAGATAGGTTAATATGACCACTAACAACTGAATAATCCACATATGGATAATCCCTTAAATATATCTACCACTAATCTAATGGATTTTATATTAATACAAAAGTATTCGTCTCAACATGTGAGTAAATCACTGTCGTCTACATGTCATTGAGACATGCAACGATATGACAGAAAATGTAAAACATGATTATATTAGCATATATTTTTTAGACATTTGTGTTTCTAACCTTATTTCGGAGTATTCAATCATTATCTCAAATTATGAAAATCATATTTTTAATCATAGCCATAATGTCATTCCATGATCTTGCTATCTCTCAAGTCAAAGCCCTGGTAGGAGGAACTTTAATCGATGGTTTTGGCGGCCAACCTGTAAGAAATAGTGTGATCATCATTGATGGGGAAAAAATAGTAAAGGTGGGTACACAAGAAGGGGTCTCGATACCTCCTGACGCCGAAATCATTTCCACTGAGGGGATGTCAGTACTTCCGGGACTATGGGACATGCATGTACACACCATGATCAACGGGCATAGCGATTATGCACACTGGGATACTGCCTATATAGACTTATTTGAATCCGTGATTATGCCTTCATCTGCTCACCAGTTGCTTTTAGCAGGCGTAACCAGTGCCAGAGACCTGGGAGCTCCTTTGGAAGCCAGCATTAATGTTCGGGACAGGATCAACAGGGGTGAAATTCCCGGTCCCAGCTTGTATGTTTCAGGGCCTTTTCTCCAACACAGACCTTATCCAGGGACTGAAAAATTTCGTTGGGGAATTGACGGTGTTGACGATGCGATTAAAAAAGTAGATATTCTCAATAAGGCAGGGGTGGACTGCATTAAATTAATAGATCAGGATCAAATGACCATGGAGGAGGTGGAAGCCATTGTAAAAAGAGCCCATCAGCATGGGTTGACCGTAGTGGCGCACGCGCACAGGCCGGAAGAGATTAGGAGAGGTCTGCAGGCAGGGGTGGACTGTTTTGAGCACACCGGACTAAGCTCATCTCCCGAATATCCGGAAGATATCATGATCATGATTAAAGAGAGAACGGCTCAAATGAATTTAGGACCGCTGTACTGGACGCCCACCGTGGAAGGACTGTACAATTATGAATATCTGAGGGACAATCCCGAAAAACTGGATAACGATTGCTGGCATCTCGGTTTGCCGGATGATATTATAATGGATATCAAAAACTCCATACAACAACCTGGACAGCTGCCTTATTTTCAACTTACAGCCATAAGAAAGCCCACACTCAAAAAGAAAGTGTTGCAATTGAAAGATGCCGGAGTGGTACTTCTTACAGGTACAGACAGCGGTATACCCATGAAGTTTCATTGCCAGAGCACCTGGAACGAATTGGATGTCTGGACAAATGAGTTCGGTATGGATCCGATGTACACCATAAAAGCAGCCACTTACTGGCCTTCAAAAATTATGAAGGTCGATCACCTCTATGGCACCATAAGTGAAGGAAAGTATGCTGATATCATAGCTGTAAAAGGAGACGTGCTGAGGTATATATCTTTATTACAGAGAGTGGATATGGTGATCAAACATGGTAAGAGGGTAAAATAACCTGTTTTTACTATCCATTTATTACTCAAGTACAAAGGAACCCGAAGAAACACAAGTTACTCTCCTTTTTGTGATGCCTTGGTGACTTGGAGTCTTGGTGGCTATGACCCTGATGTCGCATTCTACTTCTGATGTTCATTTTTCCCGTCACGAGGACGCAAAGGGGATCGCAAAGAAATATCGCAAAGTAATTCTACCTGTTTGATATTTTCTGTAGGGATAAACATCACTATTCTTTTCTGATCATAACGGGAACGTCTCTGGCGACCATTCTCACCGTATTTTTTAACCGCTCTTCCAGCAATATCACTTTTCCCTCTTTCATTCTCTGCAAAAGATCTTCGGTATAGTGTCTTATGGTGATCAATTCCAGTTGATTATCCTCAAGAACTTTAAATGATGCTTTCATATCCTGAAGAAATCCATGGATTTTTTCTGGCTCATTGGTTACGGCTATGGTAAAGGAAATGGCAGTATTTCTCATCATATTGACCTTGATTCTATGGGTAGCCAATAAGGAGAAAAGACTGGATAAATGGTGCTCTGCCACAAAAGAAAAATCATTGGTAGAGATATGCAATAGCTTTTGATTGGGCTCAATAACCAACACCGGAGGATAGCTGATATCCGTGTCTTCTGCAATGAGAGTTCCCATGCTATCCGGGTTTCCAAATGGGCGAACATACAGAGGAATTCCTTTATTCTGAATAGGTTTAATGGTTTTTGGATGGATGACCTTCGCTCCGTAATACGTCATTTCGACCGCTTCTTTATAGGAAAGTCTTTCAATGAGGGATACATTGTCAAATTCGTCGGGATCAGCGGTTAGAACACCGGGAACATCCTTCCAGATATGCATACTGTCTGCATCCAGACAATAACTAAATATACCGGCCGTATAATCCGAACCTTCTCTGCCCAATGTCGTCGTGGTATTTTCAGTAGTAGAGCCGATAAATCCCTGAGTGATGACCACGTCGAATTCATTCATCAGACCTTCCACTTTCTTATGTATTTTTTCAGACGTGCTGTCCCATAACACCCTGGCTTCTCTATACGTATCATCGGTTATAAGTACATCTCTTACATCGAGCCAACAAGTATTCAACCCGGTATTTTTTAAAAAATCGAATACGATTTTTGATGACAACAATTCTCCTGTGGATACAATCTGATCATACAAATAGGAATAGGAGTCTTTTACCTCTTCTTCCAGAATCCATTCAATAGAAATGAACAAATCATTCAATTCGCTCAACAATTCGCTGCCACATGACAATTCCTGAGCTATGGTGTAATGGTCTTTTTTAATGACATCCAACAATGAGAGTGCTTTTTTCAGGTTTCCTTTGTAGTAGGCGTTGAGCACTTCTTCCAATGCATTGGTCGTTTTGCCCATGGCTGATATCACTACCAATATTTTTTGATGGTTGTATTTATTTAAAATTTGAGCGACATTTTTGATGTTTATAGCATCCCTGACAGAAGCTCCTCCAAATTTAAAGACTTTTATATTCACCAATTTTGTATTTTTGTAGTAGCTTAATCTAACAATGAATATAGACGCTTAATTGTACAATGTAGAACTTAGCACTTTCCATACTGTTACAATCAATGTAAAAAGAATAAGATTAATTTTTGTTGGGAGCATAGTGCACATTTTCTTAAACTCCTGATGCAAAATTAATGGATGGCATGATTCTTTTGTACTTTATAGAGAAATATGTCAAAAAATGGTCTGATTTATGGATGAAAACTCAGTTATCGAAGCCCTTTCATTACTGGCCATTGGTATGGTGACGGTGTTTGTAATTCTGGGGTTGATTGTTTTACTGGCCAAAACGCTCATCCGGGTCATAAATCGATATTTCCCGGAAAGTGCCATTGCCCATACCCAGTCTGCTCTTTATGCTGATGACGAGGTCGTGACTGTGATTTCAGCTGCGGTTGATCAATTGACAGGGGGTAGGGGAGAGATCGTGGAAATAAATGAAATAAACTAAGATTGCGGCACTTCCTGCAATCATAGACCATCCACTGAATTGAAATATATGTTAAGACAGCTAATTAATATATTTTTGTCTTGAACTGTTTGAAAATGAATTTTGATGAGAAAAGAGATAAAACTGGCACTTGTCTACAGAGATATGTGGCAATCTGCCGGAAAGTATGTGCCCAGGGCTGATCAATTAGAAAGAGTGGCTCAACCCATCATAGAAATGGGGTGTTTCCACAGAGTAGAAACGAATGGAGGTGGTTTTGAGCAGGTCAATTTGCTCTTTGGTGAAAATCCAAACCACTCAGTAAGACGATGGACAAAGCCCTTTAATGAAGCAGGAATACAAACACAAATGCTCGAAAGAGGCCTGAATGCCATTCGTATGAGCCCTGTTCCTGCAGATGTCCGCAGGCTCATGTTTAAAGTAAAAAAATTACAGGGTACTGATATTGCAAGATCCTTTGATGGACTTAACAACCCCGAAAATCTGGAACTTTCTTTTCGCTATGCCAGGGAGGGCGGTATGATTCCGCAGGGAGCCTTAAGTCTTACCCATTCTCCTCTTCATACGGTAGATTATTACATTGATCTGGCGGAAAAATTTATAGAAGGAGGGGCAGAGGAAATATGTTTAAAGGATATGGCTGGTGTGGGCAGACCTGTCAGTATAGGAAAGATTGTAAAAGGTATCAGGGAAAGGCACCAAAACATCATCATTCAGTATCACGGGCATTCTACACCGGGTCTAAGCGTAGCATCATCACTTGAAGCAGCAAAAAACGGAGCAGACATTATAGATGTGGGTATGGAACCCCTTTCTTTTGGCACCGGTCATGCAGACCTGATTACCATTCATGCCATGCTCAAAGACGCAGGCTTCACTTTGCCTGATATCCATATGAAGTCCTACATGGAAGTACGGACGCTGACACAGGAATTTATAGATGACTTCCTCGGCTATTATATCAACCCGCTCAACAGACACACTTTACCCCTTTTACTGGGCTCAGGCCTTCCCGGAGGAATGATGGGCAGTTTAATGGCTGATCTGGAAATGAATCTTAAAAACCTGAATAAATGGCTGGAAAAAAATGATAAAACACCACTTCAACAAGACGATTTACTCATCAAATTATTTGAGGAAGTCGAATTTGTATGGCCGCGTTTGGGGTATCCTCCATTAGTGACCCCTTTTAGCCAATACGTTAAAAACGTAGCCCTGATGAATGTAATACAAATGGAAAAGGGAAAACGCAGGTGGACTATGATCGATGAAAATACCTGGGATATGATCCTGGGTAAGGCCGGAGAATTGTTGGGTGACGTAGATGTTGAAATAAAAATACTGGCAGAACAACAAGGCAGAGCGTTTTTTACAGGTAATATCCAGGACTTGTATCCTGATGAATTGGACCACTATCGCAGTTTAATGAACGAAAAAGGGTGGGATACAGGACCAGATGACGAAGAATTGATGCAATACGCAATGCACCCAACTCAATACGAAGACTTTAAGTCGGGTAAAGCAAAGGAAAGATTTCTGACCGACCTCAGCAAAAAGAAGATCAGTGGCTTTCTTCCTGAAAAAGAGCCGTCAGATCCACATCACACTTCGCCAAAGCATTTGCATATCGAAGTGAATGGCAAAAAATACCATGTAGTGATTTCCTATCCCGATGATTCACAAGACACAAATGAATCAAAAAGTACAGAAAACGCTAAAATCAATTCAACAAACGGAAACTCAAAGGATCATGAAAATTACCGTTTTATTACAGCTCCATTAGAAGGTAAGTTTTATCTTACCCGAGAGCCATCTGAAAGAGGCATTAAAATCGGTGATGAGGTCAAAAAAGGGGATACCATAGCCTATATAGAATCCATGAAAGTGCTCAACGCTGTAACGGCTGACCAGGAAGGAAAGGTGAAAGAGATTCTGGTATTGCATGGTTCTGACATTGAGGAAGACGATAAACTGGTAAAGCTGTCCTGAAGCAAATGGAAATAATAAATAAGCTCTACGATATGACTGCCATTGGGCAGCTTTTGGAGGAACCTTTGTCATTCCTTATGATATTGCTGGGTTTTGTCCTTTTATATCTGGGCATTAAAAAGAAGTTTGAGCCTCTACTACTCATACCTATTGCATTTGGAGTGATACTTGCCAATTTTCCCGGAGGCCAGATGGGTGTTTTAGATGCGGATCAGGCTAAGGGATTAAGCGATAGTACGGTGATGCAAATAGCTGCCGATCACGGCATTATGAATATGTTGTATTTTCTGCTGATCAAAACCGGTTTATTGCCACCATTGATATTTCTCGGTGTGGGAGCTCTTACAGATTTTGGACCCATGTTAAGAAATCTAAGGTTGGCTTATTTTGGAGCAGCAGCACAAATAGGCATATTCACAGTGGTGGTATCGGCTGTATTGCTTGGATTCAGTTTACCCGAAGCCGGTGCACTCGGAATAATCGGAGGAGCTGACGGACCTACCGCCATTTACACTGCTATTATACTTGCCCCACACCTTTTGGGACCCATTGCCATTGCTGCCTATTCCTACATGGCATTGGTACCGGTCATCATCCCATTCGTTGTCAGATTTACGACAAAGGAAAAAGAGTTAAAGATCAATATGAAAGCTGAAGATGCAAAATACCCCTCCAAAACCACCATTAAAAACCTGAAAGCTGTCAAAATTGTGTTTCCCATAGCGCTTACCTGTATCATTGCATTAATCGTTCCGTCCTCCCTTCCTCTTATTGGCCTGTTGATGTTCGGAAACCTTATAAAGGAAGTGGGATCCGATACCAAACGATTGTTCACAGCGGCCTCAGAAACCATCATGAATACAGCTACGATTTTACTGGGTTTGCTTATAGGCGCAACTATGACAGCATATACTTTTCTTCAGTTTCAGACGCTATTGATCATTATCGGAGGTTTATTTGCTTTTATCATCAGCATAGCTGGTGGAATATTTGCTGTTAAAATATACAATCTATTTGCCACCAAGAAGATCAATCCATTAATAGGAGCCACGGGGCTTAGTGCTGTTCCTATGGCTTCAAGAGTAGCCAATGAAATTGCTTTAAAACACGATCCTGGAAATCACCTACTTCAGTATGCTATGTCCAGCAATATTTCAGGTGTCATTGGAAGTGCCGTTGCAGCAGGGGTATTGATCACTTTTCTGGGAACGTAAAATTTGTTAAAAGAGAGTAATATTTATTCTTCTTGCCGGCTAAATAGAGCTTTTATTCTGCCAAACAAATCAAATTTAATGTCTCTGATAGCCATGAGTGTAAATGTAATGGCTATCGGGGTAAGCACCATTACCGGAAACCATGCTGCTACAATCGCTGGTATTGTATTTCTTCTGATCAATTTTTCTCCCATGATGGAAGATATGATAAAGGCGACATAAAAGATAATGGCGATCAATAAAGGGTACCCGTAACCACCTTTGCGGATGATACTGCCCAAAGGAGCGCCGATGAATAAAAATACGATACAAATGCATGCCCAACTAAACATCTGATGTAATCTTATGCGATAAAATTCTTGCTGCTGGAACCAGGTAATCACTTGATTTCTTGAATTGGAGTAATTTGCATTAAATGAATTAGAATCGCGCATGGCTTCATCCAGTACATCAATTTGTTTGTCGGCAGATATCAAATCCAGAAATGAATTGATACTGTCGTTTTCACGTACCTTTTCCAGAGGTAATGAATAGGCATTTTTTAGAGCAACGGCATCTTGTAAAATGGTTGGAAATTCTCTTTTAGGTAATTTTGTTTCCAGCTTTTGCAATGTCTCGCCTGCACTTGAATTGTATTTCTGTTGATAAGATTGAATATCTTCGTTTAATACTACATTTTCTACATCATTTGACTCTGTTTTCTCTCTAATTGTGTACTCAGGAACCGTAATATTTAACATACCATTATAATTGTGCGCAAGAGCTGCAATCCTATCTTTAGTGGCTTTGTCCAGGGAATCAATGGAATATTTTAGCTGTGCTCTGGACAACATATCATGCTTATTCCTGCTAGTTACGCTGTTGTCTTTAAGAGTAAATTCCGACATATCGAATACTTTTATAAAAGTATTAAATTTTGTGCGCATCAATGGAGCGTTTGCATTTCTTGTTTGACCGGGATTGTCTTTCATTTCTCTAAATTGATAGCCGTCAGTAAGCTCCATAACAAATGCATTTCCCGAAGTGCTATACATCTCTCCTTCACGAGCCGTAATGACACTCACCAGTCTTTTATCAATGTCGGTATGATCGTATATGACTACATCCCTTATGCTTCTACCGTCTTTATCTTTTTCACCTACCCGAATGACATAGTCTCTGAAATCCTTATTAAAAATACCTTGTTCTATCGTGAGAGAAGGTTTTTGCTTTCTAATACTCAGAAAGAGTTGATAAAATTTAAAATTCGACCTCGGTTTTAAATAATTGGACGCTACATAAGAAAATCCGGCAGTGAGTATAGAAATAAAAATAGCCGCTTTCATGATGCGTAAAAGAGAAACACCGGCTGATTTCATGCTGGACAACTCATACCTCTCCGATAAATTGCCGAAAACCATGATAGAAGAAATTAAAATAGTCAGCGGAATCGCCATCGGAATAATGGTAATGGCAAAATAAAATATCAGTTCGATTAATGTTGAAAAGGGAATGCCTTTACCCAAAATATCATCGATATACTTCCACATAAACTGAATCACCAAAACAAATTCGGCTACAAAAAATGAAATGATATAGGGCGCCCAGAAACTCTGGATGACGAGTTTATCGATTTTTTTGATTCCCAACCTTTCCATCATTCAAAAGAAACGTAAAAATGGGGTAAATAGCTATTAATATCAACCGATTTATTGAAATCTAAACACAACTTTCAAAAAGGATTGCCATTTTATTTCAATTTGAATCATCTCGTGTAAGATCTTCGTTTTTTACATTGAAAGCAGAATATCTTCAAGGTAGTAAAATTGCAATTTAGCTTTTTATTTCGCTGGTTTCGACCACAACACCTTCCGTCATTGTTCTGTGCACCGGGCATTTTTCGGCGATTTCTATCAATCGCTTTCTTTGATCATCGCTGAGTTCGCCTTTCAGATCTAATTTACGCGAGATATGGTTTACTTTACCCGAATTTCCATTTTTGGAATCGACATCATCAATATGTTTCTTATCATAGGTCAAATAGACGTAGACTTCCTGTAAATTCCATTTCTTCCTTTCAGCATACATTTTGAGGGTCATGGCCGTACAGGCTCCCAGGGCAGCATTGAGTAATTCGTATGGCGAATGTCCGAGCCCATCACCCCCAACTGATGAGGGTTCATCGGCGAGTATGGTGTGCCGGCCATTAGATACCTGAGTTGTGAAATTATTTTCCAGGTTGAGATGCGTTACGACCTGTTCGCCCTGAGTGGAGAGAGGTTCAAGATTTTCCTTGCCTATGAGCAGATACCTGCTTGCCCACGCACTGATCATTACTGATACATACAGGCTGTCTTCTTTTTCCGTGAGCATATGATCAGCGCCATCAAGCGATACAAAACTCTTTGGGTGAAAAGCGGAATGAAAAATCTCAGCTGCATTGTCAATACCTACGATGGCATCTTGAGGTGAATGCAAAATCAGCAATGGCTTTTTTAAATGGGCTACTACATCGAGAACTTTGCTCCCTGTGATATCTTCGATGAATTGATTTTTAATTTTGAAAGGTCTACCCCCAATATTAACCTGGGCTTCACCTTTCTCTTTGATTTCAGGTATATCCGTTTTAAACAAATGCTTGACATGTTCGGCTTCAGCAGGAGAACCAATCGTCACTATGGCTTTTATGTTTTTTAATCTGGAAGCAGCCACCAGAGAAGCAGTCCCTCCAAAAGAATGGCCAACCAGTAGAGTAGGAGGGGAGTAGTGTTCCGAAATATACTCATTGACGGTCTCAATATCCTCTATATTAGCTGAAAAATTGGAATCTGCAAAGTCGCCTTCACTTTTCCCCAATCCTGTAAAATCAAATCGGACAACTCCAAACCCCTCATTTGTGAGTCCGCGACTAATATTTCTAACCGCTGCAAAATTGCTGTTGCAGGTAAAACAATGTGCAAAAATGGCATATTGCCGGGGATTTTGATCTGCGGGAAGCTCCAACCAACCGTGTAAATTCTTTCCGTCAGATGCTTTAATGTTGAGGCGAGACCTGTTCATTTATCTTTGTTTTATTTTGAAATAAATTGAATTTAGTATTAACTTAAGTTTTGAGATGCGACCCTTTTAATGGTTACCATATAAATACAGCTAAAGAGGATTATGTTTTACAGCAATTTATTTGTTTTGTGTCTTCATACTGATGGAATTGATAAAATATTTCATTGTATTCATGACCAAAAAAAAGTCCGCACCATTACAGTGCAGACTTTGAACCTGGATGTTAATCCATCAAATCTATAACATAGTTGTTGGACAAATGTATTCTGATATCGGATATAAACCGGATTCTTTCATGGCTTTAAACCCGCCGGTTACATTGACTAAATTATCAAATCCTCTGGCTTTTAATATGGAAATAAAACTCATAGATCTATAGCCACTGGCGCAATGAACATAGATGGTTTTAGATTTATCTATTTTCTGCATGCTTTCATTGACGTAATCAAGCGGTGCATTGATGGCTTCTAAAATATGTTCTGATCTGTGTTCACTGGATTTTCTGACATCTACAATGGCATACTTTTCTTCTGGTTTTTTCGTCTTTTCTACCAATTCATCAACAGTAATAGATGAAATGGTATCTGATTCATAACCAGCTTTAATCCAGGCATCAAAACCACCGTCTAAATAACCCAGTGCGTTATCGTATCCCACCCGAGCCAGCCTTGTGATCACTTCCTCTTCTTTACCTTCTTCAGCCACTATAAGGATTTCCTGTTTAATATCAGGAATAAGCGTTCCAACCCATATGGCAAATTGTCCATCCAGACCAATATTTATGGAATTGGGAATATGGCCTTCTCCAAATGCGTCTGCCATTCTGGTATCTAGAACCAATGCCCGGGTTTCGAATGCAATAAGTTCAAATTCTTTGGGAGTAAAGGCTCTTTGTCCTTTTTCCAATACACTATCGATGCTCTCATATCCTTGAATATTCATAAGAACATTTTTAGGAAAATATCCGGGAGGTGGCATAAGGCCGTCTAACAGTTCTTTCATGAAAACCTCTCTGGAAAGGCCAGGACGTAAAGCGTAATTTGTTTTTTTCTGGTTTCCAAGAGTATCTGATGTATCTTTAGAAAGGTTTTTACCACAAGGGCTTCCTGCTCCATGTCCCGGATAGACTATAATATCATCAGAAAGTGGAAGTATTTTATTCTTCAGGGAGTCAAATAACAAGCTGGCCAATTTCTCTTCGGTAAGATCAGAGATAACATGTTGTGCCAAATCGGGTCTGCCAACGTCACCAATAAATAATGTATCGCCGGTAAATAAGGCAGATTCTTTCCCATCTTCATCTATCAGAAGATAACAACTGCTTTCCATGGTATGTCCGGGAGTATGGATGACTTTTACTTTTGCTTTCCCTAATTCGAATACCTGACCATCTTCAGCTACAGTCATTTCAAACCCCGTCTTCATTGTAGTTGGACCGTAGACAATGGTAGCACCCGTCTTCTTAGCTAAATCAATATGACCGGAAACAAAATCTGCATGAAAATGGGTTTCGAATACGTATTTGATTTTTGCATTTCTCTTTTCAGCCATATCGATATAAGGCTGTACTTCACGGAGAGGATCAATAACCGCAGCCTCACCGTTACTTTCGATATAATAGGCTCCCTGGGCAAGACATCCTGTATAAATTTGTTCTACTGTCATAATAATTAGTTTTTATAATATACTAAAAAAATTAACATTGCAAATGTAAAGGGGATTGAGTCAGGATTAGGTGATATAAGTTACACAAGACAGATTTTCTTCCTGTCTTTCGAAAAAAAAATTGGCAAATGTTCTTTAAGAATTGTATTGCGAACATGAAAAATGCGTGTTAAAGCCTGGGAATTTGAGGGGGAGACAGGAATACACCATGCATCATTCATGAGGAATAGTGAATGGCCTAAACTAAGTTTGACTTACATTTCAACCTATTGGAAGGTTTGCTATTTTAAAGAATTCTAAACCGCTGGTACTTTTTAAAACAAAAAAAGGAGGGCAGAATACCCTCCTATATTAATATTTAATCATTAAACTTTGTGAATGACAATTTACTTTCTCACTGCTGTAAATGGACAGTTGTCACCAATGGTATCTGTACCTATAACAAGCATTAATGTTCCGGTAGTATCTTGCAAGCTTACCATGACTGTTCCACTCAAAGAACCATCCGCCTGTCGTACCAATACACCTGATACATTTATATTAACTATAAGTCCCGGAGGTAATCCTGCAAGTGCCAAAGGAATATTGGGAAGAGTTGCAGTGATGGTGACGTCATTTTTTGTGATGACTCCAATTAATGGCAAAGGTCCAGGCAATGAAGGAGAAATAACAGTAACGGATACCACATCATTGGTGGCAGACACGGATTCTGCTATCACAAGATCAGCTCCTACAAAAACGCCCATTAAAGCTCCAGGACACGCAAATGTCCCTTCATACGTTCCAACAAATCTGTCAAAATAAGTGCAGGTACCATTGTCTACAGTGGCTTCAACATTATACTGGTCTCCATCAACATCGGTACATCCAGGTATTTCTTCTTCTTCACCACAGCTCACTATAGAAAACATAAATGCCGCTGCAAAAAATAATACCAAAACAGAATTAAAATTCCTTAAAAACTTTTTCATTTTTATTAGTTTATATCAGTTAGTAAAATGCGTTTTACACATACAATGTAATTGCAATAGAAAACGATTAAGATAGCAAAAACGTATCTTAATATTCATCTAAGGTAAAGTATTTTATTCTGAATTACACTGAAAAGACATTTATTTTTTCTTTTCCAGTCTATTCACATAGTCTAATGATCCCAATCTCATTCTTATGCCCCATTTTGAATTATTAGACCACTTTTTTTCTAAATTACAAAAAAAAGCAGGTTTTGCATTTGACATTTTAGAATGAACACCATCATTCAGGTATTCGAATCTAAAAGAGTTGTTTTGTACCTTTGAAAACGAGTACATCATGGGGTGAAAAGGTAAAGTATCCTTTTCAATAATCCTACTTTGCAGGTATAAATCTCCACAAAAGCAAATACAAAAAAACAAACAAAGTACTATTTTCTGTTTAAGATTTTTTATTTCCCTCATATAGGTCAAAAATAAAAAATTTGGAAGGAATCGGGCCATTCATAAGTGAAATTCTTCTGGAAGGCTTAAGTCCTATTTGTTTTATAGCCTGTTCATTGCCGGAAAAAATTCCCGCTTTCCATCCGGTATATTCCTTTTTAAGAACATCTCCGATCTTGCTGTAAAACTGGTTGATGTCATTTTCTTTCAATCTTTTATCATAAGGCGGATTCACCATTAAGAATCCTGTTTCAAAAGGCCTTGATGAATTAAAAAAATCTTTTTTAATTACCTCTACACCAATGGCGTTTATGATTTTGAGATTGGCAAGACTGGCTTCAACGGCTTTGGAAGATATATCAGATCCTATAACAGCCGGACTTTGAATTTTGACAATGGGTTTGTATTCTCTGATAACTCGTTTATAAAGAGCAGGGTCAAAATCTTTCCAGTTTTTAAAGGAAAAATGTCTGTCTTCTCTCTGTGGCATGATCCCGCTGGCCAAAAGCCAGGCTTCAGTTAAAAGGGTGCCAGAACCACACATGGGGTCGTAAAATGGAATTTCACCATTCCATCCGCTGTGAAGTAATAATCCGGCAGCCATGACTTCATTTAATGGAGCCGGCACAGTGCTTTTTCTGTATCCACGCATGTGCAGAGAATCTCCGGAACTGTCGAGTGAAATGGTCATCATATCATGTCGGATATGGACATCTATTCTAAAGTCTGGTGTTATTGTGCTCACATTAGGCCTACTTCCCATTTCACTTCTAAAACGATCAGCTATGGCGTCCTTAACTTTTAATGCTATATATTTGGAATGGGTAAAACGACTTGATGATGTGTTGCCAAAAACAGCAAAAGTTTGCGATAAGTTAAAGTAAGATGGCCAATCTATGTCGTAAACTGCACGATATATTTCTTCTTCATCACAGACCTGAGTTTCAAGGATGGGAACCACTATCCTGAGAGCTGTTCTAAGGAATAAATTGGCTGCATACAAGGTAAAGCGACTGCCGTCGAAAGCTACTGCTCTTGTAAGTCTTTGGATTTTACTACCTCCAAGGTTCCCGACTTCTTGTTCCAATACCTCTTCGAGCCCCTGAAATGTTTTTGCAATGATTCTCAATGTAAAGAAGATTATGTTTGGATGATTCCGGGGTTAAAAATTCCCACAGGACTGTGATTGGCCATTTCTATTCCCAAGGAAATCCATTTTCTGGTTTCGCGAGGATCTATGATGGCATCGATCCACAATCTGGCAGCAGCAAAGTATGCAGTAGTGCTTTCATCGTATTTTGACTTAATGTGATCATAGTATTCCTGTTCAGCCTCTTTGTCTGGTTGCTCTCCTTTCTTCTTCATAGAAGATAACTGTATTTGCGTTAATACTTTGGCAGCCTGTGAGCCTCCCATAACCGCAATTTTAGCTGTGGGCCATCCTATGATCAACCTGGGATCATACGCCTTACCGCACATGGCATAATTGCCCGCACCATACGAATTTCCAACCACCACGCTGAATTTGGGAACAGTACTATTGGCCACAGCATTCACCATCTTTGCTCCATCTTTTATGATTCCTCCATGTTCCGACTTTTTTCCAACCATAAATCCAGAAACATCATGAAAAAATACCAGAGGGATCTTTTTTTGGTTGCAATTCATGATAAAGCGAGCCGCTTTATCCGCTGAATCCGAATAAATAACACCTCCTACCTGCATTTCACCGTAGGCATTTTTCACTACCTCCCTTTGGTTGGCCACAATCCCCACTGACCACCCATCTATTCTTGCATAGGTAGTGATGATGGTTTTCCCATATCCTGCTTTATATTCTAAAGCACTATCCTTATCTATGATTCTATTAAGGATGTCCCATGTATTATAAGGTCGTGTAGACTCCTGAGGATATATTCCCACCATGCTTTGAACATCCAGTGAAGGGTTTATTGCCTTTACTCTGTCAAAACCCGTAAGTGAAGGCAGAGCCATTCTACCCACTAACTCTTTAATGGTTTTAAGGCAGGTAACGTCGTCGGGCATTTTATAGTCCGTCACACCTGATATCTCAGACTGAGCAGTAGCACCTCCCAGCGTTTCCTGATCAACCACTTCACCTATAGCAGCTTTGACCAGGTATGGTCCTGCCAAAAATATAGAACCGGTACCTTCTACTATTAATGCCTCATCACTCATGATGGGAAGGTACGCTCCTCCGGCCACGCAACTTCCCATGATTGCTGCTATTTGGGGTATACCCATAGAAGACATGACCGCATTATTTCTGAAAATTCTTCCAAAATGATCCCGGTCGGGAAATATTTCATCCTGCATCGGAAGATACACGCCTGCACTATCAACCAGGTATATAATTGGAATCCGGTTTTCCATGGCTATCTCCTGAGCCCGAAGATTCTTCTTTCCGGTAATGGGAAACCATGCACCCGCTTTAACCGTGGCATCATTGGCCACAACCATACACAATCGGCCATTTATTTTACCTATAACGGTTATGACACCTCCAGATGGACATCCACCATGTTCTTCATACATACCATAGCCAGCAAAAGCACCAATCTCTAAAAATTCCTCAGGATCATCAAGGAGAAAATCCACTCTCTCTCGTGCGGTCATTTTGCCTTGTGCCCTTTGCTTTTCCATCCTTTTTCGACCCCCTCCCAGCATAACTTCTTGCATCCGCTGCTGAAAATCAGCAATGGCCAAAAGCATGGAATCTTCATTTTTGTTGAATATCAAATCTTCTTTATTCATATATGTACTCACTTTACACAACAATATTACGGATTTCTTTTCCATAATTGTGGTTTATAGCCTTTATATAGTCCGCTGTCTCTTTGCTAACAGGGTAGGATTACAAAACTTATACACCGGATGTTCAATTTTTAAATTTTTAAAGTATACACATTTTTATATGATTTTAAAATACTTCTCATTTTCCAACTGCCTTACATTTAAGTGTCGATATATTTAAATACTTTTATACCTTTTAAAGGCCAAAAAATATGCGCGGATCATTCAGATTAGGGACAGCATTCGGAATAGGTGTTTTTATACATTGGACTTTTGCCATACTCATTCTTTTTATTGTCTTTACTAATTACAGAGCAGGCCAGGATGCAGTTCAGATATTGTGGTCAGTATTATTCATTCTAAGCATCTTCGTTACTGTATTCCTTCATGAACTAGGACATGCACTGGCTGCCAGGAAGTTTAATATTGGAACCAGAGATATTACATTACTCCCTATAGGCGGTTTGGCAAGACTCGAGAAAATTCCGGAGGAACCCAAAGAAGAACTCATCGTAGCTCTAGCCGGGCCTGCAGTAAATATAATGATTGCCTTGCTTTGTGCGCTCTTTATAGCTTTTCCAACCACATCGGAAGAAGGTTCTGTATTATTATCTGAAGGCATCACACCAAAAAATTTCCTGTTGTATTTCTTTCTGGTAAACATTTGGCTGTCCATTTTTAACATGATTCCGGCCTTTCCTATGGATGGAGGCAGGGTATTAAGAGCCTTGCTTTCTATGATTATGAGTAGAATACGGGCTACCAATATTGCTGCCAGAATTGGCCAACTCATCGCGATTGGATTTGTTTTCGCAGGATTCTACATTAATCCGTTCCTTATATTCATAGGATTATTTATCATTTTAGGCGCGCAAGGAGAATTATCTATGACACAAACTTCTCATTACTTGAAAGGATATGTAATTGGAGATATACTCATGAAACAGTATGAATCTCTGGAAGCACATGAGACAATAGGGGAGGCAGTAGAAAAAATATTGAATGGCCCCTATAAATCCTTTTTAGTGAATAAAGAGGGTGGAGTTATAGCAACCCTAAATAGAGATGAAGTGATAAAGGCTCTGGCTGAAAAGGGAAAGAATGTCTTGATTTCTGATGTTATGAATACCAATCTATTGGTTTTTGAATCCAATACACCTATCGATGGTGCGTATATAAAAATGAATGAACAAAATCAGGAAATGGCTATCATTACAAAAAATGGTGCATTTCTTGGTGTGGTTGATACTGAGAATATCATGGAATTTATTCTCATCAAAAACGCTTCAGAACGCTCTCAGACATCTCATGCATAAACGAATGTAATAAGTAACTATAAAATGCTCATCTTTAATTGTTTATAGTGTTTTCATTATGTAATTGTTTATGGAAATTAATCAATAGATTTTAAGTCAAATGTAACAAGGTATCCAAATGTTATTGCTGAATAATTTCTATCCTATGCATCTTTAAAGACATGTCCATAAAAGTATCATTCATCATCAATTCATTAAAACCTCTAACCGGGGAAATTATGCATATGTTGGATCAATGCGGAAAGATCGATAACGTAGATAAAATGGATGTGATATATACATCGTATGCGGGACATGCTAGAGACCTGTCACAGAGAATGGCGTCTGGTGGTACGGATATCATCATTGCTATTGGAGGAGATGGCACTCTTCACGAAGTGATCAATGGCATTATGGAATTAAAAAATAACGATGTGATCATCGGAATCATTCCAAATGGAACTGGAAATGATTTTACCAAAGGGCTGAGAATCAAGTATGTTAATAAAAACTTTTTGAACTCTTTGTTGAATAAGAAATTCCGTCGGATCGATGTGGGGTTGATAAAGCAATCTACATCAGAAACGTATTTTATTAATGCTGCCAATTTGGGTTTTGGTGGCCATGCAGTTTCCCGACTCATTCATCGGAGGAGCAAAGGTTGGAAGGGAGGGGTAGCGTATTCATTGGCCATTTTGGATTCATTTAGAAAGTATGATAAACCACTTGTACACATCGAATCGGATCAATTCAGGTATGATGGGCCTTTAATGATGCTATCGGTATGCAATGGAAGTACTATTGGGAATGGATTGGTCATACACCCTATGGCACGACCCGATGATGGTGTATTTGGAGTAACAGTCATTGGCAAAGTATCTATCCTTGATTACATTTTTAACTATATCAATCTTCGCAGAGGTAAAAAAATTAAACATCCTGAAGTGGCTTACCACTCATCGAAAAATGTTCAAATCACAATTGAAGAAGGTCAATGTCTTATCGAAGCAGATGGTGAATTAATTGGTGGGGGTGATTGTTCCTTTTCTCTCCTTCCAGGAAGGATAAAGTTGCTGGACTATTGACAGTTATTAAAAAATATTTTACTCAATTCTAAAATCACATTTATTATTGATTATCAATATGATAAAGCAAGTTGAGTCAAGTGATAATCCGGACAATATTAAAAGTTGAAAACAATCATTTAATCTTTCTCATCAATTTAGGTCCATACCACAACCAAAATCCTGTTAGAGAAAAAACCAACAATGCCAAACCGGCCAACGAAGTATAAAACAGTTTGATGGTTTCATTACCTGTACCCAACCATTTATCCAATATTCTCCCATCATGTATGTGTTCTATCAGATCAGAATAGCGATGGGTGATCTGCAACAAATCACCTGTAGCCCCATCCAATTGAATTCCATAATAATGATCATTGAATATAAATTTCATCATACCTTTTTGAGGACGTACGTCAATTTTTTTCAACTCCAATGAAAGATGAGAGCCCACAGAATCGTGCAATATTTGAAAAGCAATGGATTGTAAAGAGTCCATTGGCAGCCAATGGTGCATTTCAGTAGTTGATCCTTTATAAGTATCGGGATGAATATAGCCCTGACTGTTTTTTTTCCAACCCAACATTAAACCTGTTGTGGATATTACGATAAAAACAACAAACAAAAATGCTCCCAATGTTCTGTGTATAGTGCGGTAAAATCGAAGTGAAGAAGCTAAATTTTTTCTCCTGTTCTGATCACTCAAAATATAAGTTTTTGCATAGTAATAGAAATAAATTTATAAGTAACAGATCAGAATAGAAAGCATTTAAAAAACACAAAGAACCTTTTATACCAAGGCACATTAAAAAACATGTTGAAATTTGATGAGAATATAGGTACGTTGTTATGAAAACCTGAGCTAAAATTTACCACAACTTCATCCATCTATATTCATAGAAAACACCAATTAAACCAGGCTTTATTAGAAAAAGCAAGAATACTCATTAGTGATGATTAAAATTACAATAATCGATAAAATCACTAAAAAAGACGCTACTTCTTTATTCCTCTCTTCATTTCTACCCAATCATCCCACACATTAAACATTCTCATGGGAAATTCTGCTCCTCCTTTTTCTAATAGATCCATAACTTCTGAACGCGATTGACGAGGTAAGTCGTATGAACTATTGGCATACAGCAATATAAGTGTTGCGACAAGACCTGTATTTTCTTTCAAGGTGGCAATGTCCACTTTATCGTAGGTATCGGAGGCCGCATGATAATTGATACCATAAACCTGTGGTTTATGAATGGCTACCAGATTAGGAACTCCCTGAAGCATAAAATCAAAATTATCAGTACCTATGATCGGAATATTGAGGTGATGAAGGGTTCTGTCATCTAATACTCCTGAAAATAAATCTTCTAAATGACCCATTAAACCTTCCATGCCATTTGTAAAAAAACCAGTAATCTGTCCACTGCCAATGTCAATGGAAATGGCAAGTTTATGATTGTCCAATTCACTCTCATAATCCCGGGTATAAGCCCAAGAACCAAAATATCCCTGCTCCTCGCCATTCCATAACGCAAAACGAATAGTCCTCTCAGGCTGAATTTCCAGTTTTTTCATTTGTCTTGCGATATCTATCATCATGCTTACGTTACATCCATTATCATTGGCGCCTGTACCCAATGACCAGGAATCGATATGAGCACCGATGATGATGACCTCTTCAGGCCTGGATTTTCCCTCTATTTCAGCAATGACGTTTTCAGCAACAAAGCTGCCTCCGGTTTCAGCATCGATTTCAATGGTAATCTCTAATGATTCTCCACTTTCAAGGAGCCTCATACATCGCTCAGCGTCTTCTCTTGCCATAACAAATTGAGGCATGTCATTATCACTACCTTTAGAAGAAATGAAACTATATAGCAGTTTTTGAGGCCTGGATGATATGAAAACGATTCCAAGAGCGCCATATTTATCCGCAAGCTGCTCAAATTCATAAGCCCAGGCGTATTCTGCAAATAATCCATCAATATCCAGGCATAACTCCGTTGGAGCGAGAATAAATTTATCCCTGATGTCAATAGATCCATCAAATTTCGTAGGATCTTCAATATACACCAATGAAGAAGTATACCTGCCCGGTGGGCTCTGATATTTGGAAACAATGGCTGGTTCGAATACAATTTCTTTACTTCGAATGATCGATGTAGTCGACTTTTCAAGCCATAATACAGGCATTTCGAAGCGTTGTTTTTTAACTTCAACCCCTGCCTGTAGAAATTTTTCATAAGCCCAATCTATTGATTTTACATTGGCTTCAGACCCGGTAACTCTGCCTCCGATTTGATCACATAACTCTCTGAGATCGTCATCAATGGGTGTCTTATCTAATAATGCATTAATAAGTCTTTGCTGATCAGTACTTTGAGCAGATATTGTCCACGCTGCGAATATTGTAACACATATAGCAAAATATCCCCTTTGCATATTTCTATTTTTGCTTGTCATTAAATAATTAAAAAGTTGTAAGATACTTGTTTTTGGGTGCATGACAAAATGCAGATTCATTCAGCTCATTTTATATATTTGGGTTTAGAGAGTTTAGAGAGTTTAGAGAGTTGAGAGAGTTGAGAGAGTTGAGAGAGTTGAGAGAGTTGAGAGAGTTTAGAGAGTTGAGAGAGTTTAGAAGGTTTAGAAGGTTTAGAAGGTTTAGGGAGTTTAGAGGGTTTAATTTTAGTGGAAAGTGGAAAGTGGTGGATTTCCCCATCAAAATCTTTGACAAGTGAGTAATCTAGTGTTTTTTAAGGTGTATATTATTATATATCAGACATGTATATTGTTTTATTTCAAGTAAATTAAATGTCTCTTGCATGACGTTTTTTAACCTGGATAGCGGACTGGGTTATAATGTCTAACAATTCATCTACATGCTCCTCCCGTAAGTAAGTTTGTCCAAACACTATACGTATGACATATTCACCGCTGATCCGGGTATGGCTAACAAAAGCCTTACCACTAGTATTGATCTCCTCAACAAGCCATTCATTCCAACGATCTGTTTCATCTTGACCGGAACATTCGCCGGGCACCCACCGGATGCATGAATAGTTAAGAAAAGGTGGAACAACGTGCACCCATTCTTTTAATTCAGTCATTTTATCTGCGAATATTTTGTTAAGTATAATGTGAAACCTCAGTTTTTTCCTTATGCCATCTACGCCATAACTACTGATTACCCACCAAAGTTTGAGTGCTCTGAAACGTCTTCCCAAAGGTATTCCCCAATCCCTGTAATCATTTACTTTTCCCCTGGTCTTGGTTTTAAGGTATTCAGGTAGTATTTCAAATGTTTTGATCAGATCACCTGCATTTTTAACAAAATAGACAGTGCAATCAAAGTGGGTAAACATCCATTTGTGCGGGTTAAAAACAAAACTATCGGCTTTTTCAATTCCATTGAGTATCCATCTGTACTCGGGCAAAACAGCAGCTGTTCCGGCATATGCTCCATCTACATGTAACCAGATTTGGTGTCGCTGGGCTATATCTCCTATCTCTTCCAGATTATCTACTGCCACTGTCCCCGTAGTACCTATAGTAGCCATAATGCAACAGGGTGTATATCCGGCTTCTATATCCTTTTCGATACTTTCCACCAGTTTGGAAGGTTTCATCCTCAGTTCACTGTCTACGTCAATTTTGATGAGGTTATGTGTGCCAATACCGCTGATGGCTACCGCTTTGTCAATGGATGAATGAGCTTCTGTCGATGCGTATACCCTTAGATTAGACGGAACTCCGAATCTATTGGCTTTGAAATCTGTAGATTTTTCCCTGGCAGTGAGTAAAGCTGCCAGTGTTGCTGTAGATGCCGTATCTTGAATAACTCCTTCCATGTATTCAGGTAATTGCATCATAGATGCAATCCATTCTGTTACACGCTGTTCGAGTTCTGCCGCAGCAGGAGAGGTTTCCCAAATCATACATTGAGCTGCCATAGCAGAAGTAATCATCTCTGCAAACAGGGATTCTATAGAACTGTTGGCTGGAAAATAGGCATGAAAATGAGGATGCTGCCAATGAGTCATTCCAGGCAAAATCTTTTTTGTGATTTCATCTAAAATTTGCTCAGTAGAAATACCCGGGAGGGGAGGGAGGGAATTAAATTGAGAGTATATTTGTCCTGGCTCAACGGGAGGCTTTACCGGAAGGCTTTCGAGTTGGTTAAAATAATCACTTATCCATTTGGTAACCGCATTTACTTTTTTATCAAAATCTTCTTTTTCAAGCATTTATATCTATTTATTCTATTTAATATAGTAAGAGCAATCAAGATCCAATATGCAAAAAAAAAGTGATAATAAAGCCTATTATTTTGATATAACTTTTTGGATTTTTTGAAGAAAAGTAAACTGACCAGCTTGCTATGAAGTCTAAAAACAATTCCTAAATCATTGCTGGCCATTTTGCAACCTTTCTAAATTAATACAAGTCTATGTTGCTGCTATTTTGTCATTTAATTGAAATTATTCTATATTTATAATTAAAATATAAAATTTTTGAAAATGATAAGAAATACGATTTTATACTCCATTTTTTTATTCGTTTTTATATCCTTGTCAGCTCAACACAAACCTGAATGGATGCGATACCCGGCTATTTCCCCCGATGGTAGTCAAATCGCTTTTAGCTATAGAGGAGATATTTACCTTGTGAATTCGGGAGGGGGAATAGCCTTCCCTTTGACCACACATGAAGCACATGAATTTATGCCCGTTTGGTCCCATGATGGTTCGAAAATCGCTTTTGCCTCTGATAGATATGGTAATTTTGATGTTTTTGTCATGCCTTCTACAGGAGGAAATGCGACAAGATTGACATTTCATTCTGCAGGAGACTTGCCCTCCGGTTTTACCCACGATGATAGAGCGGTACTATTTAGTTCTTCAAGACTGGATGTGGCTGAAAATCAGATGTATCCGTCAGGTTTATTATCGGAATTGTACAAAGTTCCCGTAGAAGGGGGCAGGGTAGTGCAAATGAAAACGACTCCAGCCCTGAATACCCGGATGAGTAAAGATGGTAATATTCTATTGTATCACGACATAAAAGGCTATGAAGACGAATTCAGAAAGCACCATACATCCTCTGTGACCAGAGACGTATGGCAATACAACATAGCCGAAGGAAAATACATTCAACTGAGTTCATATGAAGGTGAAGACAGGAACCCTGTGTTTGCACCGGATGAACAAAGCATTTATTATTTGAGTGAAAAGAATGGAACATTTAATGTATATCAACTATCTCCGGGGGAGGGAACTGAAGAACAAATCACATTTTTAGAACACCATCCCGTACGGCACTTAAGCATTGACCAAAATGGTGTTTTATGCTTTGTACATCATGGGCAAATTTATACAAAAGCCCCGGGAGAAGAAATTGAAAAAATAGAGGTAATGGTACTCACTGATGATCGCGCCAATGAAGAAAAAATACTTCCCATCACCAGTGGTATAACTGAATTTGAACTTTCTCCCAATGAAAAGGAAATCGCATTTGTGGCCAGGGGAGAGGTATTCGTTGCTTCTGTGGACAAAGGAACAACCCGAAGGATTACCAATACGGCAGAGCAGGAACGGAATGTATCTTTTTCTCCTGATGGCAGATCCATTATGTATGCCGGTGAAAGAAATGGAAGCTGGAATATTTACCAAAGCACAATACAGCGAAGTGAGGAACCCTATTTTTTCACTGCTACTCTGATCGAAGAAAAAGCAATTGTAGAATCTGAATTTGAAACTTTTCAGCCTTCCTATTCGCCGGATGGAAAAGAAGTGGCGTTTTTACAGGAGAGGACTGCATTGATGGTCATCAACCTGGAAACAAAACAAATTCGTGAAATCATGCCGGGTGATAAAAGTTATTCCTACAGTGATGGTGACCAATTTTATCAGTGGTCTCCTGACGGAAAATGGTTTTTGGTGCAATTTTACCCTGAAAATACATGGAATTGGGATGTGGGTCTGATCTCTTCAAAAGGGGGAGAAGAACTCATCAACTTGTCCAATACAGGTTATACCGCAGCCAGGCCACAATGGATGATGGATGGTAAAATGGTGCTGTGGTTCAGCAATCGCGATGGTATGAAAAACCATGCCAGCTGGGGAAGTGAAATGGATTTATACGGTGCATTTCTTACCCAGGAAGCCTATGATCAGTTTACACTCTCTGAAGAGGAATACAAAATACATAAAGACAAAACAAAAGAAGAAAAGAAAGACGAGGATAATGAGAGTGATAAGGATAATGAAAAAGCAAAAGAGACTAAAAAAGAAAATTTAAAAATAGAAGTTGAAGGACTCAAAGACAGAACAGTAAAACTGAGTATCCATTCTTCAAGACTATCCAATGCTTATGTTTCTAAAGATGGAGAAAAGCTTTATTATTTAGCCAGGTTTGAAAAGGGGTATAATTTGTGGGAAACCCATTTAAGGACTAAAGAAACTAAAATTCTTGCTGCCTTGAATAGCAGTTCGGGAGGCCAATTGATAGCGGGGAAAGAAGATAAAAACCTCTACATTCTTTCCGGTGGAAAATTGACAAAAGTAGAGACATCAAGCGGTAAGATATCTACCATTTCGGTTTCGGGCGAACTTATTCTCAAACCCGCTGCAGAAAGAGAATATTTGTTTGAGCATATATGGAGGCAGGTATTAAAAAAATTTTATGTTACAGATCTTCATGGAGTTAACTGGGAATTTTATAAAGAACAGTATCAAAACAAGCTTTCCGATATCAATAATGATCATGATTTTGCTGAATTATTGAGTGAAATGCTGGGAGAACTTAATGCGTCCCATACAGGAGCCCGGTACAGGCCAAATGTACCTACCGGATCCAGAACTGCCAGCCTGGGATTGTTTTATGACGAAAAACATACCGGCACAGGGCTTAAAATTTCAAAAGTAATGGATAAAGGGCCTGCCATAAAGGAGGGAAGTAAAATAAAAAGTGGCATCATCGTCGAAAAAATTGATGGGCATATTCTTACTCCCGATGTAAACCATTTTATTCATCTCAATCGCAGGGACGGTCAAAATGTATTGTTGTCACTTTATGATCCTTCGAATGGCCAAAGATGGGATGAAGTAGTCAAACCCGTTACAATAGGGCAGGAATTTGAGCTTCGGTATAAAATATGGATCGAAAATAACCGGAAAATGGTCGAAGAGCTTTCAGGAGGCAAGATTGGTTATGTACATGTTAGGAGCATGAATGATCAAAGCTTTAGGTCGGTTTATGAAGATGTATTAGGAGTCAACAGGCATAAAGAGGCTTTGGTAGTAGATACACGATTTAATGGTGGTGGGTGGTTGCATGACGATTTAGCCACTTTCCTCAATGGGAAAGATTACATGACATTTATGCCTCGTGGTCAAAATCTGGGAAATGAACCGCAATTTAAATGGAGTAAACCTTCGGTTGTGGTCATGAGTGAATCCAATTACTCAGATGCACATATGTTTCCGTATGCCTATAAAGTATTGGGCATCGGCAAACTGGTAGGCATGCCAGTGCCCGGAACCGGTACAGCGGTTTGGTGGGAAACATTGCAAAATGGCATCGTTTTCGGAATACCTCAAGTTGGAAACCTGGATCCCGAAGGCGATTATCTTGAAAACAAACAATTGGAACCGGATATACTCGTACCCAATGAGCCGGCCATAGTCAGGCAAGGCAGAGATCAGCAATTAGAAGCCGCTGTAAAAGAGCTGTTAAGCATAGTTGATTGATGTATTAATCCTTTGTAATTTTCAAAATTTTAGTAGAGCATCAAACGGATAGGGTTGATTTTGTGATGTATAGATATGGAAAGCTTAAAAACTCTTACTTAACATAATATTAATTATGGGAAAAAGATATTGGATTTTATCCATACCATAAAAAGGTAACCCAGCTTTTAAATATTCAAGATCAATTTGAAACAGATGTGAGGAAATGTACAGCTTCTCCAACATTGCGCACACCGTCATGGACTCTGATACTAAAGCGGTAATCACCATTGGTTAAGGTGACGGGAACGGTGTAATTAAAATCAAAAAGAAATTCGGTTTCTACGCTGGAATCAAATGGAAAAATCATATTCGTCAGGAATGTATTTTGGGTATTCGTATCTGTATAAGTCAGATACAACACGCCATTGCCGCCATCACTCAATGACCGGTTATCCGTAACCTTACCTTTAAAGCGCATGGTATTTCCCTTAACTACCGATTGATTTCCTGAAGGGATTTCCACATCCAATACAGGAGGTATTTTATCCAATGGATTGAACACTCTGAGCGCTATAAAATCGGCAAAGGGATCATCATTGCCCGATTCGTCGATAACCTGGACCTGGAAATGGTAAAAACCCGCAGTCACATTTTGAGGAACTGTTAAAGCTTTATCAATGACCATTTCACTACCGTTTAAATTATTAATTTCAAGGAGGGCCCAATCGGCTGTGGCATTGGGCGTGTTGGGTACAGAAACTCCCGGGAAGGCACCGTCTCCGTGTCCATGACAATCAAAATTATTATGAATGTCAATTTTATATTGAGAAAGAGCCTGATCATCTTCAAACAATACTTTAAAAGCAAGAATATCGCCACCATTTAACGTGATTACCCCATCTTCCATAACTCCACAAACCATCTGTCGTTGTGGTTGCGGCGTAATGGAAATAAAAGTTAAAGTTGGAGCTGTAATATCAATTTCCCCTTTATTACAAGCTACGATTGAAGTAACTAAAACGAATAATATCAAATAATCTAAACGCATAATAAAAATATTTCAGTGCAAAGATATTTATATTGCAACAATGTTGCAAGAGTAATGTTATTTTTGTGGCATGTTTAAAGAATTACTTATCATCATGGTGTTTGCCTTCCATCTGAGCGATGGGTGGAGTCAATCGATCACAGGGTTGATATTGGACGAAAATCAAAATCCCATGATTGGTGCCATAGTAGTATTAATGCCCGGAAATACGTCAACAGTCACCGATATCAGGGGGCAATTTTCATTTCACAATATCGAACAAGGGAAATACGATATCATTGTCAGCTATGTGGGATACACAACTGAAACAATAGAAATTGGTCTTAATGGTCTGTCAGAAGAAGGGATTATTATAAGATTAAAGATAAAAGGTGAATTGCTGGATATCATTCATATTACTGATGAACACGCCAAGCAGGAAATGACATTGATGGCAAGACATTTCTCGCAGCGATTACTGGAAGAAAACCTTCAGGGCACTTTTTCCCAATCTATAGAAAAGGTGCCTGGAATCAACGCAATAAACGTGGGAGTAGGAATTGCCAAACCCGTCATCAGAGGGTTGTCTTCCAATAGAATACTTGTCAATCAGCAGGGCATCAAACAGGAAAGCCACCAATGGGGTGCGGATCATGGATTGGAAGTTGACCAGTTTGATGTAGAAAGGGTGGAAATCATTAAAGGTCCAGCATCTCTTCAATACGGGTCAGATGCTCTTGGGGGAGTAATTAACATCCTACCCTACCGGATTTTGCCTAAAAACAGTTTTGAAGGTTCTGTTCAAACAATATTTAAAACCAACAATGATCTTTATGGAGCTTCATTACATGCCGGAATAAACGTCAATGATATATTTATAACAGCCAGGTATAGCCGTCAGGAGTACGCGGACTACAGGGTGCCTGCTGATCAATTTATCTACAATACTTTTGTGCTTCCCATTCACAACGAAAGGTTAAAGAATACAGCGGGGAAAGAGGAAAACTTTAGAGTAGAATCGGGAATTAAACGCAATTGGGGTATCAGCAGGATCATATTTAGTCATTACTCCCTCGATGCGGGATTGTTTACCGGTGCAGTAGGTATACCCAGATCGTATTCTCTGGTTGATGACGGGAACTTGCGGAATATCGAAGTGCCTAAACAAGAAGTAGACCATTACAGATTATCCTGGCATCATACCCAAATATTTGGTGAAGACCATCTTGACATAAAAGTAGGATATCAGCACAACATAAGGAAAGAAAGATCTTTTCCTGAATTCCATAATATCCCAAAAAGCTCAATGGATCCCAATAATACGCTCGCACTTCAACTCAATCTGAGCACCTTGAGCGCATCGGTACACTATGAGCAACAAAAGTCGGACGAAAGGAAAAATATTTGGGGAATAAGTGTACAAATGCAGGAGAATATCAGGGGAGGTTTTGCTTTTCTTTTACCCGATTTTCAAACCTTCCGCAGCGGTATTTTTGGATTATCAGAATGGAAGTTGACTCAAAATGTAACATTTAATGCCGGATTGCGTGCGGATTTCGGTACCAATTCTACGACTTTTTACCGGCAGTTTATTTGGGACAGCAATGAAAACGTCATTGATTCACTCATCGCACCTGTTACATCTCCGGCATTTTTTAATTGGTCCGGATCCCTGGGGAGCAATGTATTACTATTGGAAAAAAAATTAATACTCAAGGGAAATATGGGAAAAAGTTTCCGTGTCCCCTACCCTTCTGAAATGGTGTCAAATGGGATACATCACGGCACATTCAGGCATGAGATAGGAACGCAGGATTTGGTTTCGGAACATGGGTATCAGTTTGATTTGAGTGCTGAGTTTACGGACCAGACATTGAGTTTTAATGTTGCAACCTATTTTAATTATTACAACAACTACATCTACCTGGGGCCCACTTTTCCCGCTTCCTTCTCACCTCTACCTGAAGCTGGTCAGGTATTTCGTTACCGGCAGGACAATGCTATATTTACAGGATTTGAATTGCAGTATGATTGGATACCCATAGCCGGAGTTTCGATAAGTCAAAGTGCTGATTATGTCCGAAGCTATAACACCAATACGGGATTAGCGCTTCCCTTTACTCCACAACCTTCATTGAAATCTCAAGTAAGATATACATTTCAACCACACAAAGGAATAGATGAATTCTTTGTAGAGTCGGGACATCAGATTTTCTTTGGAGCTGAAGGTCCTTCGAGGATCGACCGCTCAGAAATAGCCACGCCCGGATATCAATTATGGCATATCAGTGCCGGACTGAAAGCCCACATTAACCATCAACCATTTCAGATCAATTTTCAGGTTCACAATCTGTTGGATACTTTTTATTTCAATCATTTAAGCCGGTATCGTCTTATCAATATCCCAGAACAAGGACGCAATTTAGTCTTCTCACTCAAAATCCCATTTGTGAAAAGTTTAAAGTAGAAAGTAGAAAGTGAAAAGTAGAAAGTGAAAATGGAAAGCGGAAAGCTTTTGTGCATTCGTGGCGGGAAATCTGAGCATCAGGAAAACAAAGCAACGTCAAGAGCAAAAAAGCCACCAAGGCTCGAATCACAAAGGTGTCACAAAGAGGTACAGTAATTAAGTGTTTCTTTATGTCCTTGGATCGAAATCCCATCATCTGAAGCAGGCAGTTGACAATTTATATAACACTTTTCCAACAGAATAGCTGTTGTTTTTTAAACTTTCTAATAATTGTTATTTTCTGCATTTTGCCATCCACCCGCTAATATTAGAAAAACATATATAGCAAAAGAAATACATCATCCGGTAGCCGTAGTACCTTCCCACATCAAAAATGCTTTTAAAAATTCATCAATACCTCCATTCAAAACAGCATCGGTATTTCTGGATTCATAAAGGGTGCGGTGATCTTTAACCCTGCGGTCGTCGAGAACATAAGACCGTATTTGTGATCCCCATTCATTTTTCATTTTACCGGCTTCCACTTTCTCCCGCTCGGCAAATTGGCGTTGAAGTTCTGCCTCATAGAGTCTGGATCGCAGCATTTGCAAGGCCTTATCCCTGTTTTTGTGTTGGGATCTTTCCTGCTGACATTCTACAACAATACCGGATGGCAAGTGTCTCACCCTAACTGCAGATTCGGTTTTATTTACATGCTGACCTCCTGCTCCTGAGGATCTGAAAGTATCCCATTCGAGATCAGCGACATTAATATCCACTTCTATGCTGTCATCTACCATAGGATGGATGAAAACCGATGCAAAAGAAGTCATCCGTTTTCCCTGAGAATTGAACGGACTCACTCTTACAAGACGATGAACACCGTTCTCACCTTTGAGCATACCATAGGCGTAGTCCCCGCTGATTTCAAGAGAAACTGATTTTATACCCGCTACATCACCCTCCACCATGTGCAATTCATACACTTTGTAGCCGTTTTTTTCTGCCCACATCTGATACATTCGGTACAGCATCATAGACCAATCACAACTCTCTGTACCCCCGGCTCCAGCGTTAATTTCAAGAATGCATGAGAGCTTATCTTCCGGTTGATCCATGGCATTACGAAATTCAATCTCTTCCAGGATTTGAAGAGCCCGGTGATACTTTTCAGATACTTCGGCTTCTGTGGTTTCGCCTTCTTTGTAAAACTCCAGTATAACTTCAAAGTCGTCAACTACTTCTTGAATTTCTTTGAATTTCTGGATTGAGGACCTGGCAGCCGACATTTCTTTGACAATAGACTGAGCCCTCTCCGGATCGTTCCAGAACTCGGGATCAAAAGTAAGTTGCTCTTTTTCTTCTGCTATAAGTTTATTGGCATCGACGTCAAAGATACCTCCTTATCGATGTCATACGTTCCCTCAACTCATGGAGTTGTTCAGTGGTCATAAGCCCTTTTTTAATGGTTATATAATCAATTTTTCAGGTTCCGAATTAAAAATCTAAAAAACTCCAGAACTGAAAAATCATTTTGATTTTAACTTTTCCTATAATTTACATTACATCGGTTACTTCAACATAAAAGATAAGTTCAGAATTCCCGGGAATACTCGGCGGACTTCCAGCTGCACCATATCCCAGTTCAGAAGGAATAAGAAACAAAGCCTTGCTGTTCTTTTTCAATTGCTGAAGCCCTTCATCCCAACCCCTGATGACTTGTCCGCTCCCCACCTGAAATGTAAACGGTTCTCCTCTGTTAAAACTATTGTCAAAAGGATTTCCATCCGTTAAAGCTCCATAGTAGTGGACTGAGGCCATAGATCCGGCTGAAACTAAGCTTCCTTCTCCTTCTTCGATCATTTTATATCGAAGGCCAGACGGTAGGGTTTCAAATTCTGCACGACCTTGCTTATAGTCACGTGCAAAATCTTCCACGAGTTGTGTGATTTCTGGTAATCTTTTTTTCAACTCTGCAGCCTGAGCCATTTTTTCTTGTTGTTGGACTTCCATGTCTTTCATGTACTCTTCCTCTGTCATTATTTCTCTCACCCTTACATGATATCTAATCTCTGTCATACCCGGCAAATCCACAGGGAGGTTTTTAAAAGAATCAATCGGAAGGTAGAGAGAGGCGCTATCATCCACACTTAATAGCTGTAACATAGCTGCAATGGGATTAGGCATTTCTGTCTGTTGCTCTTCTGTAGGTATCTGAAGTTGCGGAATATCAGGGTATTGATTCATTTGTTGAAGAATAGAATCTTTATCATCAGCTATGGTCAGATTAAAATAAACATAATCCCCGATAGCTGCTTTTTCGCCTCCGGAAGAGCTATGAATTTTATATTTATAACCCTGGATGGTACCTTCGTCTTCAGACTTACAAGCCAACAATGAAATCACCCCTAAAAAGATGACCAATTTCATACATTTCATATTATACAAATTTATTTATTAAGTTAATGTTTTACAATAATTGAGTTTTGGAGGCGTAATTTGGAACAACTTCTTTAAACCGGTTGATAATATCTTCCAGTTTCGCATATACTCCTCCTCCTGAAGCATTTTTGTGGCCTCCTCCCCTGAAGTGACGACTGGCCATTTCCTGGACAGAAATATCTCCTTTGGATCGGAGGGAAATTTTAACTATAGTAGGTTGTTCCATTATAAAGGCTGCAATATCCACATTTTTCATCATTAAAAGGTAATTAACTATCCCTTCTGTGTCTCCTCTTTTAATATCAAAAGTTTTATAATCTTTTTTGGTCAGATAAATGTATGCAGCCCTGTGATCTTCCAATACTTCCATTCGATTGGCAAGGCAATGACCCAGTAATCTAAGATTCATTTCAACCAGAGAATTGGTGATCTTATCCTGAATGAAATAATCATCTACTCCAACCTTCTTCAATGCTGCTGCTACCTCGTATGTTTCAGGTCTCGTACCATACCGAAACGAACCGGTATCGGTAATAATCCCTGTAAATATATATTCTCCAATAATCGGATCCATAAGATGTAAATCCCCAAGATCAGCTATGAATTGATAAATCATTTCTGAAGTTGAACTTGCTTCCGTATCAGAAATAATAAAATCCGCAAAAGGTTCCGGATCGAGATGATGGTCGATTATTATTTTTACGGCTTTTGTATTATTGGAAACGGCATGGTCTATTTTATCAATTCTGTCCAGCGCATTGAAGTCGAGACAAAATATAACATCAGCCCGTGAAATAATTCTTTCAGAATCCTCTTGTTCTTCGTCCGTTATCATAACCGTATCAATTTCAGGCAAAAAAAGAAGTGAATGTGGATATTCACTGGGAGCAAATACTTGAACGGTGTGATTTTTTTTCTCCAGGTACTTTTTCAATGCTAAACTACTACCAATAGCATCGCCATCGGGGTTTCTGTGTATGAGTATTGAAATATTTTTGGGAAATTTCAATAGTTTTTTTATCTCTTCAATCATATAAATTCTTTAACGAAGTGCGAAGTTGGTAAAATTGTACCATTATTCAAAAATCATTTTGGATACTTTATTGTTCAAAGTTGTCTTTTCATTACTTTTGCACCGTTTTTAAAAAAAAATGATAAAAATATAAAATATGTCAGGAAAGAGAACTTTTACAATGATAAAACCAGATGCAGTCAGTGATGGTCATATCGGATCCATTTTGGCGCAAATCAATAACGCTGGTTTTAAAATAGTAGCCATGAAATACACTAAACTATCAACAGAAAAAGCCGGTGAATTTTATGCCGTACACAAATCGAGACCATTTTATGGCGAGCTGGTTGAATTCATGTCTTCAGGACCCATTGTAGCAGCAGTGCTTGAAAAGGACAACGCAGTAGATGATTTTAGAAAGCTGATAGGAGCGACCAACCCTGCCGATGCTGCTCCAGGCACCATCAGGGCTCGTTTTGCCAGAAATATTGGAGAAAACGCCATACATGGTTCAGATTCTGACGAAAATGCGAAAATTGAATCATCTTTTCATTTTGCGGGAACTGAAATTTTCATTTCATAATTAAATAGTATTGGGTTGCAGAAGCATTGCAGTAAAGGGCTTTTGAAAAAAAAAGTAACTTCACTACGATAATACGAAATGCTTTGTAAATTTGCATCTCTTTTTGAAACAGTTATAGACGGAGGAGTGGCAGAGCTGGTTGAATGCACCGGTCTTGAAAACCGGCGTAGGTGAGAATCTACCGGGGGTTCGAATCCCTCCTCCTCCGCAAAGCCCATCCATTATCCGGCGAAGCCGTTATCATTTTCCTGACAGACACGGCGAAAAACGCATGTCTTTTAGCCTGGATGGAGGGAAAATGAACAGTCTGAAAAGACTGGGATAATGGATGGGTTTGATACTACCCCTTAACGGGTTCGATCGTATCAATCCCTCCTCCTCCGCAAAGCCCATCCATTATCCGGCAAAGCCGATATCATTTTCCTGACATTCAAAGCGTAAAGTGAGCTAATAAGATGGGATGACAGGAAAATGAACAGTGTGTAAAGACAAGGATAATGCATGGGTTTGATACACCCTATATCGGGATCGATCGCATCAATCCCTCCTCCTCCGCCCAAATAGAAATGAAATTATGAATCTCATAAACACAGACAAATTACCCAAAGAAGTTATTTCTGTTTTGCAAAAGCATTGGCAAGTTCTTTTAGATTCGCTTGGAGAGAACCTAACCGGGGTTTATGTACACGGATCTGCCGCTATGGGCGGTTTTGACCCAAAGCAAAGTGATATAGATTACCTAGTCACAATTTCAACTTCGTTAACGCCGGAGGAGCGGCAAAAACTATCAAAGTCTTTTCTTGAAATCTATGGAAAGGATGCTCCCGCAAAAGGTGTTGAGATGAGTATTGTGATTGAAAAATTTACAGGAAGTGATTTCCGTTATCCAACACCATACGAATTTCACATGGGAAACGAGGAGCAAATCAAATTCCACGGACTCCCGCACAAAAATGAGATGACCGATACAGATTTGGCTGCGCATTTCACTATCACAAAAACGCGTGGTGTTTGCGTGTTCGGCAAACTTATAGATGATGTTTTTGTGAACGTGCCGAGAAAATATTACCTTAACTCAATCGCAAAAGACTCCGAGGAAAGTTTTGATAACATTCAGAAAAAAACTGGAGCATCAAAGTGTGTGGTTCCAAATTATGCTATTTTGAATTTTTGTAGAGTTCTTGCATTTGTTGACAACGAACTCATTGTTTCTAAAACGGAAGGTGCAATGTGGGCTTTAGAAAATCTGCCGGAAAAATATCACCCGATTATTTCAGCAGCGTTGCAGGAGTACCAGAATGCCGGCTCGTCCGAAAATGTTGACCCTGAACTTTTGAAAGAATTTGCAACATTTGCGCAAAAAGAAATTCGTAATAGTTTGAAAGAGTAATATTGGTACTTAAAAAGCAATAATTTATATTTGATTACACACCTATAGGGTTTCGTAAACAGGTTGTATTCGAATTTTACACTTCACTCATAGATCAGGTATTTTTCTCTGATGAGGGAAAACTGTTGCAATCCATCCTTCCAACTTTCTCTTATCGCTTCTTCAGACCAACCATCTTCTATTTGCTTTCTTAGTTTATCTGTACCTGCGAGTCGTGTAAAATGATTGTTTTCAATGAAAAATGGCTTATTTATCAGAGACATTAACTTATAATATTTTAGCAGGTAACTTAAATCAACCTTTTTCTTTTCTCTGATTTCTTCTAATGTTATAATAGACAAATCCTCACCATAGCAAAGCATTTCTTTATGTGGTGGATGAGACGAACCGCGATTAGGTACAGGAGTAAATTGGAAGTCCATAGGTCCCAGATGCGGATTACCTAAAACCTGAAACTGTTTATCTGTACCCCGGCCTACACTGATATACGTACCTTCAAAAAAGCACAAAGACGGATATAACAATACAGATCTTTGATTGGGGAGATTTGGAGACGGGGCTATGGGTATAGTATAATCACTATTTCTATTGTAATTGCCTACCGGTATGACCGTTAGGTCTGCTTTAATTGCATTATTCATCCAACCTTCTCCATTGATCATAAGCGCATATTCTCCTATTGTCATTCCACATACTACAGGCACTGGATGCATCCCTATAAAAGACCTGAATGCAAGATCCAATACTGGTCCGTCCATGTAATCAATATGTGGATTAGGCCTGTCTAATACAATTATGGGAATACCATTTTCAGCACAGGCTTCCATCACAAGATGTAATGTAGTCAAATAGGTATAAAACCTGCTGCCCACATCCTGGATATCAAAAACCACGATATCTATACCATCTAAATGTTCCTTGGTGGGTTTTTTGATTGTACCATATAAAGAAATAATTGGCAATCCTGTTTTAGTATCATAAGCATCGGCTATCCACTCTCCATCGCTCACATCACCTCTAAATCCGTGTTCAGGAGCAAAAACTTTCATGACTTTGATGTTATAGGAGAGCAATGTATCTACCAAATGCTGCTGCTTAACTAAACTGGAATGGTTTACAACGCAGGCTATTTTTTTCTTTCTGAGTAAGGTTACATACTTATCCATCATTTCAGCACCTGGAATAATGGATTGAACATCCATTTCACGCTGCTGTTCAGTCTGGGGGTCGGTGCTCTTTTGCTTATTTATACATGACACATTGACAATTAAAATAATCAAAAGCAACAAGGACATTTTGTTGAGATTTTGAAATTCAATTAATTTAAGTGGATTTTTGTATATCATTAATGGGTAACTGATCATTCTTCCTATCTTTACAATGGCAATATATTAATAATAAATTATCTATTATTTCTATTGTTTAATCCACAAAATAATTAAAGTCCTGATGGCACACAAACAAATGTATGCTATTATTGATATAGAAACCACAGGTGGTCTTGCAAAAAGAGATAAAATTACTGAAATCGGGATTGTTCTCCACAATGGAAATCAGGCGATCCGAACGTATCAAACACTGATACACCCGGAGAGGTCTATTCCGCCGGAGATCACACGCATCACCGGCATCACGGATGAAATGGTAGCGGACGCTCCCAGGTTTTACGAGGTAGCAAAGGATATAGTAGAATGGACAGAAGGAGCTATTTTTGTAGCGCACAACGTCAGATTTGATTACAGTTTTATAAAGGAAGAGTTTAAAAGGCTAGGTTACACCTTTAGCCGAAGACAGATGTGTACAGTGCGTCTTGCCCGGCAACATTTCCCTGGTCTCCCCTCTTATAGTCTCGGTCAATTGATCAGGTATTTCGATATACAGGTGCAAGCGAGACACCGGGCATTGGATGATGCTTTAGCGACAGCAGAAATATTTGATATGATTATCAAAGGTAATGACAATGAGATTCAAAGGCAGCAAATAATTCGCTCAGGTGTAAAGGAATCTGCATTGCCAAAAGGAATCACATTGGATACTTTGAGTACAATTCCGGAATCATATGGTGTGTATTATTTTTACAATACTTATGGTCAAATCATATATATCGGTAAGAGTATCAACATCAGAAAGAGGGTGTTACAGCATTTTAAACTGACTTCCAGAAAGGCAGAAAGGCTTGCTCAAATGGTACATTCCATAGAAGCAGTGGAAACGGGTTCTGAACTCATAGCCCTCCTCCTTGAATCGAAAGAAATTAAAAAATGGAGTCCTGAGATCAACAGAGCGCAAAAGTCAAAAGAGTATCCATTTGCTATATACAGCTACTATGACATGCACGGATACATTAATTTTAGTTGTAATAAGTTGGGGTACAGAAAAGGATTGAATGGGATATTACTCAATCGGTTTTCTTCAAAAGAAAATGGACAGAGACAACTGATATCCATGGTGAAAAAATGGGAGCTTTGTCCTGCCAAATGCGGTCTTACTGAGTCAAACCGTCCATGCATGATGCATGCAATGGGAAACTGTCATGGAGCGTGTACAGGCAAAGAAGATCCCGATGTATACAATGAAAGGGCGTTGATGGCTAAAACCAATATGAATAAAATGTTTGATGATGATTTTTTTATACGACTTCCGGGAAGAAATATTTCAGAGATGGGATTTGTTTTGGTCAAGGAAGGAGAATATCGCGGATTTGGTTATATTGATGTTGATGTATGCGACTTGTCCAAAGAGCATTTGTTAGACCACATTTCTAATTTCGATCCCACACCAGATGCAAACTCCATTGTATACAATTGGATAGCAAAAAACCCCGGTTGCCATATCATTTACTGTTGAACTGAAAGTTGATTATTGGCAAGTGTGATTTCTGGCTACATACCATTGATCTCCTACCTTTTTCCATTGGTATGTAAAAAATCCGGATGAAATGATTTTTTTATCATCATCCAGAAAAAAAAGCTGTCCGACCTGAAAGGCCATTTCATCTGAAATAATTTCCAATTGTTCAGTGATCATCCGGATCCTGCCCATGCTTTCTGGTGTAGGGTAGTTATACAAACACTTGCCAAAAGCCATTTGCCATCCGTAAACGATCTCGTCATTGGTAACATATGAAAATCCGGGATCGTTGAGAAAACCTTCCATATACGATTTCAGGTCTCCGTTATTCCAATCCGTCTCCAGTTTTCCAAAAACCTGCAAAATACCTTTGGAAGCCCCATCGTAATCAATTTCACTCTCCGCCTGAGGAGGTGAGCATGAAAGCATTAAAGACACAATACATAAAGAGATTAATCTACTCATTTTCGCCTCGTTTCCACTAAGTTTACTATTCATTCAAACTAAAATTACACTTCTCTGAAGGCAAATGTAATATATTGAAACCTTTGACAGAAATAATTGTAAATCCTTATCATTAAAAATCGATTTCCTCAACGAAAATGATTCGAATAATGATAATCATAAAAAAAAGGAGCCGTATAACAGCTCCCTTCAGTAAAAATAATAAAACTAGTGAAGTTTTTACTTCTTGGTACTATATGGCTCGTAGTTCGTAACCAAATAGCTTTAAGCTATTAGCCTTTAGCAGTTAGCTTTCGACCTTCCGATGTATTAAGCTCGTAGCTGGTTGCAAATGGTTTTAGTTTTAGTTTTGGTTAATTTACAATTTTCTGACTTTCGACCTTCAGACTTTCAACCTTCAGACCATTTTAGCTCGCAGCTCATAGCATTTGGCTTGTATGAAGGAAATTTGGGATAAAGGAATTAAGGAATTAAGGAACTTTCTACTTTAAACTTTTCACTTTAAACTTTTGACTCCTCACTTCCTCACCTTAACCCTTGACCTTTCGACTTTCCGACTTTCGACTTTCTGACTTTCTGACTTTCAGACCTAAAAAGCTCGTAGTTCGTAGTTCGTAGCCAAAAAGCATCAACCTTCATACCTTACTCTATTCCGACTTTCAGAAACTACTAGGTTACTGCTACCTTCCGACCGTTTACCTTTCACTGCTCACTGTTCACCGTATTTTCAACCTGCCGAAGGCAAAGACCTCAATCTAAACCTCATTTTAGCTCCTAGTTCTTAACTGTCAGCAAATGGTTTTGGTTTTAGTTTTGGTTTTGGTTTTGGTTAACTTTCTCCGTCCTACCTTCTGACATTCAGACTTTCCGACATTCAGACTTTCCGAC
>JBGTBR010000050.1:0-55322 GCA_041749255.1 Saprospiraceae bacterium
CACAAGCCTGAAATACTTGTCGTACTTTTTTGTTTCCGGATTTACTCTTCCACTAAATTTGAAATACATGTAGCAAAGGTACAACATAGGAATCGACCCTGTCAACCCCCCTGTGTACTACAAAGCCAATTTTAAAAAATATAAATATTGATTTTCAAGTAATTATGAATTTACAAGTTGCAAACCATGCCTAAATAACTCAAAAATTAATTCAAAATAATTTATTTTAAACACTTTTAATGCCATCTTGAGCAATGTGGGTTAAGACTTTCCGACCTTCAGACCTTAAGACCTTAAGACCCTTTGACCTATTAAGTTCGTAGTTCGTATCTGGTATCAAATGGTTTTGGTTTTAGTTTTGGTTTTGGTTAATTTCCGACCTTCAGACTTTCCGACCTTCAGACTTTCCGACCTTCAGACCTTAAGACCTATTAAGTTTGTAGTTAGTATCTTGGTATCAAATGGTTTTGGTTTTAGTTTTGGTTAATTTTCAATTTCAAGACCTTCGACTTTCCGACTTTTGACTTTCGACCTTCAGACCGTTCACTGCTCACCCGTTCACCGTTTTTTCGACCTGCCGCAGGCGAACTCTAAAGGCTATATGGCAATTTTATGGTAAACACACAACCTTTTCCCTCCTGGCTTTCATATTTAATCGTCCCGTTGATCATTTCAAGATATCTTTTGACGATATTTAAACCGAGACCCGTACCTTGTATATTTACTGCATTTCCCGCTCTGAAAAATCGGTCAAATAAATATTTTTGATCTTTTTCCGGTATTCCGATTCCATAATCTTTAATTTCTACAGAATAAAAGTCTTTATTGTAATGGATAAGACATTCTATGGGTTTTTCGGGTGGTGAATACTTTATTGCATTGGTAATGAGATTAAATAGTATATTTTTAATGATTCTTCTGTCACTATTTATTTTGAGAGGTAGCCCACTTTCTTTTAGTATCAGACTCTGACCTTGCTTCACTATTCCTTCTACTTCCGAAAAGATTTCTTCACAAACTTCCGGGAGATAAAATGATTCAACATGGATTAAAACCCTTCCTTCTTCCAATTTGCTGAGAGAAAGAAAATCGTTTAGTATGCCTGTAAGATTATTAACCGCATTTTTAATTCTTTCTATATGCTTAGCCCTGTTTTCTTGTTGCTCACTAAGCGTGTACTTTGATAATAGTGATGCTGATGATAGAATGGTTGATAATGGAGTTCGAAACTCGTGGGAAGCCATAGAAACAAACCGTGATTTAAGTTCTCCAAGTTCTTTTTCTTTTTCAAGACTTTTCCTTAATTCACCTTCCTGAACTTTTAATTTTTTTTCTATATTTTTTCTTTCTGAAATTTCACCTTCCAGTCTTTTATTGGTTTCAAGCAATTTATTTACAACCGCTTCTAATTCGTACGTTCGTTCAATGACCTTTTTTTCTAACTCATTATTTAGCTTGCGTATGTGTAACTCAGCCTCCTTTACTTCAGAAAGATCGTGAATTATCCCTGTAAAAATAATTCTATCGTTTAATATCACTTCGCTTACACCCAGGTGGAATGGGAAAACACTTTTGTCTTTTTTTAGACCTTCCACCTCTCTTCCTATACCAATTATTTTAGGTTTTCGGGTTGTTAAATACTGATGGATATACATATCATGATCATTGTGGTGGGGCGAAGGCATGAGTATTTTTACATTTTTACCGATCAATTCTTCTTTTGAATATTGAAATATGTTTAGAGCAGATTGATTGATAGTTTCTATAATTCCTTTTGAATCAATAGTAATAATTCCATCAATTGCTGTTTCGATGATGGCATTTAACCTGTTGGTAAAGTTTATGAAATCTTTGTTCTCACTATTTTTACTCATTCCAATCTGTTATATAGTAAGGAGATTCTCAAATATAAAATTTTAACCTGGATTAGGTAGTGTAATTTTGACATTGCGGGATAAATGACATCATTGTTAAGCATAGCTTGCAAATTGACGCCAATCACTTTTTTTAATGATGTCAATCATTGTTTTCATGGAAAATCATGATGATCTTGCACCAAAATATATACAAATGAATCTATTATCTCCTGTTGCTGAAATTATGACCAAAAACCCTATCACAGTTTCACCTTATGATCCTTTAAGTGTAGTCAATTCTATTTTTGAAAAAAATAGAATTCATCACATTCCTGTTCAATTTGAAGGAGAGTTAGTGGGTATGATAAGTCAATCGGATTTTCTTTTTTTCAAAAGGGGATTTAACCCTTCTAAGTTGGTTGAAAAAATGGAAGAAATTCGCCTTCATAATTATACTGTTGCGGACATAATGACAACCAAATTAGGGAAATTGCATCCTAAGGATAAGATCATTGTAGCTCTTGATATTTTTATGAAAAATATTTTTCATGCTATTCCGGTTGTTGAAGAAAATAAATTAGTCGGTATAGTCACTACTTATGATGTTATTAAAGAGCTTGTCAAAGATAAAAAGGCAAACGCAGATTATGACTTCGCGCAATGATGTAATGTGGCCACTTAAATTGACATGCATTTTAGTGTATAAATAAGTAATCAATTTATTTGAGACTACTTTTAAAAGAATATATCAGAAAGTGGAAACAGCTTTGTGATTTCAATGGTTCCATAGATAATAATAAGCCAATTCAATTTATAATTCTCTGTCAGGCAATTACTATATGAACATATTTTAAATCAATTATATATGTGGTATAATCCGATTCATATATAGAAGTAGATATAATAATTAAAATGTTATGAAATTAACAATATATGGTACGGGGTCTTCCGGAACCCAGATGGTCAGAAGTAAAATTGAAGAATACTTAACCCGGGCGACTATACCATTTGAAATAGAGGAAGTTCACGATGTATCAGAAATTATGAAGCGAGACATCACTTCAGTTCCTGCTGTCCTCATTGACAATGAAGAAATTGTTGAAATCAGGAAAGGTGGCCAATATAATTCATCGCTCCGGTCACTTATACAGAAATTATTAAGGAAATTCGATTACGGTACACTACCTAAAATTGTAGCACCTACTGATTTTTCTGCTACTGCATCCAATGCATGTATTTACGCTCATAAGCTAGCTGAAATATTAGATGCGGTACTTATACTTACTCATGTGTATTATCAGGTTTCACCTGATATAAATGGTCATGTAGTCATTGATACTCAGAAGAGAGATGAAAATAAAGATCTTCTCAAAAATACAATGGAAACTTTAAACAGGGATTGGATTGGTGATTTACTCCAAACGAGTCTTGTGGATATGATATTTGAAGATGGATTTCCCGTGCCTTCTATCATTCAAATAGCTAAAAGAGAAAAAGCGAATTGGATCGTAATGGGAACTACTGGTGAAGGGGCGACTATAAAATCCATTTTTGGAAGTGTATCTACCGATATAATGGAAAAAGGAAATACGCCTATGATTCTCGTTCCTCCTCATGCAAAATTCAATCCTTTTACCACCATTGTATTTGCCACTTCAAGCCCTTATCGGGATATTGCTTCTTTACTTTTTTTAACAAAATTTGCTCACATTTTTCAATGTCAAATACATGTACTTCATGTATCAGAAAAATCTGAAGAATGGGTCTTAAAACAAGAATTGGTTCATGCTTTAACAAACCATTACCCTAAATCCAAACTCACTTTTGTTTCGATTTTTGATAAAAATATACCTGAAGCTATAGAGAACTATGCCATAGAGCAGAATGCTGATTTGGTTGCTTTGGTTAAGCGAAAAAAATCAATATTACAATCCTTATTTGGATCAAAAGTAAAAAAATCACTTGCCTTCAATAGTAAACTTCCGCTAATGGTCATACCCGAGGGCTCAAGTTTTCCTTAAATAGAAGTACCTCATTACTTTTACATGAGAATTGGAAAATTAGAAGTTTTGTCGGGTGTTTTGCTAATATATTCGGAATCTTTAAACAATCTGCTTAATAGTTATATTTCGTATCTAGTATAAATCCTGACTATGACTAATAATAACATGATGACATTGCTATGTATTATCTTTACCTTATGCATACATATAGCATGTACTATGGATGCGCAGGATATGGATGTAAAAGAAAATAATATGGCCAAATACACATATTTAGCATTAGGTGATAGCTATACAATTGGAGAAGGAATACCACTTAGTGAAAGCTTTCCATACCAATTGGTCAGGGATGTAAGGAAAAAGTCAATGGATATGGAAGATCCTTTGATTATTGCAGTTACGGGTTGGACTACTACTCAATTGCTTTCAGCCATTGGTAAAGCAAAGTTGAAGGAAGAACCATATTCCCTTGTGACTTTACTCATAGGCGTAAATAATCAATTCCAGAATAAAGATATAGAGTTATACAAAAGGGAATTTGAAGAATTACTTTCCATTTCTATTCAACTAGCAGGAAACAGGCCAGATAGGGTAGTAGTGATTTCTATTCCCGATTATGGCATAACACCTTTTGCCCAAAATCGTAATCCGGATAAAATAGGACTGGAATTAGATTCCTACAATGAAATAAATTTGCAAATTGCGGAGAAGTACAATACTTGGTACGTAAATATCACCGATATTTCCCGAAGTGGTAAGGGGAATTCCACCTTTTTAGCAGAAGACCAACTTCACCCTTCGGCACTTCAATATAAACTTTGGGTGGAAAAGATAAGTGAAACAGTCGAGAACAAAGTATTTAAATGAATTCGTAACGGAGAATTGCACTTCTATCTGTCGAAAATGCCTGGCATGTTACCCTGAATAGGTAAAATATGAATAGCTATGGATTTTAATAGTGAATTTAAAGTTTCCATTCCTATCTAAGTAGTTACGGTTATTGAACTTTTATAAATTTCACGACCTGTTGTTGTTGATTAGACCTTAATCTCAAAAGGTACATTCCGGCAGGCAATTCCTCTATATTAATTCCATTCCGCATGATCTGCGTAATGGAATAGTTTCCAAACCACACCACACCTCTTATATCCATAATATCTACCATCAAGTTTGTTGTTTGAAGTCCCTCTGGTATTGCGATGTGGATAATCTGCCTGGCAGGATTTGGGTATAGATATATTTGATTTAGTAAAGAAATATCCTGTGTTGAGGTGGTGCTGCACTCTCCTGCAATGGTTTTATTGATTTTTACAGGATTTGATATACTATAGCATCCTGAAAGCTCATTCATGTGATTATTTTCGACAAGATTTTGAATGTTACCATTATAATGTAAAAGGTATATGAGATTGATGCCTTCGTCATCACCTGCAAAATCAAAAAATGGGGTAGTTTGAATTTTTCTTATCATTCCATTTTCATCGGTTACAATCCAGGAATTAAACTCGCCTCTCCCTCCTTCTGATATCAAATCAAATGGGTCACTGGGTTGATCTCCGACACAAAAATTGCTTTCAAGCGTTTGATCTCCTAATGAAATACTGGCCGCCTTCACTTCGGTAATATTAATTTTAACAGGATTGGAAAGATCAAAACATCCTTGCAATGTATTGATACGATTACCCACAGTTATCTTAGTCACATCGGTCTCATATCGTAAATGATAAATATTAAAAGAGCCTTCGCCTAATTCTAAAGCCTTGAATGGAGGGTTTTTATCTTTATATAAAATAATACCATCTAGAGAAGTAATGAGCCAGGATGAAAATTTGCCTCTCACATTTTGAAGCATAACATTGACAACGGGTTGGCTATTTTGGCTTAGACAAAGATTTACTTCCGTTTGTTGTGTAGTCGTTGATAGTGTTCCTCCCCTGGCTTGAAATTTATTTACAGTAATAGGATTGGAAAGACCGAAACATCCATTTATATTCTGTATATGTCCTCCTACGTTTAAACCAGTGATGCCATCTTCAAAAGCGATATGATAAATTAAAGTAACCCCCGGAGAAGAGTTATCAAAATTGAAACTTGGTGACTCCAGTATATTTTGAATCTGTCCTGCCTGATCAGTAAAAAGCCAAAGCGAATTACTTCCCTGATCGTCAAACAGTGTGAGAAGAACTACGTCTGGTTCTCCATCACCAATGCAGAATGAAGATTCCTGAGTTCCCTGATTGGTAATTATTGTTCCACCTAATGCTCGTCGTTTATGTATAAACACAGGATTTGAAAGATCAAAACATCCTTGTAATGATGATAGTGGAACTCCTGTTTCTAAACCTTCTAAAGTATTATATGAAATGGAATACACTTTACTTACTCCGCTTGAAAATCCATTAAAGTCCTTCTCATTTTCCTGGAAAACAGATGAAATAAAATTATCCTCATTCACAACAATGAAGGTATTATGTACCCCAATATTGCCCGAAAGTTGAAATCGAATTACATCTGATTTGCCATCCTGGACGCAAATAGTATGACTTTCTCCATATGATTGCATATTCAATGTGCCACCTTCTATTAAAGTGTTATGAATAATGACCACCGTGGAAAAGTTAAAACATCCCCTCAACCATCCCAACCAATTTCCAAGAAATAAACCATCAACTTCTCCAGTGTACACTAAATACCTTAAATGAACTTTAGGGAGTGTTAATCCTTCAAAATCAAATACAGGTTCATTTTGTATAGCCAGAATGTTTTCATCAGTGTCAGTTAATACCCATATTCCTTTAGGTCCTATTATTGGGTCGACAGTGAATTCATAGATTTCAGGCAATCCATTTCCCGAACAGACAAATACCTCGAAATTACCTGACAAGGTTGTCGCAAAACCGCTCAGAACAGTTTCTTTGGTCACTACCAATTCATTAGAAAAAACAAAACAACCTTCAAAACTGAAAATATTGTCACCAGGTACAGGTGCTGTAAAGTTGTCTGAAAAGGTTACAGCCCTGATTTCAAAATATTCCCCTTCTATATCGCGAAATTGATAAGATAGATCATTTATAATCTCAACAATGGCTCCCTCCTGATTACTAATCACGATCAAAGTGTTATCACCTGATTGATTTTCTAATGTAAACCTTACGGGTACAATCGGATTTCCATTATGGCAAATGAGCATCTCGTGTGCAGAAGTCCTTTCAAAGGCAAGTTCCCCTTTAGTGATGAAATCCCTATTAAATTCTAAAACATTTGAAATACTAAAGCATCCCTGAAGGTGCTCTATTTGCTTTCCCACCTCAAGTCCTATAATATTCGAATAATAGTATATATTTTGAACTGTAAAATAAGAACCTTGTAAGGTTTCAAAATTGATAAAATTTTGGGTCTGTACTCTCACGATCGTTCCTTGTTCATCTGTGATAATCCACGAATTTAGATCTCCTTGTCCCCCTGATAACTGAAATGCAATATTATCTATTTTATCATTTCCCTTACACAAGAAAGGTGATGCTGATGTAGAAATTTGTCCGGGGGAGGTAGAAAGGTTGTTTTTATTAATAACCAGTTTGTTAGATAAAGAAAAACACCCCTGTAGGTTCGAAATGTTTTGACCTGTACTTAAACCATGTATCGCACCTGAATAACTTAAATGGTAGATATGATTTTCCTGAAACGGGATTTGCCTGATATCAATATTGTTGTCATGTCTAATATTGACCATGACGCCTTTATTATCCGTGTAGATCCAACGGTTTTCATCACCGTATTGACCTTCTATAATTATTTCGGGGATATGAGGGCCATTTCCAAATGTACAATACAACAAGGTGGTTCCCCCATATGGAAAACTTAATTTTCCACCAAATACAGCATTTTTATGAACGGTAATGGAGTTGGAAAGATCAAAACATCCTTTTAACTCAGATATATTTTTTCCAGGTTCCAGGTTTTCAATTCCTTTGTGGTAATTGATATGATAAACCAGACATTCTCCCGTACTTGCACTACTAAAATCGAGAGGCAGAGAATGAATCACTTCTGAAATTATACCTCCCATATCTGTTGTGAACCACGATGATTCATAAAGCCCTTCACCAGTGAGTTCGATATCCAGAAAACTCTGACCCGAAGCATTGGCACAGATTACAGTATTTTGAACAGCTGTAATTTGCCCGCCATTTGGAACACCTGAATTTTTGTATATAAGTACTTCATTTGACACTTCAAAACAGCCCGAAATGTTCGTTAGGTTGACGCCAACATCCAGATTGTTAAGTTGGCCTGTATAACTTATACTTAATATTTTATAAGTGCCTGCAGGTAAGTTTCTAAAGTCAATGCTTTGAATATTGGTGGCGTATACCATCTGGATGATATTTTCCAAATTGACAATAAAATATCTGCTTTGATTGCCTTGATTATTTTTACGTGTCAGATGTATAACTTGATTTGGAGCCCCATGACAAATAGACAAGGATTTATCTCCTCCAGTTATTTCAATCTGACCACTGCTTACAAAGTTTTGCGTTAGAATAATTTTATTTGACAAACTATAGCAACCATTCAATTGATTTAGAAAAAAACCTGCACTCAGATTTTTGAGTCCTTTCACATAACTAATATGATACACGTGTAAAGTTTTGATATTATTTACTTCTACAGTGTGAATAGGATCGGTGAATACTTGTAGTATGCTATCTTTTGAATCTGTAATTATAAACCGACGGTTATTGCCAAATGATCCGTTTACTTTAAACTCCACTTCAAACGAGCTACTGTTTGTCGAACAGTAAGTAGTTGGACTGTTGGTTGATATAGTTCCACCACCTTTTTCTTGTCCTATAATATATATGTTATATGGTTGGGACAGACTGAAACACCCCCAAATGTTTTGTATGGAACTACCAGGTACTAATCCGTTTATACTGTTGTATGCAACAAAATAAATTTGGTAGTTCCCGCCGTTTTGTGTATTGGCTGGAAAAACAGGTGTTGTATTGATTTGCTGAATAATCCCTCCTTCATTTACCAGAAGAAATCTTCCATTTTGTCCATTTACATCATATTGAAATAATTGCATGGATGGAAACTGTTCGCCGGTGCAAAGAGTAATGCTAGTATTATCGTTTTCATCGAAAAGAAGCCCACCATCCACTCTGTCAACCCTGATGGTAATGGAGTTTGACAAACCGAAACATCCGTTTAAGGTAGATAGAGAGTTGCCCGGAGAGGAATTTTGAATATTACCCGTAAACGATACATGATATATTTTGAAAGTTCCGGGGCCTGAATTTTCAAAATTGAAAGGCTGTCCCAGTAGTCTGGAAATAATAATATTTTGAGTATTTACAATAAGCCATTCGGACTTATTTCCTGTTTGACCATGTAGTGATATGTTGATAATATCTGGTATTCCATCTCCGGCACAAATATTTGTATTGTTGGTTGTGGAAATGCTTCCTCCCTTTACATTACAATTTTGGGCTGATATATGAGCAGAATATATCAGGAAAAGGATGAGAATATTGAATACCTGTTTACTATATGATTTATATATGTTAGCTGTTATCACATGGAATTTAATTTACTGCTTTGTATACTGCATAAAATGTACCAGTTTTATTCAGTAATGGTAAATTTGAATATTATATACAAATGTTAAAAGGCAAAAATCAGAATATACATCTAATTCGACTCATCCATAGACTTTTCAGTTTAAAATATACCATTTCATTAAAACATAAGGATGGTAATAACGAGTAGTATAGAACATGTATTTGAGCGTGTTGTTATACATATGTTGTCAATTTTTGATAAATGCATTATTCAATTTTGATTGAAAAAAGTTGATATGTATCATTCATTTTATCCACATATTCATTGTATGAAAAATATTAACCAATTATATGTATTTCTCTGCTTTGTGGTATTGACTTTGTCATGCAAGCCTCATTCCGGTCAAGATGGTCCTACTTACCATAGACAAAATATTGATCAATTTTTTCAAGACCCATATTGGTTTGGAGGTAAAGGTGAGATAAGTACTTATCACCTGGTTCAGGATCGGTATGGTGAAAAAAGAGAAGGTAGAGTAATACTCATACAGGTAACCGAAGATTTTCTAGTGGAGGAACAAGTCAAGAATGATTTGTATCAAAGCCAAAATTCAACTTCTGTATTAAAGAGTAATCTTTTAAAGGATTTTACTACTGGTATCTACGATTATTCGATCATGACCAGTACGTTCACACCTGTTGATAAAAGAGAATATCCTTATACACTTAAGGTATCTTTTTCTTCTCAGGATTGGTGTGGGCAAACGTTTCAACAGCTTAACTTGATAGGAAAGCGTTATGGGTCTACCATATTTTCATATTTTGAAACTATCGGTGATAAAAAAGAGTATACTGACGCTGTTTTCCTGGAAGATGAACTTTTTAATGTGTTAAGAATTAATCCAGATTTTTTACCTGTAAACGAATTTAATATAATACCCTCACTGGAATTCACACGTTTGAATAACATTGCCTTTAATTCTTATAGGGGACATGGTATATTGGAAACTGCAGATGCAGATATAAGTAATGAAAGTTCATATTCTGAATACCAACTTCATTATCCCGATTTGGATAGAAAACTTGTAATAAGGTTTGAAACAACAAAACCTTACAAAATTATTTCATGGAAAGAAGAGTTTTTTAACAGAAGTACCGGAAAGCAGTCCTCTTTGCATGCAAAAATTGATACAAGCATTCATACTGATTATTGGAAAAAAAACATGGTGAAAGACACATTATGGAGAGAACAACTTAATCTTTAAGTAAAAAAGTGTCAATTATTCAGTTAATAAAACAAATCAGGTCAAAAAGCTCTTTTCAAATGGTACATTGAATTATTCCCATTCATATTTTTTGCATGGTTCATATCCTGGAATAAAATAAAGGCAATATATATAGATCCTGTTAGCTCTATTTCAGTGACAAAAATTAATTTTAATAAAATTCACACTCTTATGAAAGTAAATCTTCCACCATTTCATGGCTTGCACACTCTTACATTTTTGACAACCTTATTACTCGTTTGCTTTATGTATAATTCTGATGCACAGATTGATATAGAATATCAATTACCCCATAAAGATATCCTTGATATTGCCGATGCCACTCCATCTCCACTCATTTCCATGGATGAGGCAGGTAAAGTTGCTTTATTATTATATAGAAATAAATACAAGTCAATAGATGAGTTATCAGAAGTTGAAATGAGATTGGCCGGATTGAGAATCAATCCCATCACTTTTAGTGGCAGTAGAACCAATTTTTATAATTTTATAAAAATACTTTCAGTTCAGAATAAGAAAGAAATAGCCGTTGAAGGTTTGCCCCATGAAAGTAAAATATCAAATTTATCATGGTCTCCCGATGAAAGTAAGGTGGCATTTACCATTACTGAATCTGGAGGAGTCGCATTGTGGCTACTGGATATGGCTACCGCATCTGCAAAACGCATTACAGATTCCAATTTAAATGCTACCTATGGTTCACCATTTGTGTGGTTACGCGATAACTCTGGTCTCTTGGTTAAAATGATTCCGCAAAACAGGCCCGTTATTATGGATCAAACGAAAGTCGTTCCATCAGGCCCAACAGTTTCTGTTAATGATGGAAGTAAAGCCCAAAACAGAACATATCAGGATCTTTTAAAAAACAAAGTAGATGAGGATAACTTTGAAAATCTCACAACATCAGAAATATGGAAGGTGTCTATTGACGGGCAAAGTATTAAATGGGGCAATAAAGCCATGTATGCGGGAATGTCTTTAAGTCCTGATGGCAAATACGTTTTATTGTCTAAAGTGAACAGACCCTTTAGTTATATTGTACCTGCGAGCCGTTTTCCCCGGACATATACTATCGTAGATCTGGATGGCAATGAGGTTCATGATTTATACTCATCGCCATTGTTGGAAGAAATACCTAAAGGTTTTATGGCTACCCAAACGGGTCCTCGAAGTATCAATTGGAGATCCGATTTACCTTCTACACTATACTGGGCAGAAGCTTTGGACGAAGGAGACCCGGACAATGAGGTTGAATACCGCGATGCAGTTTACCAATTAAATGTACCCGTAAAAGGAGATAAAACACTGCTTTTCAAAACTAAACTCAGATATAGTAGTATTTACTGGGGAAATGATGAAACAGCCATAGCCCGGAGTATGTGGTGGAATACGCGTACTGAAAGAACAGAAGTTTTTAACCCTTCCGACCAATCTAAATCTTCAAAACTTCTCAATGAAAGAAATTATCAGGACAATTATAATGATCCTGGATTTCCGGCATTTGAAAATAACGAATACGGAAGAAGTGTACTTGCCCTGAGGGAAGGAAACATTTTTTTAGTGGGCGATGGGTGGTCTGATGAGGGTAAGCATCCTTTTATCGATCAACTGAATCTCAATAATGGAGAGAAAAAACGACTTTTTCAAACAAATAAAAATGAAAAACTGGAAAATATAATCCGGATTATCAACATAGATAAAGGAATCATTTTGACGAGGATCGAATCACAAGAAGACTTTCCCAATTATTATTTAAGAGGTTTCAAGAACAATACCCTGGAAGCAGTCACCGCTTTCCCTAATCCAATCCAAATATTACAAAATGTCCATAAAGAGATTATAACTTATCAAAGAGAGGATGGACTAGAACTATCGGGCACTTTGTATTTGCCGGTAGATTATGATAAGGATAAAAAGGAAAAGATGCCTATGATCATGTGGGCATATCCCAGGGAATATAAAGATGTAAGCACAGCAGGTCAGGTTACATCGTCTCCAAATCAATTTACATTTCCCAATTATGGATCTCCAGTCTTTTGGGTCAATCGTGGATATGTAGTACTTGATGCAGCAGCATTTCCCATTGTTGGCGAAGGTGATGATCAACCCAATGATTCTTTCATAAAACAACTGGTATCGAATGCAAAGGCAGCTATTGATGCGGTAGATGCCCTGGGATATATCGATAGAAACAGGGTCGCGGTAGGCGGTCACAGTTATGGGGCATTTATGACAGCCAACCTTCTGAGTAATTGTGATCTTTTTGCGGCAGGTATTGCAAGAAGTGGCGCATACAATAGAACTCTTACCCCTTTTGGTTTCCAGGCTGAGGAACGAAACTATTGGGAAGCACCAGAGGTATATTACGCAATGTCACCATTTATGCATGCGGATAAAATGAAGACACCTATGCTTTTAATCCATGGAGAGGCCGATAATAATAGCGGTACTTTTCCCATGCAAAGCGAAAGATATTTCAATGCATTAAAAGGTTTAGGTGCTACCGTTCGTTTGGTCTTGCTACCAAAAGAAAGCCATGGATATGCCTCCCGTGAATCGGTTATGCATATGTTGTGGGAGCAGGATCAATGGCTGGAGAAATATGTAAAAAATAAGCACAAGTTGGCAGTACAAACACCATAATGAACATTGTGATATACTTATTATAGAAGATTGTAGAACGATTCAAATTTAATTTTATCAAGTACTGAATTAGTTAAGGATTTACGTTGAGATTGTCCGCCCCTTTCTCATGTAATTGGTTGATTTCATGATCTATCTCCTTTAATTTTTCTTTGCAATGTTCAATCAATGTGTTGGCTTTTTTAATTAGATCACCTAATTGATCCAGTCCGACTTCTTCGTTTTGTAATTGACTGATAATGCTATTTAATTCTTGCATAGCTTTATCGTAAGAAAATTTTTTACTCATTGTATTTCTGCATTTTGGATTCCGTCTTTTAAATGTACTTCAATTTGATCACCTTTTTTGATTTGTGTGGTTTTTGTAACTATAATGCCATTTTTTCTAATAATAGAAAATCCCTTTTTAACTATTGTAATTGGGTCGCTTAAGATAAGGATTTGTTTTGCCTGATCCAACCATCTTTTTTGATTGAGGATGATAGTTTTTGCATTTTGCAATAGCTGAGATTGTTGATGTAGAATTTTTTCCTCTTGCCTCAATAAAATCTCTCTGGGTTTATGTGAAAGTATCTGGGTATAATTAGATATTTGAAGACTATGCAAGTGTATGGTTTTTGCTGCCATGTTTCTAATTTTTTGTCCATGCTGTGTGATTTCAGATTCAAAAGATATCAATCTCTCTATTAAAAAATCAGCTACAGCTGTTGGTGTTTTGAGTGAAGTATGTGCCACAAGGTCTGTAACAGATTCGTCAATATCATGACCAATACCCGAAATGACCGGGATCTTTGTGTTAGCGATGCGCCAGGCAATATTATAATTATCAAAAAAAGAAAGATCCAATCTAGATCCTCCCCCTCTTATGATAACAATTGCTTCATATGATCCATTATCGGAAATATTTTTCAGTTGTTCAACTACCTCTGGCTCTACATTTTTACCTTGCATCGCTGCATGATACAATTTTGTATAAAATTTGTATTGATAGGGATTGTCACTGAGTTGCTTCATAAAATCAATGTAACCTGCTGCTGTTTCAGAAGATATCACTGCAATTTTTTGAATGACTATGGGTAAGGGTAGTGATTTATTTTTATCCAGTAAGTCTTCGCTTTTCAATCTTTCAAGAATTTTCCGGCGTGTCATTTCCATCTGACCAATGGTATATGCAGGATCGATATCCACCACAATGAGCTTTAGGCCATACCGTTCATTAAAGTCTACTGAAACTTTAACCAGCACTTGTGTTCCTTCTGCAAGCAAAGCGGGTAAAAGGCTTTTTAATTTATTTTTGAGAAATAGATAAGATTTATACCATATCACAGCGGAGGATTGGGCGATAACCAGGCCTGAGTTTTCGTCGTGTTGAATTAATTCAAGGTATACATTACCCCTCGAGTCTCTCATCTGAGATATTTCAGCACTTACCCAAATGGGTTGCTCAAAATTAAGAGCTATAACCCTTCGGATGTATTCATTCAGTTCGTAAAGTGAGTATGATTGCATAATTAAAAATAAAAAAAGCTATCAAGATCATCATCAAGATAGCTTCACAAATATCCAATTTTTCGTTTTATGATGATGAAACTACTTTTTTCACAATATTTGCCGCCTCTTGAAGTAATATTGCGGAATGTACCTCGAGGCCACTCTCATCAATAATCTTCTTTGCAAGATCGGCATTGGTGCCTTGAAGTCTTACAATAATTGGTATGGGAATATTCCCCATATTTTTGTATGCATCGACTATACCATTTGCTACCCGGTCACATCTCACTATTCCACCAAAAATGTTGACCAGAATAGCCTTGACATTGGGGTCCTTTAAAATGATCCTGAATGCCTGTTCTACCCGGGCTGCATCTGCAGTACCCCCTACATCTAAAAAGTTTGCCGGGGATCCTCCCGATAGTTTTATGATGTCCATGGTTGCCATAGCAAGACCTGCACCATTCACCATACATCCTACATTTCCGTCAAGCTTAACATAGTTAAGGCCATAGGAGTTGGCTTCTACTTCAGTGGGATCTTCTTCGTCAAAGTCTCTTAGTTCATTGAGTTTTGGATGCCTGAACAATGCATTGTCATCCAGAGTGACTTTGCAATCAATAGCAATAATATCTCCATTCCCGGTTTTAATGCAGGGATTGATTTCAAACAGAGTAGCATCAGAACCCGTAAATGCATTATAAAGCGAGGTGATGAACTTTATCATTTTTTTATTTGCTGTGCCCTCCAAGCCTAAATTATAGGCTATTTTCCTGGCCTGAAATGGCAATAGCCCTAAAAGTGGATCTATATACTCTTTATGGACAAGGTGAGGAGTATCTTCAGCAACTTCTTCTATATTGACGCCTCCTTCAGTAGAATAGATGATCACATTGCTTTTCTTTTCTCTATCCATTAAAACAGACACATAATATTCTTCGCAAGAATCAAAATCAGGCACATAGGAGTCTTCTGCGATGAGTACTTTTCTCACCAACTTACCCGGGCCTTCCAACCCCCCTGGAGTTTGAGGAGTTTTTAACATCATACCTAATATATTACCAGCATGTTCTTTGAGCTCATTTACGTTTTTCGCCAACTTAACTCCACCACCTTTTCCCCTTCCTCCGGCATGAATTTGGGCTTTTACAACTGTAAAGGGGTTCCCTGACCTTTCTGTTATTTTTTTATATGCCGCTACGGCTTCTTCTACAGTCTCTGCAACATGTCCATGTTGAATGGCTACTCCGTATGAAAACAAAAGTTCTTTCCCCTGATATTCGTGTAAGTTCATTCATTTACTTTTGGTACTCAATAATTATGATCCATGCCAAAATCCTAAAATCATTCTTTCAAATGACGAAAGTTATAGAAAAATGGCTTTATATGTTGGGTTCATTTTTAGTTTTAAAATGGATTAGTTTATAGCTTTCCATATCTAACCCACTTCCAGCGGCTCAAAAGTAATTGAAATCTAAACTTTATCCAATTTACTCAAATTAAAAAATTCCTTGTACCCTAAATATTTCATTTTGCTGAGGCTCAGATTATTTTTAACCCAGATATTTTACAGAAATGACATTTATCTAATGGGTTGTTTAATGAAATAGCACTTTCTTCATCGGTTTAAAAATTTATATCCGTATCCATTCAAACCTCTTTGCAAATAAAACAAATTCTTTACTTTTACCCTTCTTACGAAAAGATGCTTCTGAGATAAATTTCAATAATCAAAATATAGTGAAAGAATATGAGTAAAGTTACAGTTATAGGTGCCGGAAATGTAGGGGCTACCGTTGCAAATGTATTGGCACACAAAGATATCGTTAATGAGATCATTTTATTAGATATAGCAGGGGATCTGGCTCGTGGAAAAGCTTTGGATACATGGCAACAAGCCCCTATAGACTATTATAGTACGCGATTGATCGGAACGGATGATTATTCTCAAACTGCTAATTCGGATATTGTGGTTATTACAGCCGGTATTCCAAGAAAACCAGGGATGAGTCGCGATGACCTCATATCCACCAATGCAAAAATTGTAGTCTCAGTTGTAAACGCTGTTTTAGAGCGGTCAAAAGATCCCATTATAATAGTTGTTTCTAACCCGCTGGATGTGATGACTTATGCTGCTTTTAAAGCAGCAGGAATAGATTCATCAAAGGTTTTCGGAATGGCGGGAATACTGGATACTGCCCGGTATAGAGCCTTTCTAGCTACAGCGCTGGATGTATCTCCAAAAGATATTCAAGCCATCCTTATGGGAGGGCATGGTGATACAATGGTTCCCCTTCCGCGTTATACTACTGTGTCGGGTATACCCATTACTGAACTCATAGGTACAGAAGAATTGGATGCCATTGTAGAAAGAACTAAAGTGGGAGGTGGGGAATTGGTAAAACTAATGGGAACCTCAGCCTGGTATGCACCAGGTGCAGCGGCTGCCCAAATGGTTGAAGCCATTGTGCGCGACGAAAATAGAATATTTCCAGTTTGCGCAAGGCTAACAGGGCAATATGGTTTGAATGATCTTTTTGTTGGAGTACCGGCTGTACTTGGAGCCGGTGGTATTAAATCCATAATTGAACTTCAACTTAACAAAGAAGAAATGAGCCTGTTGAACGACTCTGCTGCTCACGTGAAAGAAGTTATCGAAGTTTTTAATGGAATGAATCTTGTTTAATGGTCAATGCTTAGAATATATTGTATCATTTTTAGAGTAAAATAATTATATACGTTAACATTATTTTTATAACTCAAAGGGATAAACCATTTCAAATCAACGTTGTTTTCAAAAGTTAAATGGATATTCTATATGATCCAAAACATGACGATACTCAACGAGATGGTGACCGATAAGGGCAGTGACCTTTATGCCTTGTCAAATAAAAGTCCTGTTTTACTGGTATTTTTGCGGCATTTCGGATGCATTTTTTGCAGGGAAGCCCTGAAGGATCTTTCATTAAAAAGAAGTGAACTTGTACAAAAAGGTGTACATATCGTCTTTGTACATATGGCTGATAATGAAACTGCTGACAAGTACTTTAAAAAATATAACCTTTCGGGAGTAGACCATATTTCAGATCCTGAATGTAAATTTTATGCGGCTTTTAGTCTGGCAAAAGGGTCATTTTCTCAATTATTTGGGCTGAAAAACTGGATAAGGGCTGCAGAAATCACTACATTGGGAACACCGATATCCATAACTCAAATTGGGGACGGATTTCAAATGCCGGGAATATTTGTTTTGAAATCCGGAAGAATACTGGAAAGCTACATACATAAATCCGCATCAGACCGGCCAGATTACGATAGCATTATCGCTTGTTGTGAGGTGTAAATCAATCAGTAATACATTTTCCATAATGAAAGTAGTCACGTTTTCGTTTAGGGTTTAAATGATTTATATGTATTTTCCAAAAACTTTAATCGTAGTTTGCCTTTTAGCTTCATCCTCCATTTTATCTCCCGTAATGGCTCAATCTTCTGAAAGCCAACTTATGGAAAAGGTTATTTTCTATAGTGATATAACAGCAAATGCTGCTTTGCCATCTACAAGAGCAGTCGCTAATGATAGCCTTTTACATTTTTTTAATCAGTTTTTGTCCATGCCCGGATCCTTTGAAATGTCGTTGGCGGGAATATCATGGATTTCTGAAAAAGTAGATGAGGAAAGTACTTTTAAGATCTATACATGGCAATTGGAAAAAGAAGAGGGACGATATGACTATTTTGGATATATTCTAAAAAGTTCAGGTGAGCATATTGTTTTAAGTGATGTTTCCAATGAGATTCAGGATTCAGAATACATGCTGTTGGATGCCGAAAATTGGTATGGCGCATTGTACTACAATATAACATCGCATATGGATGCAGAAGGAAAACCTTATAATATATTGTATGGAATACAGAAAGTCGATGGTTTTACCACGAGAAAAGTAGCAGAGGTTATAAGTTTTGAAAGTGATCAATTGGTCTTGGGTAAAGAAATTTTCATGCATTCAGATGAAAGAAGTAAATCTGACATAAAATCCCGAATCCTTTTAAATTACTCATCCGATGCCAATGTAACCCTTAATTTTCACGAAGGACTTGGACTCATTTTCTTTGAAAATCTTATTCCACGAATGGGCACCAGACCGGGGCAGGGTCCGACATGGGTTCCAGACGGTTCTTATAGAGGATATAAGCCGGAAAAGGGGTATTGGATCTATATAGATAAAGTGTATGATCTTATTTCTGAAACACCACCAAGACCTCAACCTGTATTGGATGGTGGCGGAAAACGAAAGAATATTTTTGGACAGGATCGCAATGGTTAAATTGAATCCAATTATATCCCAATCTGTCTTTATAGTAAGTTAAATGTATAGCCCGAAAAGGAAATATATTAGTTATTTCCACCCAATAGGGCATTGATATCAAAGTCAAAGGTAAGTTTGCCGCATTGTTCTTTAGGAGCTGAATAGTCAGCTTCATATTTATATCCCTGAGCAGCCTGTATCATTTTCTTGATGGAATTTCTATCTGTCACAGAAGTCTGCAATACTTCAATGAAAGTCACCATTCCGTTTCTGTTAATGCAAACTTTCATCACGGTTCTTCCTGAAGTTAGTTTTTCAGATAACAGACCTTTGAGATTTCTATGTATTACCCTTCTGCCAAAAACACCGTCTCCGGAATCGTCATAATCACCAGTACCTGAGCTTTTAGAACCCTGACCCTCGTTTCCTTGATTTCCTTGTGTTTGTCCAGGCCCGGTTCCCGCATTACCTTTCCCTGTACCGGCATCTTTGGAAGCAACATCGGAAGGAGGTCCATCTGCGGTACCTGGTTTACTGCCGCCAGAAGCCGGGGATTCTGCAGGTTGCGGAGTAGGGGCAGGTGTAGGCACTGTAACTAAAACCTCTTCTGGAACCTCATCCAGTTCTGTGTCAAAAGTAATGTCAGGAGAGGTGATATCAATAGATACATCTTTAGTTGTAATTTCAACGGGACTGTCTTTTTGGGTGTTATCTGTTCTGATGGGTTCAGTAGGCTTGGCATCGGTAGCTTTAGGTTTTTCCGGAAGTTTTACTTCTGCTTGCTTAACTTCTATAGGTTTATTTGGGGTTGTACTTACCTGTTCAAGTGGTTTTGTTTTAGGCCGGGTAGTTCCCTGATCGGCCTTGGCATAAGCTCCCAGAGAACTTTTCTTATAGGTAAATTCCACCTGCACTGCATAGGGTTGAGGTTTTGGTTCCGGAATTTCCGGCAATAAGTAGTAGAAAGCTATCAGAAGCAATAGGAGATGTAATATAATGGAAATTCGCATTCCCTTTCTTTTGTTTTCTTTTTCTTTTGCCAGTGTTGTCATCATTCTTTGTCCCATTTTTTGATTAACCACTTTCTAATAAAACTTAATTTATAAACGATAATAAAAAGGATAAGGATACATAATAATAAAAAATTATTTGTTCGTATTACTTTGTTATGATAAGATTGGGTTAATAATGGTCAATTTTTCTCTTTACCCGTAATTTTTTGATTCTTTATCTTGTGTTTCTCCCAAAAATATTCTAATCTGACATAAGAGACCTGAATTACATTATATAGCTACCTACTTAAGAGTTATATTTGATCAAATAACAGATTAAATCACACTTCAGCCCACTTTAGATTATGATTACACTAAACAAGAAATCATGGGCAAAAATTGAACCATATTTGACACCGCACTAATAAAACAGGAATGTACGATAGTCATAGAGAAAGTTATCATGTATTCAACCAATAATGATACAATCTGATATGAATACAATTTAAATGTTAGATTATGAATTATAAAGGGCAATAAATTTAATACCAATGAAAACATATCACTTCTTCAGTTTCACTTTTATAATTTTAATGCTCCCAGCATGCATGAAAAAACAAAAGAATCCAGATGTAATTATTTCAAAGGATTACAAGTTGGTATGGAGTGACGAATTTGACTATACCGGATTGCCCGACCCGGGAAAGTGGAGTTACGATACGGAAGGCAATAGCTGGGGCTGGGGTAACCAGGAGCTACAAAATTATACTGAGTCGAGAAAAGAGAATGCATGGGTTTCCGATGGTGTTTTGCGGATCACTGCACGTAACGAAATATGGGAAGAAAAAAATTACACTTCTGTAAGATTACGGTCTAAAGGCAAAGGTGATTGGTTGTATGGTAAAATAGAAGTGAGAGCAAAACTGCCTGAAGGAATAGGCCTTTGGCCAGCCATTTGGATGTTACCTACAGATTGGGAGTATGGAAATTGGCCTTCGAGCGGTGAAATAGATATTATGGAGAATGTAGGTTTTACCCCGGACACTATATACGCTTCAGTACATACTAAAGCTTACCATCACTCTATCGGAACACAAAAAACAAGTGGTATTTATTTGCCCGATAACCGCAACAAATTCCACAGCTTTATTCTCGAATGGGATGAAAATACAATTATCATTTCGGTTAATGAAAATCGCTTTTTCTCATTTGATAAAGAAGAAGGTGGTCATGAGGTGTGGCCTTTTGACAAACGATTCCATTTATTGCTCAATATTGCTGTAGGCGGTTCCTGGGGAGGGCAGAAAGGCGTGGATGACTCTATTTTTCCGGCTACTATGGAAATTGATTATGTCAGGGTATATCAATAGGTGATATCATAGGAATGTGTATAGTGCTAGGTTAAGCATATTATTACCTGTCCAAGCGTGTTAAGGTTGAGGTTAAGGGTAAGGTTAAGGTTGAGGTTGAGGAGGTGAGACGTCATTTGGCTTCGCCGTCATTTATTGTCATTTGGGCTACGCACATTTTTTTGTTATCAAGGGATCGGTTGCTTATTGCCCACAGCTATTGCCTACTGCCTACTGTATTCTGCTAAAGGCTAACTGCTTTTTTTGCAACGAGTTCGAACTACGAGCTAAGATGGTCGGAAGTCAAAAGTCTGAAGGTCTAAGGTCAGAAAGCCGAGGTTAAGGCATAATCCTGCGTAGCTGGTAGCTCGTAGTTTCGCATGGATTAGCTTGTAGCTTTTAGTTGATTTTTAGCAGTCCGCTATTCGTTATTTGCTATTCACTTTTCACAGTTCACCCTTCCAATCTTACTGACCTTCGACTTTCTGACCTTCCGACCCATTAAGTTCGAAGTTCGTATCTAACTTTATACTTTAAAGATTTTCTGACTTTCCGACATTCGACATTCCGACCTTAAGACCCTTCGACCTATTAAGCTCGTAGTTCATATCTGGTATCAAATGGTTTTGGTTTTAGTTTTAGTTTTGGTTAATTTCCGACTTTCTGACTTTCGACCTATATAGCTCGTAGCTGGGGGTAGGCTATTAGCAGTAGGAAGTGGACTTTGAGACCTTCAGACTTTCAAACTTTCAGACTTTCAGACTTTCAGACCTGCCGAAGGCGAAAACCTCAACCTCAACCTTAAACTTATAACACAAGTATTATGGTCTTACCTTTACTCTTTGAGTCCATAATCTTTATTATCATATACGGTTTTCTCTTCAGAAAGCTTTTTAGCTTCAAAACTACTGCTTCTTTTCTTGTCTTCTTTGTTTTGATATTGGGTAAGAAGGGACATACCCTCCATAAGATCAGAAGAGTTTGTGTAGTTAGAGGGTAAAAAGTTGTTCATGGATTCTCCAAAAGTCTTAGTAAAAGATACTGGGAAAGAATTACTAACATAGGCAACTGTTTTATCTTCATCGGTCTCCACTAAATATTCATCACAAGTATAACCGATAATCTTTTTTGTTTTCCCGGTCTTTGACACATTGAAGTTTTGTTTTTCCATTTCTTCTTTTACAGCTTTCCCTGCAAATGCCGACGCCAATTTCATTACAGAAGGAAGAGCCTGTGCAGTTTTTTTTCCATTTTTATCGACAGAATATACGACCATGACATCATTTTCACTGTCAAATACAACTACATCTTTTTTGTCGGCACTGTATTCCTGCATACCCATGATTTTCCCATCTTTAGAAAAAAAGTATCTCATATTATGCTTTTTATCATCATAGTCTTTTACTTCTACTTCCAACGAATAATCAAAAGTATAAGCATCCGGAACATTAGCTGCTTTATTCATGCCCAATAAAAAATCAGAATATGCAGCTCCTGCTTTTTCCCAGTCTACACTATCTCCAGTTTCATTTTCATAGCTGGATTTAAAAAGCTCATCGATCGATTTTTCAATGGGTTTAAAAGCTTCTCTTGCTATGGCTTCAGATATTTCTTCAACAATTTTTTCTTCTACTTTTCTTTCGACCTTTTTTTGTACTCGATCTTTTATCATACGCCCAAACTGAGCTTGAGATTGAAATGGGAGCAAAAAGATAAGGGTTAAAAACCAAAGTCCGGTGAAAATATTTTTCATTTTAACTTAGAATTTTACGTTATAAGGTAGTTGATTACAAATATACAAATAATAAGACCCTGATAATATTATCATAATTATAAATTTGCAAACTAATCTGTATTATATTTATTTCTATGATTACTTCTCCTATAGCTGATAAAATTAAAAACCTTTTTACCTTACGGTTAATATACGATATGATCTATATTACTGAGATATCAGAAAAAGAAATAGAAAGCATAACATTAAAATTACATGAACTTCAGTATTACATATACCTTCTTGATAAAGAACTGGAGGAAAACGAGCATCCAGATATGGAAAGTCTGGAAAGAAGGTGGAGAGACATTTTTGTTTATTTGGAAAGATGTGGTATTCCCACAGATCGGCATGCTGATTATTGTGCAGAAATACTAAAGTATCAAAAGCACGAATTAGAGGTTCGTCAGGGAAAATCTTTAACAAAGCTCGATCCTGGAGTATTTTATACTGTGAAATCTTGTGACGTAAAACTCATGAGAAAAATTCTATACTTTCATTTTCCATCCATTAGTCAGCGGGTAAAGGAGGAAGAGTGGTGCTTGTTTGATTATTACGCTGAGATCTATGATGATGTGGATGATGTGTTGGAAGATGCGGGAACCAATAATGGCAATTTGTTTTTACATACAATCCAGGAAAAAGGGCTGGATGCAACTCTACATGTTTATTCAGGTCTGCTTAATGACAGGACTGTTAAAATGAATCAGATGAGAAATGATGAACAAAGTTCTGGTTTTATTTCAGAAAACACAGATTTAATGCATCGTAAAACTACAGAGTTATTACAAAATCGAATTGAGCAATTACAAGGCCTCACGATCATTTTAGGCAATATGAAAGTTGCCGAAAATATTTAATAAAAAATATTCTGCCGACACTAGAAGAACTTTAACTTATAAGAAGATGGTCGTATTATCAAAAGACCTAAAACTTCTCAGTTAAGGAACACAACTATATTTTTGTATTATCCATTAAAGGCATCAGTAGTATAGTTTTGCTATCCAAATTATTTTGGAATAATCATCAACCACCTTTGTTAATACTTTGCTTGGTTTTGAAGAAGTTTCATTAGGGTCTGTTTTATAAATGTCCTGGATCTGATATTCTATCAGGTTATAACCTTTTTTTAGATGTAAATCATAATCATAAGTTACCTCGGGTTGAGAATCAGTAAGGTACCAGGTGTTTTTGCAAGAAGATGTAACAGATAGATCTTCACTGACATAAATCATTTCGTAAAAAGAAGCTTTTACAGGGTTCTCATAGGCTTCATCAATTATCCAGGGTAATAATTTCTCATCAGAAACAGGAAAGATAGTTCCTACCCATTGATCGTCGCTCCACAATTTGAAATAACTGTCCTTAGAGGCCTTGATATTCTCATCAACAGGAAAATCTCTGTGATCACCACAATTAAAATGTAAGACATCTCCAAGCCTTCCAAAAAACCAACCTTGCATTTCTTCTGAAAGGTGACTTATATCGCTTCCCGGAATTTCCATTTTCAAGGTGCCATCTTCTGCAAGTGTTCCTACCTTTACCGGATGATCCATGCCATAAGGCATTATTACAATATCCATTGCAGGAGTGCCGGGTTCGTGATTACTCAAGGTGCCGGAAAAACTTTGAGTATATAACATTTTAATGCCGGCACCAATCAACAATAAAGTAAATAGAATTGATCTCATGGATGCTATTTTTATTTTGATTATAAAATCTAAAGTTACAATTATTTATATTTCGGTTTTATCTTTTTTTTAGAAATTGACGTATCTACTTATGGGTCTGACATTGATTTTTCTTTAAAAACCCTATCTTTAGCGGCGATGAGATTAAGGAGTCTTTATATAAAGGGATTTAAGAGTTTCGCTCTTGAAACTGTGCTTCATTTTGAAGATAGTGTTACGGGTATTGTAGGACCAAATGGTTCTGGAAAGTCAAATATTGTAGACGCTATCCGATGGGTATTGGGAGAACAAAGCAATAAAGAACTACGACTAGAGTCCATGGGGGATATTATTTTTAATGGTACAAAAACAAGGAGAGAATCAGGGCTTGCGCAGGTTTCTCTAACGTTTGACAATACCAAAAACATAATACCTACAGAATACCAGTCTGTCACCATCTCCCGACTCCTGTATCGAAGTGGGGAAAGTGAATACAGGCTGAATAATGTGCCGTGTCGATTAAAGGATATCAGATCATTATTCATAGATACCGGTATTGGTTCTAATTCTTACGCAATCATTGCATTGGGAATGGTAGACGACATTCTTGACAATAAGGATAATGCAAGAAGGCGAATGTTTGAACAAGCAGCAGGAATATCTAAATACAAAACCAGAAAGCGAGAAACACTTAACAAATTAAAACTTACTGATGTAGATTTGGATAGGGTAGAAGACCTGCTTCATGAAATCGACTCAAATCTTAAAAGCCTTGAAAAGCAAGCCAGGAGAACTAAAAAGTATTTTTCTGTAAAGGAAGAATACAAAAAATTAAGTATCCAATTCGCCCTCCGATCTGTGAATTCTTTTCAGGATCAATATAATACTCAGGGACATGCCCTGGCTGCTGAAGAAGATAAGTACAGGGCATTGGTTACCCAAATCAATGTTGAAGAAGCTGAAATTGCAGAGATAAAAAGCAAAAACCTTACCAGTGAACAGTACGTTTCTGAAAGGCAACGCACTCTTAATGAAATAGTTAATAAAATAAGAGAAAGCGAAAACAACAAAAATCTAAGTACCCAAAAGCTGGACTTTACTTTACAGGAAATAAGTAAACTAAGTGCAAAAGTTATTTCATCTCGCCAGTCAATTAACCTTTTTCAGATTGAAATTGCTAAATTAAATACCCGATTGAATCATGAGATTGAAAAAAAGGTTCGGCTTGAAAAAGATAAAAATCTGGCTCACTCTGAATACACCAGGATCAAGGAGTCTTTTCAAAAGGTAAGGACGGAAATTGACGCTATCACCAGAAAGAAAAACGAGCTGAGAGAAAGGGTTTATGAGAGAGAAAAGGAACAGGCGATCATGGAAAATAACCTGATCAATTTTAGGACTGAGTCCAAAACACTCCTCGAACAAATTAAGGGTCTGGAGAGTGAGAAGAAAGTGCTTTCAGGAGATCAGAATTTATTAAAAAGTGAAATTGACAAAATCAAAACCAGTTTATCTGAGGCGGAATCATTGAAGAATCAGAAAGAAAAAGACATAGAAAATATCCGCAGGGAAATCCAAATGGGAAAAGACAGACTTTCTGTACTTTTCAGGAAGAGAGATGCTATGGCAAATGAAGTGGATTTACTTAAAAGCATGATAAATAGTTTTGAAGGGTTTCCATCTTCAATAAAATACTTGCATGAAAACTGGGATCGTGAAGCTGTTATATTTTCTGATGTAATCGATGTGCAGGATTCTTATAAAAATATTATTGAACAACACCTTGAGCCTTATCTCAACTATTTCATTGTATCCAATATGGGTCATGCGAAAGCCGCCATTCATTTGTTGACAGGTTCACAGCAGGGCAGGGCTGGATTTTTCTTACTGGAAAAATATGGACCAATAAACAATGAATTAGTACCCAAACATCCTCAAGTTTTTCCTGCTATTCAGGTAGTTGAAACCCAGGATATATATTTGCCATTGGTTTCTTCCCTGTTACGGGGCGTATACATTTTTACAGGCAGTCAGGATAATCTTGAATGGATAGAATTGGATGGTATAGATACTCTCATAAGCCAGGATGGTACATATATAAGGAAAAAGCATTCCATCTCCGGTGGGTCTGTTGGCCTTTTCGATGGCAAACGAATCGGTAGAAAGACCAATGTTAAAAAATTAGAATCAAAATTATCTGAGTGGGAAGTGGAGATCAACCAACTGAAAAAAAATGTACAGGATCTCGAATATACATTACAAAGTTTGAAAAAGGCAGAAGCCGGGAAGTCTCTGGAGGATATTAGAAAGGAATATCAGCATTTGCACGATCAACACATTCGCGGACAGTCTGTTTTAGAAAACCTGGAGAATACGCTAAAAAGATATTTTGACAAACTGAATAGGTTGAAAGACGACATTCTCAAGACAGAGAAAAGCCTCGAAAGACATATTCATGACAAAGAGAAAGAACAACTAGAGTTAACATCACTTTCTGGCAAGGATCTTTTTTCTGATGATGAGATAGACGAATTGACTGAAAAAGTAAATCGCTCAGGCGAGAGTTATAATGCTTTGAATATAGAGTTTATAAAGCAACAAAACCTTATTTCATCTCTTGAGAAAGAACGGGATTATAAAGAAGAAAGGAGTACAGAACTAATAAAAGTATCGGAAAGCGACCAGGTAAATATTTCTATACTTGAGAAAGAAAAGGAGAAACTTACTTTAACAATTGATCAGCTTGGACAAGACTTGATGAAAATGTATTCTGATCGTGATGGAAAGAAAGTACAGCTCAGTGAAGCGGAACAAAATTATTATTCTTCCAGAAATGTCATTTATGAAAGGGAAGAAGAGTTGAGGAAAAGAAATCGTGCACTTCAACAGATTCAGGTTAGGATCAATGAAATGAAAGAAGAATATAATCATATCAGATTTAAACTTTCAGGAATTAGTGAAAGGCTCAAAATTGAATTTAATGTTACTCTCAACGAAATAATCAATGATCCAATCGATGACACATTGAACTTTGAGGAACTGGATATGTATCTGGGAAAACTTAAGAGCAGACTTGAAAACTTTGGAGAAATAAACCCAATGGCTGTAACTGCGTATGATGAAATGAAGGATCGCTTTGAGTCTATTATTACCCAAAGAAATGACATTCTGGAAGCTAAAGAGTCTTTGCTAATGACGATCAAGGAAATCGAAACAACTGCCACTGAACAGTTTATGAACGCATTTGAGAATGTAAGAGAACATTTTATAATGGTTTTTAGAAGCTTATTTACAGAAGACGATACCTGTGATCTTATACTGTTGGATAAAGATAATCCTTTAGAATCTGAAATTGAGATCATCGCTCAACCTAAGAGTAAAAAGCCTAAGTCTTTGAGCCAATTATCAGGCGGAGAGAAAACCCTGACTGCCACTGCCTTGCTTTTTGCTTTGTATTTATTAAAACCGGCTCCCTTCTGTATTTTCGATGAAGTAGATGCACCACTTGATGATGTGAATATTCAGAAGTTCAATAAAATAATTCAGAAATTTTCAAAAGACTCTCAGTTTATTATCGTAACGCATAATAAATCCACTATGGCAGAAGTGGATGTATTATACGGAGTGTATATGGAGGAACCTGGAGTATCGGGCTTAACACAGGTTGACTTCAGATCATATGAGCATCAAGCCATTCATGATGTATTGTGATCTTTTTTGAATATTAATCAATGTGAATTGTGTGAAATTATCATTTGAATGTGAAATTTTATCATGTTTTCGATAACGGTTTGCAGTATTCGAGATAAACTAATACATTGAGCAAAGTTGATTTATTAGCATTTGAATATTTTTCATATGAACCATACTTCATAACAAGGATTTGCTGTCCACAATTATTCAACTTAAATCTAGTATCAATAATGAAAAGTTATATTTTTATTCTTGCTTTGCTGCCACTTTATCTTCATTCCCAAAGCGACGGGGATGCTCTCTTAAATAAATATAAACAAGAGGTTGTGAATGCGATTGAGTCTAATGCTAAAATGGCTCAGGTCATGGTGGATAAAGTTTTTAGTTTTGCTGAATTGGGTTTCCAGAAATTTGAAACTTCACAATATCTCACTGACATCCTGAGAGAGAATGGATTTACTATAGAAACGGGTATATCAGGAGTACCTACTGCATGGTGGGCAACCTGGGGAAACGGCAAACCTGTGATTGCTTTGGGTAGTGATCTGGATTGCATTCCCAAAGCATCTCAAAAGCCCGGAGTAGCTTATTACGACCCCATAGTTGAGGGGGCACCTGGACATGGAGAAGGTCATAATTCTGGCGTTCCTCTTAACATTCTGGCAGCACTGGCAGTAAAGGACATTATGGAACGCGAAGGATTGCAAGGCACACTTATATTATGGCCAGGAGTAGCTGAGGAGTTGCTGGGAACCAAGGCCTTCTTCACCAGAGACGGATATTTTGATAATGTTGATATGTCTATTTTCACACATGTCGGAAATAACCTAAGTGTCTCTTACGGTCAGGCACGAGGTACTGGCCTTATATCAGTAGAGTATACTTTTGAAGGAGAGGCTGCCCATGCTGCTGGTTCTCCATGGCGAGGGAGAAGTGCTGCAGATGCCATAGAGTTGATGAGTGTAGGATGGCAATATCAAAGAGAACATCTCGATCCTCTTCACCGATCTCATTCCGTTATTACCGACGGAGGGGATCAACCCAACGTAGTTCCCTCTAAAGCATCGATTTGGTATTACCTCAGACATGTTACTTATCCTAAAATTATGGAAGTGTATGAAAGAGCAAACAGGGTAGCAGAAGGAGCAGGACTCATGACCAACACAACAGTGACCCGCAAAATTTTAGGATCTGCATGGCCTCAACATTACAATAAAGTGGTAGCTGAAGCAATGTACCAGAACATTTTATCGATTGGGCTACCTGAATGGACTGAAGATGAACAGAAGTTTGCCAGAGCCGTCCAGGAAACGGTCAATTCTCCTGTTACTCGTGAAGGACTATCCACAGTGTTGGATTCTCTTCGACCACCCTCCTCTTCTTTTATCAGTGGCGGATCAGATGATATAGGAGATATTTCATGGAAATTGCCTACTGTAAGATTAGCATTCCCTTCTAATATTCCCGGATTACCTGGCCATCATTGGTCCAATGCTATGACTATGGCTACACCTATAGCTCATAAAGGAGTTATAGCGGGTGCCAAAGTAGAAGCTATGACCATTTTGGATTTTTTGATGAAACCAGAATTAATAGAAAAAGCATGGACTTATTTTAAAGAAGAGCAAGGTATGAAAACAGAATACATTCCTATGGTAACCGGGGATGATAGTCCGGCGATTTATCTCAATAAGGAAATAATGGATGAATTCAGGCCTAAATTAGAACCCTACTATTATGATGAAAGTAAATTTGACACGTATCTGGATCAGTTGGGCATCAAGTTTCCCGTTATAAAAGAAGAATAAATATGGGTGCCATATTGGGATTAAAATCATTTTCAGTATTAGCACAAGAAATGGAATGTCAATCCAGGAATAATCAGAATCAATGTAATGCGGCTCTGATTTCAAGACCATCAATGATCTCTGATTCGCGGTCGATCCACCATTCCAACCGATTGTATACCTGGTCTTTAGGGAAGTAATGCAATGCCATTTTGACAAAAATGTGTCCGTGTTTAGCTTCGCTTGCCCATAATACTTTATAGAATCTTTGCAGATCCGGATCGGTCTGTGCCTCTGATACCATTCGAAATCGCTCTGCACCTCTGGTTTCAACGACAGATGCTATAAGCAAGCGATCGAGAAAACGCTCCTCTCTTCCGGAATGGCAAAGTTTTATTAAAGCTTTTACATAAAGATCTTCCCCTATGGAATGGGTCAATGGAATGCCTCTTTCCTCCATTATCTGGTAAACACTTTGAAAGTGTTCCAATTCCTCAATGCCGGTTTCAATTAATTCTGGAATAATCTCCTTTCGATCCGGGTATTTAGCAACAAAACTCATAGCCATAGCCGAAGCCTTTCTTTCACAGTCGGCATGATCTTGAAGAAAGGCGTCAAAATCCTGCATCACAGCTTGTATCCACTCCTTCGAACTCGGAGTTTTTATATCTAAATTTAATTTCATAGATTATAGGAATTAGGGTGCACTTTATGACATGTACTAAAGGTAAATATTGAAAAGAAACCTAAGTTTTTTTATTGATCACAAAGTTTTCAAATATTTGATCCAGGATATATCATCATAGAGTACTCCTGTATACAAAATACAATAACACGATCAATCCAATAGTAGCCACAATTACAATGGTGAAAAATTTTTTCTCCTGTTTTTTGCTTTTAATTTCAATTCTTCTTTTTCTGTTTGACTTTACCATGATAGCTTTTGTTGTGCCCTGCTAAAATAATATTTTCTATCTATATTACAAATAATACAGCTTGTTCTGATAAAATGAATTGATCCTTTCATCGGTCATGATATCTGTTGCACGTACGGGCTTCTTTAAGATGATGCCCTCAAGAGTGCGACATCTCGATAGAGCAACATACGTTTGACCGTACTCAAATGCCCCGCTGCCTAAGTCTATAATAACACGATCAAAAGTTTTTCCCTGACTTTTATGAATGGTAATTGCCCAGGCAAGTTTTAATGGAAATTGTACAAAAGTTCCTATAACTGTGGTTGCAATTTCTTTTTCATCTTTTGGATCACGTGTGTATTTTATGATTTCCCACTCCATTCGCTCCACTTCAATCTCTTCGAAAGCACCCGAGCCCTCATTCTTAACGACAACAAAAAGAGAATCTTCCTCTACTTTGCTAACTTTTCCAATGGTTCCGTTTACAAATCTTTTTTGAGGATCATTTTTAACAAACATGACTTGTGCTCCCTCTTTTAAGGTAAGAATTTCATCGGTTGGGAATAATTTATTTTGAAATTCCCCGGTAACCCTGGCTTTGAAACGTTGCGCCGGTTTAATAATCATGCCCAGTGTCTTTTTATTAATGACATCCGAAGTAAAATTTTTTGTACAAAGGGTTATGTAATAATCCTTATTCTCTGGTAAAGGGATATAGCGGCTATTTAGCAATTCAAGATCATCATGGTCAAATTGATTTAATCGTATATTATCCAGCAATCGGATGAAATGAATCTCTTCCTGACGATATACTTGCCGAAGCTCTATCATGGGATAGCTAATCTTCGATTGTAAAACTTTGGATGAGAAAAAGTAGGGGCTATCGTAAAAGTTTTGAAAATACTGTTTTTCAAAATCGGAGGAAATCACCGGTGGCAACTGAAATAAATCTCCAAAGAAGAGCATTTGGACTCCTCCAAATGGAAGCGGATTTCCCCTATTCCTTTGCAAAAAAAGATCAATGTTATCCAACATATCGGCTCTCACCATAGAGATTTCATCTATAACTATGGCATCGATATTTTTAAAGAGCTTATGTTTTGGTGATTTTTTTATTTCTTTAGGATTGAGCATTCGAGGCGGAAAACCAAAAAAGGAATGAATAGTTTGGCCCTTAACATTTAAAGCCGCAATTCCTGTAGGCGCCAGTATGGCTACTTTTTTACGGGTTGTATTTCTAAATAATTGCAGCAAAGTAGATTTACCGGTTCCTGCTTTTCCGGTAATAAATAGATGGCTGGATTCTTTTTCCATTTCATTGAGAATATCTAAAAATTCCCGGGAAAGTGTTAGTATCAATTTTTTTTCCACCCACAAATCATTTTTACAAAATTAAAATACGTAATATTAATTAAGAAGTATAGTAGTTTTACAATGCATATGGAAATTACTTTTCAAACCATTTTTTTAGCAAATGTAAAAAGACCTGGAAATGATCACTGTATCCGCTTTGATATGTAACCAAATCGAAAGTTTTGAAGGGATGACCTTTATATTTGCCGGTTGGGTATACTAAAAATTTATGTCTAGGCTTAAGTGCAAAGTAATTGCACTCTATATTCAATGCTTTTTAGATTCTTTAATCAAATTAACATAATCTTCTTATAACATAACTTTGAATTCAGACTTGTAAATAGATTCTATTAAATTGATACCAAGGGCTCTTTCTAATTTTGAAATAGTTTTTAAAGTTAAGTTCACTTTACCTTTTAAAATCTTACTAATGTATTGGTCAGAAACCCCCATTCGTTCAGCTAATATTGATTGATTTAATTGTTCATCCTTCTTCAACTCAAGAGTAATTTTCGAGGCAATAACAGATGATCTTTTAATCCAATCAAAGTCTTCCTTTAATTGACTAATTTCTTTTCCCCAGTCAAAGTCAGACTTAGTCGCTATTTGATTTAAATTTTTCTTCATTATTTTTTTATTTTCAATAATACCAATTACTTTCTCAGAATTCAACTTATAAGTTTAATATTTATTATTGTTATATTTTATTATATGGTATAAAAATATATATTAAGTAATAGATCTTACATAAAGGACAAAACGATAAAATGGTTGAAACATAATGACCACTACCTTGTTTTTAGCAACTGGTATGAGATTAAAATTGGGATGAAAGTAGAACTATGAATAAAAATGAGGATTCTGTTGAGATAAGCCGCAATGTATTTAAATGTAAGCATTTTAATGTGTATCAAGACAACTGTACAATGAAAGTAAATACCGATGGTATGTTGTTGGGTGCGTGGGTAGACATTCTTCCCGATCAAAGAATTTTAGATGTGGGCACTGGAACCGGTATCATAGCGATTATGATGGCTCAACGGAATGCAAATGCCTTTATCGAAGCCGTTGAAATAGAAGATGAAGCCAGTAAGGAAGCAATGTTTAATTTCAATGCATCAAAGTGGCATGATAGACTTAAATTGTGGAATATGGCCTTTCAGGATTACGTGCTATTAAAGGATACTCCTATGTACGACCATATTGTCACCAATCCACCATTTTTTTCTGGCGGCACTTTTTCTACCAATGAAAATAAAAACAATGTTAGGCACACTGTGAAGCTGGGTCACGGAGAAATGCTTTTGGCCGTCAGTAAAATTCTAAAAAAAGACGGTAAATTTAGCTTGATTCTTCCCCACATTGAGGGGGAACGATTTATTGACCTGGCCACGAGATACGGTTTGTACGAATTGAAAGTAACTGAAGTGGTTTCCAGAAGAAATAAACCGATAGAACGTTTATTGATTAGCTTGTCCAGAAAATCAGTAAAGCAAAATAGAGACAAGTTAACCATTATGGAAGATGTGGGTCATGAAAGAATATTTACCCGGGAATACAGGCAATTAACAGGAGAATTTTATATTCACTTTTAGGATGTGGAAGGGAAAAATCATTTTTTATTTTCTTATTTATCCAATTGGACATTTACCATGGAAAGTGGCGTATATATTGGCTGATATGCTCGCCTTTATGTTTTTCTATATTTTTAGATATAGGAGAAAAATCATCTTACAAAATTTTGACAGGGTATTTCCACAAATGGAAAAAGTGGAGAAAACAAGAATGCTCAAAGGGTTTTACCGCAATTTAGCTGATATTGGTATAGAGTCTTTGAAAGGGTTTTTTATTTCCAATGAAGAATTTAAACACAGGTATAACATTACCAATGCCGATTTACTCATTCCCTTTTATCAAAAGGGTCAGAGTGTACTTGTCGCAGCAGGCCATATTGGGAATTGGGAGTGGGCTACCATGGCATTGCCGCTTTATCTGATGCACGGATGCTCCGGAATATACACCCCTCTGTCAAATCCGTATATAGAAAAGAAAATGTATAAGACCCGATCAAAAAACCATTTAACGCTTATTCCTAAGAAAGAATCAAACGAATATTTATTAAACCGTATGAAACATCCTGAAGCAGTATTTTTCCTGATTGACCAATCTCCATCATCAGAGAAAAAGGCATATTGGCTTGAATTCCTGGGAGTAAACACACCTGTTCAATTTGGACTTGAAAAATATGCAAAAGAATTAAATACACCAGTATTGTTTTTATCGGTATATAGGAAGGAAAGGGGATATTATGATCTGACATTTGAAATGGTCACTGAGCACCCTGATGATGAGGAATATGGTAATATAATGAATAAAAGCTATGCTTCTTTAGAAAAAGCAATTATTCGATGCCCACAAGATTGGTTGTGGTCTCATAGAAGGTGGAAGCTCATGAAAAAAATATAAGGGAGCAAATTTATTTTACTCCCTTATATTTTCAAATTTGAGCCGTTTCTTTCTCTCTCAGAATTTTTTTGGCCATATCCAGAATGGTGGTGTCTTCCAAATGAACAATACCTCCATTTGGTCCAGGTTGGATGTGATTGCTCACGATCTGGCCATTTTCAAATTTCTTGGCTCCAAAGTAATTTCTTACGGTTTGTTCTTCTATATTCAATTCTTTTGCGATCCTGCTTACGCTGCCTGTTGGAAGGCTGTGCTTTATTCTGCGGAGTTCTTCAAAGGAAATATTCATATGATAGAATTTTAGTTAAAATGAAAAAATCTAAAGAGTTGTAATTTACGAAAAAATAACATGTAAATAAATAGTAGTTATAACTTTTAACAAGTATTTGCTAAAAATTATTTGAAAACATGTAAGAAAATACCTCACATATCTTCTTTTTATCTCTAAAAGTGTAAACTAACAGAAATGTTACATTTTTGACTGTTATTTTATGAAAGAGGCAGGGTTATTTTACTAAGTTATTTTGATATAACCATTTCAAATTGGTTAGGGTGACTAAATTCAGCGATTACGGCTGCTTTATACCCTGCTTCAAAGACTTTTTTCAATGCTTGACTGGCATCCTCCAGTTTATTAAATTCTCCAATAAAATACTGTGTTAACCCGGCTTTTTTATTGGTTATGGAAGATATATTGCCTAAATCTGATAAATGATAAAATTCCCTGGAAGTATCATTTGTCACCATAAAAAGTATCCGGTAAAATTTAATATCAGTGAGTTCGTCATCCGTGGCATCCAATATTTCAGGGCTAATATCACTTTCATTTTGTGCCCATATTACGGTATCTATATCTGTTGCTTCGAAACTTCCTGATAATGCAATGATATCATTGTCAGGAATGTCTATTTGATCGTTTAAATTATAAAACATGGATGTTAGCATAAAATTTTCAGGTTCAATCATAAAATCTTCATGAGTGATTAACGGATAGATAGACATGTCATATTCATCCCATAGTTGCAGAATTTCATGATCGAATCCGACACATAGAATAGTAGGCAAGTCTTGGTTTTCTTTTAACTCTGTTAGATTTACCTCATTCTGATCTATGCTTGTAAATGAAGATTCAGTTTGCGTATTTTTCATTTTCCACGACTCCAACCTGGATAAGGCGAGGGCTTTCTCACTTTTGAATCGTTGGATGAGGCTGTGTTGCCAACGCTGACTTACCCGGGGAAAATGAACCAATATTCCATTTCTTGTTCTTCCTCTTTCGTTATAAACCCGTTGAATAATCTCTTCTTCTGTAATTGTATTTATATTAGTTGATCTCAGTGCATATTTAAATACATTGTTAAGTGGACCATGTTGTACAGCCGTTGACCATGCTACATCTTTCAAGACATGTGAATAATTATCGATATCTAAATCTAGGGTTTCCTTAAGTCTTTCTTTAAAAGGAAGATAATATTTTCGTTCTACAAAATGGTGTTGTGCTTTCCGGAAGTTATTTCCATCCAAATATGCAATTTCTCGCCATTTAGAATTAAAAATTGAGGTTCCAGGGGTTAAGTGTTTTAATTCTTCACTATAACTCTCGCCTTCCGTGCGAAGAAACTCGCGCAATGAACCATATCGGGAAGAGAGTTGATAAATACCATACGACACCCCGCCAGGGTCACCTTTCCCTTTCGAAATAGTGCCTGATCCCTTATTTCCACTTTCCCAAATGATAGATAAAGAGCCTAAAAAATGACTTTCATCAATTTCGTTTTTCAACTGTTCTTCACTTTTTAAAACGTCTCTATTATACGGATAGGGGCCACTTTCTGCATTCGCAGGATTATACCCAACGTCTTCAATGCATTTTACCCATATATCAAACTCGCAAATAGTGAAATTTCCGGCTTTATCAACAAATAGACCTTGAACAGTATGTTTACCACATTCAAGTTGATCTCCAGGTAAGAGTTCTTCCGCATTTTTCAAATGAAAATATTCTACAACCTTAAGTTCGGATTGGTCGTCGACAGCAATAATGGGGAAAATTGCTTTAGCGCCTAGTTGATCAATTCCTTGTAATATATAATGGTTTACTATACAAGAAGGAGGTATAGTATCCTTTTGGCTCATTAATTGGAAAGGGTAGAAGAGTAAAACCATTATAATCATCTGCACCGACCTAGCTAGGAAGGTGCGATAAAGAGCATTTTCTCTCATTGGGACCGCAATTAATCTAATCCTCTTGATATAAAGAGGACATCAATGGGTTAAAATTAGTGAAAATATATTGAATTTGGTATATAATAACCCAAAAATTAATATACAATAATATTATATATGGAAGATGAGTGAAATCATGATATTATGTAATATAGGCATGCCATAGGTGTTTTTATAAACTCTGATGAATTATAAAGCCTCTGTATTATGCTCTTGAACAATTGATGATTTCCGAAAGGTTGTCAATGAGTATATTGCCCTTTTTCATTTTATTCTTTCCACCTGCATAAGCTTCAATGACTACATACTCATAGTTTTGTTCAGGTGTAAATGTAATCTCAAAGGTTTGCCATTTTTTATTTTCTATGAAAGGCGAATGAAAAATAATTTGATTTTCGCCGCATCTTTTATTTCCCAACCAAATGCGTAATTGGATTACTTCATTATAGCTGGCATACATGTTAGAGTGTGCCAGATCTACAAGAAATGAGTAACAAACTCCTTTCATTAATTCCCTGGAAAGTCGTTGGCCTATACTTTCAAAACTACCATTTTCTCTTGTTATAAGACCCACATAGGTATGGCCTTCGGAAGGCGGGAGATTTACTCCCCAATATCCTGGAAGTATGTCAGGAGTCGTATAAGGTGCACAACCCCACCAGCCATGAGGTACAGTGGCATCAGATGGTTCATCTTCAAATGAACCGTTTAGAAACTTCACCCTGTCGGTTTCACCTGCCCAAATGGTTGCTGCAAACCAGCCCGTTATTAATAACCTAAACCACATAGTTAGCACTGATATATTTTTAAGTATAAAACAATAATACCTATCAGAGTTTCGAAATTCGACTTTTAATCTTGAAAATTTACAAATATTACATGATCAGCTCTGTACAATAAATACCAGTGTATCCGCTTTGATATAATGTGTGAAATTCCCATATTATTTAAAAGTATAAATAGAGACATATATAGCGTATTTAATATATATTTGCAGCTAACATAATGAAAGGAAAAAAAATTAATCAGTCCTCTGTGTTTTATTCCATCGTATCCATTGCGATTGTGTTATTCCTGGTGTCTTCTTACGGAATTTTGTTTCTTCATGCAGGCAATATATCCAATTTGGTTAAGGAAAAGATCAATATTATAGTGGAGTTAAAGGATCACGCTGATCAGGCATCAAAAGACCGATTGATGAAAAGGATAGGTATGATGGATGGTGTCAGATCTGGCTCAGTTAAGTATATTCCTAAAGAAGAAGCGGGTTCGTTGATGGAAGATTTCTTTTCAGAATTATCAATCGGTGAGGATATTGTACCATTTAAAGATGTCATCACATTTAATTTGAATGCGGCGGATTATAATGAAAGAAATGTAAAAGAGATATCGCAAAAAATCAAGGAAGAACCCGGTGTTATCGGAATTTATGCAGAGAATGACACTATTGAACAAGTCCGGCAAAATGTTCAAAGGTTTTCCTATATTTCCCTTTTGATAGGTTTGATTTTTGTAGCTATGTCCCTTTCAATTATTTATAACACCATTCGATTAAAGTTGCATGGTGACCGTATGGAAATTAAAACCATGCAGATAGTGGGAGCAACACGGGTTTTTATTGCACGGCCATACATCAAAGAAGCTATATTGATTTCAGTTAAGGCATTTATGATCGTTGCTGTCATGTTTTTAATATTATTTGGTCTTTTGTACCTGCATGTCAGTGGAGTTTTTGAAATCATTAATTGGTTTTATATAGGTATGGTTTTGACTTGTATATTTATAGGAGGTATAGTCATGACTGTTGCACTGGCAAGGATGGTTGTAAAAAGTTATCTGGATGCCAAAACTTCTTCTCTGATATAGAATAAAGTCTTTTTAACCTCGATAGTATGCTAAAATCTCTAATTATTGAATAAATTTGCAGACTAAATCCTGTATATAGTTTTGAACATTTGACATAACCAGAATTGATGAGTAAAAAAAAGAAGGTTGTAGTTACAACCTCACAAAACAAAAGTGATCAAACGGCTGCTCCCAAAGCCAGGTATACACAAAAAACTACCAGACCCTCTGTACCTAAAGAGGAGATGCTTTTTGGAAGGAAAAACTATATATGGATGGTTTCCGGAATAGGCCTAATAGTTCTGGGGTTGATTCTGATGATAGGTGGAGCCATGCCTGATGAAAACACCTGGGATCCGGATTTGATCTATTCGTGGAGGCGCATTACACTTGCTCCTGTTCTCATATTGACCGGGTTTGTATTTCAAATTGTGGCTATATTTAAAAAATAAATATGTCAGAATATTTAGAAGCTGTGATCCTGGGTATTGTCCAGGGATTAACAGAATTTTTACCTGTAAGTAGCAGTGGACATCTCGAGATAGCAAAATTTATTTTCGGTGAAAACTGGGTAGCTGAAGAGAGTTTACTTTTGACCATTGTTTTGCATTTTGCTACAGCTTTAAGCACCATTGTGGTTTTCTGGAGGGATATAGTTGAGATTACTGTGGGATTTTTTAAGAAGGAAGGAATCCTCTACCGGAAATTTGTCATGTACATCATCATTTCACTAATTCCGGCTGGTATCATTGGAATTCTATTTCAGGACTATATTACAACTTTTTTTGTGGACAACCTTCTTTTGGTCAGTTGTATGCTTCTGGTCACTGCGGTATTGCTATATGTAGCTGACATCATGAAAGATAATATGAAAGAAGTGAATGGGATGAGTGCTTTTTTAATTGGATTGGCTCAAGCCATAGCAATAATTCCAGGGATATCCCGCTCGGGTTCGACAATTGCTACCGCTTTGTTGCTTCGGATTGACAGATCAAAGGCTACCCGTTTTTCTTTTTTAATGGTACTTCCACTTATCATCGGTAAAATGATTCTGGATATAGGTGATGGAACATTGCAAAATTCTTCCATGAATGGTATGGCTCTGGCTTTGGGATTTTTAGCTGCTTTCGTTTCGGGTGTAATTGCTTGTAAATGGATGATAATTATAGTTAAAAGAGCTAATTTGAAGTATTTTTCATTCTATTGCCTGGCAGTAGGTATAATTGGGATTTCCTATGTCCTATTCTTCACTTAATTATTTTGAGCCATATACGTCGATTCACAGGGAGCTTTTTGTGGATGGATGTATCATTCTTGTGGACAAACCAATGGGTTGGACATCTTTTGATGTAGTAAACAAAATAAGAGCTAAAATCAGATATGGATTTGATATCAAGAATATCAAGGTGGGTCATACAGGCACTCTCGATCCCCTTGCTACTGGCTTGATTATGATATGTACCGGAAGATATACTAAAAAGATTGATGAATTACAAAAGGAATCTAAAAAATATGAAGGCACTATTTTCTTAGGAGCTACGACTCCAACTTACGATCAGGAATCGGAACCCGATCAATTTTTCAAGGTTGATCATATATCTGATGATGACATTGAGAAAGCCAGAATTCAATTTTCCGGTGAGCTTTCTCAAGTTCCCCCGATATATTCAGCCATCAAAGTGAGGGGTCAAACTGCCTATAAAATGGCAAGGAAAGGAAAGACCATCGAACTAAAACCCAGACAAGTACATATTCACCAACTGGAATTGACCAGAATAGATCAGCATACACTTACTTTTTCAGCGCATTGCAGCAAAGGCACCTATATAAGATCATTAGCTTATGATATAGGTAAGTGGCTTAACTCCGGAGCCTATCTTTCATCCCTCCGGAGAACGGCTATTGGTGAATGGAGTATTGATGATGCACTTACAGTAGAAGATGTAGTCTCACTTATAGAGAAAGGATCAAAATGAACCAGAAATTAAAATGAATTTTAAATACTGCTCGTTTTATTGGCTATGATCATAGATGTTAAATCATTATCGAAACAATATTCAGGCAAAACCGTAGTTGATGAACTCTCCTTTTCAAGTGATCGGCCTGAAATCATTGGATTGTTGGGACCCAATGGAGCAGGAAAATCTACAACTATGAAAATGCTCACGGGTTATGTAAGGCCATCTTCCGGTACTGCTACTATCAATGGGTATGATATTACTTCACATCCTATGGAAGTAAAACAGTCAGTGGGTTATCTTCCTGAGTCTAATCCGCTTTACTACAATATGTATGTCCGGGAGTTTTTATGTTTTATAGCCTCCTTATATGCCCTTTCTGATGTAGAGACAAAGGTTGAAGAGGCCATTGTTAAGGTTGGCCTTAACAGCGAAGCTCATAAAAAGATTGGAAATCTATCAAAGGGTTATAAACAGCGAACAGGTCTGGCTCAGGTGCTTTTACATGATCCATCTGTTCTCATCCTGGATGAAGCTACATCTGGGTTGGATGCCAATCAGCTGCACGAAATAAGAGAATTGATTAAACATCTTGGTAAAACAAAAACCATATTATTTTCATCTCATATAATGCAGGAAGTAGAAGCTCTATGTGACAGAGTGATCATTATACACCAGGGAAGGATAATCAGGGATGGTAGTATAAGTGTGCTGAAAAGAATTGAAAGCCAATTGAGGAATCTCTCACTCGAATTACTTGAACCCAGTAAGAATATAGAAGCTTATAAAAATTTGAAAGCGGCTTTAGCTTTTGATACAGATGATTTTAAAAATATAAACATTTCATTTAAAGACAGTCATGATATAAGACCTGAAATATTTAATACAGCAGTAAAAAACGGCGACATCGTCATAAAAATGGAACTTGCAGACCAATCCATCGAATCCGTTTTCCAAAAACTTACGAAAAACACATGATTCAAATATTCAGAAAAGAATTTAATGCATTTTTCAACTCGCTGACAGGGTATGCGGTAATCACTTTTTTCTTAGTCGTTACAGGGATGTTTATGTGGATATTTAGAGATACGGGTATAATATATACACCATTTGCTTCACTGGATCCATTTTTTGAATTCGTTCCTGTCGTCCTGCTTTTTTTAGTGCCAGCCATTACCATGAAGAGTTTCTCTGAAGAATTTCAGAATGGGACAATCGAGTTATTAGCCACCAAACCCATTCATAGCTATCAAATAATTTTAGGTAAATTTATAGCCAATGCCCTTCTTGTAATCATGGCCATTGTACCTACATTGCTCTATTATTTCACTATTTATCAATTATCTGATCCTCCCGGAAATGTAGATCACGGAGCCATAATCGGATCTTATATCGGATTGGTTTTATTGGCTGTTACCTTTACCTCTATAGGGATTTTTGCATCCTCTTTGTCCGATCATCAAATTTCTGGTTTCTTGCTGTCTGTACTTTTTATTTTCATTATGCATTGGGGATTTTATTATGCGAGCAGCACACCTTTTGTTCCTATAAGCATTGAAATTACCCTTCAAAAGTGGGGCATGCAATATCACTATGAACAAATTAGTAAAGGTTTTCTGGATACCAAAAGCTCAATTTACTTTATTACAGTTGCCTGGTTATTTCTCCAAATGACCGTATGGGTAGTTCAATACAGACAAAAATAGGATGAAGACAAGAGAAAATATCTGGTATAAAATCATCATCTTATTTGCTGTTGTAGTGGCAGTTAACTTTTTGGCTTCTCAATTCATGTTTTCGTTTGACCTTACCGATGATAAGCGGCATACACTGAGTGATGAAACCATAAGATGGATTGAGATCCAGGAGAGCCCGATTCTGGCAGAGGTTCTGTTTGCGGGAGATTTTCCAGCAGGATATAAGAGATTACAGGCAACAAGTATTGATTTGTTAAAGAAATTGCGTTTGTATAATTCCAATTTAAAATTTGTAGTGAAAGACCCCATGCAGGGCGAAGAGAGTTTGGTTGAAACAAGAATGGAAGAGTTTGCCCGTGCTGGCCTGGTTCCCATTCCTATTCGTTATGAAAGCGGAACAGAATTCATTGCGAGACAAACATTCCCATATATTGTTTTTACTAAAGGTCAAAAAAGAGTTATCGTAAACTTAATAGAAGGACTACAGACAGGACCTTATGATGAAGAAAAATTAAATGAAGCTGTCGCTGCTCTTGAATACAAATTTGCCAACGCATTCCAAAAACTTATGCAGGTTGACCGGAGGAAAATTGGCTTCCATACGGGGAAGGGAGAGCTATCACGCCAAGCCACATTTAGACTGGAACAGGAGCTTTCTAAATTTTACCAGATCGGAAGATTCAGCCTCGATACCATTGATTTTATCGATCCTGATATTGATGTCATAGTCTTTGCCGGCCCGCGACAAAATTTTTTAGAAAAGGAATTGTTTGCCATAGACAGGTATGTAATGGAAGGGGGCAATATCGTGTGGCTCATAGATCCTTTGCAAATATCTATGGATAGTATTGCAAGACTGGGTCAGCACATTACTATTCCTTACGATCTGGGATTGGAAAATCTTTTTTTTAAATATGGAGTCAGGATTCAAAACGAATTGATACTGGATCTTGAGGCGGCTTCCGTACCACTGGTTACAGCCATGATATCCGGCGAACCACAGATAGAGCTTTTTTCATGGTATTATTTTCCTCTTATTTCCGGAGATGTAAAACACCCTATGCTGTCGGGTGTTGATAGAGTTTTTCTGCAATTTCCTTCTCCATTGGACACAGTACGTACGGATGGTGATGTAAGAAAATCTATCATTATGACCTCATCTTCCTATACCAGAACCCAAACAACTCCTGCTACAGTATCGCTAGAAATACTTAGATACCCAGCAGATCACAATATGTTTAATAAAGGTTATTTGAATGTAGCTGTTTTGTTGGAAGGTAACTTTCCATCTTTTTTCACCAATAGATTAGGGGCTTCATATCTGGATCTGCTTCAATCATACGGTCTTGAAATAAAAAACATAAGTGAAAATAGTAAACAACTCATAGTAACTGATGCAGACTTTATCGTTTCAATGCTCAATCAATCGACCGGTGAACTTTTTCCAATTGGTTATAACATGGGAGAAAGAAAGACTTATGAAGGAAATAAAACATTTGCGCTCAATGCTTTTGAATACATGATGGGAAATGGATCCCTTTTGACGTTGAAAAACAAAAAATTGAGACTGAGATTATTTGATCGGGGAAAAGTTCTTGCAGAAAGAAAAAAATGGCAATGGGTCAATACGGGTGCACCAGTGATTTTTGTTTTGTTGATAGGATTGTTATTCTATTATGTTAGAAAAAGAAAATATCAACAACCTCTGACCTGATTAAGGTTGCGTTAAAGAAGGGATTTTTGATGAAAGATGAATGCACATTCCACCGCTTACGTAAATGAATAAACCTAAAATATATTAATTTTAACCCATTGACCCTTTGGGGTTGGGATATTATATGCATAGATGATATTATATATGGACAAAACGGTGATTTCAATTATTTCCTCTATCCTTACAGTATTTATCTTCTTGAGGAGCGATATTAACATAACTAATTCCTTTTTTGAAAATAAAAATTACCAGAGCCAAAATGAATTATCTACAAAAAAGGGTACTAATGATGAGTCAGGTTTGAATGTTGAACATGTAATGTGTAATGATGAATGGGGTTTTTATGGGCATAGGAAAATCAATGAACTTGCTGTGTTTACATTACCGCCCCCGGTGATTCTTTTTTTTAAAAAACACATTCGATATATTTCAGAACATTCAGTAGATCCGGACAAAAGACGACATGCAAGTCGTTTTGAGGCTATGCGTCATTATATAGATTTGGATCACTGGGGAGGGTACCCCTTCGAAAATATTCCGCGGGATTACGATCAGGCTATTTGCAAATTTGGTGTTTTTAAACTCGAAAAAAGTAATGGTGATATATTTTCATTTACCACAGTGGAGGAAAAAGACAGTATTTTTTTCACTGGAAAGAGAAGCGCTAAAATGGGTTGGTCTGCCAAATCTTTTATCAAGTATTTCAGAGACTCATTAAAACCCCTGTACTATGAAGAAGTATGGAAGAAAAACATCGAAAACGATCACTTTTTTGGAATGGGATGGAAGAGTGTTGAATTGATCGATAGTTTCAGCGCATATGGAATTATTCCGTTTTATTTAGAATCGGCACACGATAAACTGGTCTACGCCATGAAATCCGGGGATGCCAATAGAGTCATGCAGTTGGCGGCTGAGTATGGCCATTATATTTCCGATGCCCATGTACCTTTACATACCACTGAAAATTATAATGGTCAATTGACGGGTCAGGATGGGATACATGCCTTCTGGGAATCAAGAATACCTGAGCTTTTTGCGGAGAGTCAATTTGATTTTTTTGTAGGTAGAGCTGAGTATATTGCCAACCGGAAAGAGTTTTACTGGCAAATAGTTCTGGATAGTCATTCAGAAGTAGATATGGTATTAGGTGCTGAAATGGAGCTTAGAGAATCTTTCCCTAAAGATTTACAGTTTTGTTATGACGAAAGACTGGAAAGAACCGTTCGTCTCCAATGTCCTGAATATGCCAAAGCATATCAGGAAAGGATGGGAAATATGGTAGAGGAAAGAATGCGTGCATCAATTAAAGCAACCGGAGATCTTTGGTATACAGCATGGATAGATGCAGGTCAGCCCAATTTGTCAAAACTAGACATCGTCAAATTGAATGCTCCAAACTTTGACACCATAAGAGTGGACGGAAGTCCTATTGGAAGAATTCATTCAGAGTATTGATCCAAATTTGCTCCTCCTCAAGATTATTTATTTTCTTTACACCTCCATATTAATATTTTTTTATGCAATGGAATAAAATTGACTTTCCTACATTATTGAAAGGTGCCGCAATTGGAATAGCAGAAGTTATACCTGGTATTTCAGGAGGAACGATTGCTTTGATTACAGGCATCTATGAAAAGCTGATTTATAATATAAAAAGCCTGGGTATAGATACAATCCGCCAGCTTTTAAAAGGAAATTGGAAAAAATCGATTCAACCATTTGATATTACTTTTCTTGCATTTTTATTGACAGGAATGATAACCGGGATTGTCATAGGTGTAATTGGGGTGTCCTGGTTACTCATGAATTATCCCGAACCACTTTGGGGATTTTTCTTTGGATTAATATTGGCCTCGTGTGTTTATGTAGGAAAGCAAATACCAGTGTGGAATCCTGTTTTAATCTGCGGTCTTGTTTTGGGTGTATTAGTAGCTTATTTTATAACTATTTTAAGCCCGTCAGAGGGTTATGATTCTTTATGGTATCTTTTTGTTTGTGCCATCATAGGTGTATCAGCGCTAATTTTGCCCGGGGTATCCGGTAGCTTTATTTTGTTGCTTCTGGGTATGTATACAGTCATAATACAGGCGGTGAAAGGACTATTAACCAATTGGGATTTTGAAAGCATGAAAATTGTAGCCGTATTTTTATCTGGTTGTGTAGTTGGCTTAATCACATTTAGCCGTGTAATGAGCTTTTTGTTCCAACGGTTTAAGTATATTACTTTAGCAGTACTTACAGGATTTATGTTGGGATCATTGAATAAAATTTGGCCATGGAGGAATATAAGTAAGGTTTTGAATAAAAATGATGGTACTTTTTTATCAGTATCTAATTTGGAGGAATGGACAAATTTAGATTTTACTCAGTATAAAATATTAACGGAAAATAATGTTTTACCTGCGCATTATTTTGGAGAACCCAATACTGTTTTGACAATATGTTCACTGATATTGGGAGTTGTTTTAGTATGGATCATGGACAAGGTTGCTGTGAAACAAAATATCATTTGATCTTCTTACAGTTTTACGACCTTCTTTATTGTTCTTTTGCCGTCAGCTTCAATTTGCAGAAAGTACATGCCTGGCGGAAGATGATTGTAGGCTGACAATCTTAATGCGTTTGGTTCCAAATTATCTCTTTCTATTTGTATCACCTGACCTGAGATATCGAACATTTTTAAATTGATCACAGAGGGTAGGTGTTTGTTCCACTCCAGGATCAAATGGTCAAGAAATGGATTTGGATATAGGTTGAAATTTTCATTTTCTTTAGGTTCATTCACTGAAGTGCCACATCGGGTAGATATATTCCTGATAGGAGAAAAGCCTGTATTTTCACCATTACAAAAGGCAGCTACTCTGATATCGTATGATGAACACGCTGTTAAATTTGCAATAGAAATGTTGGGGGAACTGGACTCAAAAGCAATGAACTCTGAGTCTCCATCCATTTTGTATTCTATCAAATAAGTATCCACACTTGCTAATTCTGAAAGCACAAGTTGAATTTCTGTGGAGGAGGTATTAAAATTATCTATAGAGGGAAATCCTTCACAGTTAATTACCGATTGAACAACAATACAGTAATCTTCTATTTCACCATACTCCAATGTAAAGTCTTTACAGGGAGATTGAACTGCTTCAAATGATAAAATGATGCGCATTCTTGTGATACCCGGTAATGCATTTTCAGGCACCTTTATAGCGCCTTTGAGTGTATCTGATGCCGGGCCTGGTTGTAGTGCAAGTTCATTTGCATGAAAAATTCCATCTTGATTCCAATCAATATATATGGCTACGTGCTCAGAAAAACTTCCCGATCCAAAACCTGGAACAATTCGGGTTACTATACTTTCTCCCTGTTTAAATAACAAGCCTGGTAAACCAATAAAATTTCCATACCCTCCATGATTCTTTCCCGATTTGAAGCGAAAGTCATTAAAAATGACTTCCTCTATCCATTCAAAATCGTTGTCCATAAAAGAATCTTCGCAATAAACTTCACTTGCACATTGACCACAGTTTAGTGATACATTTTCTGGTGTAGAAAAATCAGTTTCCTGATCATTGCATAAGGTTTGAACTCTGAATTCAAGTCCCGTGCAACTTGTAAATCCGTTTAACTGGAAAGTAGTTAAATCGGTGACTTCTGAGATCCAATCCTGTTCGCCCACTTTTCGAAATTGTAAAACGTATTGCGATGCAGCTGTTACCTGGCTCCAAAAGGCTGTTACTTTATTGTTTTCTTCAATCAATTCGAAGTGAAGAGGTAGTGAACAACATCCATCTGTTTCAATATAATAACTATAACTATAAGAACTTTTACCCGGACAGTTGGATCGAAGTTGAAATTCATATCTGGCGCAGATTGTGAGACCTTGTATTATTGCAGGGGAAGTAATATTATTTATACTGCTCCAGTTTAAAGCACCAATTTCACGATAACGAACATCAGCGCTTACTCTATTACCAAGGTCAAAAAATACATTGACAGTATTGGAAGCAGGAATGATATTTACATTTTTAGGATACGTACATGTGGCGCATAAGTCATTGAGTGTAGATGCCGCTGCTCCTATGTCCAAATTGCCTTCCGTTAACGTCAAACCTTTCATTTTTGGATTGGTATGAACTGTTCCCAGAAGAATGTCTTTTACAAGTAAAGCAGCTTCAGAAGGATTGTTTTTGGTGAGTTGAACCAAGTAATCGCAATCCATCGAGTATAAAAGACCTATAGCACCTGTAACTATAGGTGCTGAAGCGGATGTTCCTGAAAAAGCTCCGTATGCATTATTTCTTCTGGTGGTGAAAACATTAAATGCCGGGGCAGCCAAATCAATAGAAATATTGCCAAATCCCGCTCCAGAAATTTTATCACCTTCCGGACGAAGAGCGGTAGAGGCTATCATATATGGACTGGTGCAGTTGGTAGGCAAATCTCCAACCTCTTCTACATTGACATCTCTATTCGTGGTAGCAGTACTGTTTAATATACCTACAGCGCCTAAATGGTCATAAAATTCACAGAAAATAGGTGCTGATGAAGCAAATCTATTGTCAAATCCCCAACTTGAATTGGTAGCTACAACAAACGCCCCTTCCTGTCCGTTGGTCTCATTGTATCTCTTTCTCATCATATAAGGATAGGTATATGCCTTAATTCCATTGGTCACTGTGTTACCACCCCTCAGTATCATAAGTTTTACATTCCAATTTACTCCGGTAACCCCTTTTCCATTATTGCCAATAGCTCCTGATAATCCTGCAACTGAAGTTCCGTGACCTCCCTCTCTGAATACATTATCATCATCATTCATAGCATCCCAGCCAAAATAATCATCGACGTATCCATTACCGTCATCATCTATTCCATTTCCGGGAATTTCAAAACGGTTAATCCACAAATTGCCCTCCAGGTCTTCATGGTTTTTTGATATTCCGTCATCGATAATGCATACAACAATTGTATCGCCAGAAGTCGTAACTCCTCCGGTTGAAATTTCCCATGCGGCCTCAATATTAGTATGGGATTGGATACCATCACTTGATTGGGCAGTGACGAATTGCCACTGATTACTATATTGAGGATCATTAGGCTTGAGTCTGTAATGTGAAATGTAATTGGGTTGTACAGCTAAAATCAGACTATCTTTCAACAGGTCTTTAGAAAATGCAAGTTCATCTATTATGGTATAATCAATTTTTACTGTCCAAATATTAAGGGGTTCTTTGATGACTTGTTCAATCTGAATTTTTGAATTGGCATTTTTATATTTCTTGTACTTTTTTAAAACATGAAAAGGGTTTTGGTCATTTTCTATTTTTATGAGAATTTCTCCCTGCACATATTGTAATTGCTGCCCTGAAACAGGTGATATAAATGAACTGATGACACATATTAAAAAAAATATTACTAATTTGCAGTGCATATAGATATGATCCATTGAGATTTTTAAATCAAATAGTTTTTACACTTACGATCAACTGTGGTTAAAAGTAATTATAATTTTGGTTTTTAATGTTAAAAATTAATATGTAATTATTTTTTTATATGTAATGTTATGTTAAATAAATAATTTATGTATCTTTGAAGTAGTTAATGTGTTTGTTTATTTTATCAAACCCAGAAAAATGTTAAGAAAGCTACTCACCTTCGTATTCATTATGCCATTTGTTTTGATTAACAACGGTATAGGGCAGGATTATCTTTTGAAAGCGGACAAACAATTTAATCTACACGCTTTTGATCTTGCTATTTATCACTATGGACTTCATTTAAAGACAGATCCAACTGATGCTGAGGCTATGAAAAAATTAGCAGAAGCTCATTTTTATACCAACCAAAACTCTGAAGCCATTCTATGGTTGAAAAAAGCCGACGATTTGGCTGCATTGAATGCTGAGCATTTAATTTTACTTGGTAAAGCGTATAAAAAAGTAGCGGATTATAATTCTGCAACTAAAGTTTTTTCCCGACTTATGGAAATGGATGAGTCAAGAGGTCGATATTGGCTCACTGGTTGTGATATAGCCAGAGGCTTATTGGCAAATGAAGAATCCTATGAAATATCTCCATTTGGCGGAAATTCTCCTTTTTCTGATTTTGGCCCAGTGGCTTTTAAGGATAAATGGATTTTTTCATCATTTAGAGACGATATTAAGTCAATAAATCAAAAAATGGAGGTCATCCCAGGAAGTAAACTTTTATATACAGACCACATCTCTCCCAAGTACAGAAATATTCTGCCACTCAGATCTGCTATGAAGGAGAATTATAAGTTAGGCCCTATATCTTATTCTGATGATTACAAGATGTGTGCCGTGTCATTTAATAATTTCAGAGACAATTATATTCCAGGTTACGATCAGGAAAATGAAAACTATATCATGATTGCAGACGCTTTGGAGAATGGCGATTTCGAAAATGAAAAGAACTTCCCTCACAACATGACAGGTTATTCGTCTACTTATCCTTTCCTCACAAAAAATAGTACTGTACTTTATTTTAGCTCAAATAGACCGGGCGGATATGGAGGTTATGATCTGTATGTGAGTGAATTTAAAAGTGGTGAATGGACTGAACCTGTCAATCTTGGACCTGAAATTAACACACCAGGTAATGAAATTACTCCATTTGTAAGAAAGGATAGATTGTTTTTTTCATCTGACTATCACCACGGAGTTGGGGGTTATGATATTTTCGTGACTGAATATAAAAGTGACCAATGGGCCAGGCCTGTAAACATGGGTAATGGTATAAATTCTCCTGGAGATGACGTGTTTCCATTTATGACTGTTGATAATGACGAGACATTTTATTTTTCATCCAATAGAATAGGGGGGATGGGTAATTTGGATATATACAAAGGAGTAAAAGCTTTAGACAGAGATATTGTTTTTCAATATATTGACTTCATTCCCCTAGATGATACTGGAAAGGGAATAGATAAGGTGGAAGAAGAACCTCAAATGATCGTCGTAAACCAGGGACAAGAAAAGGAAGAATGGTTGAAGGAAATCGAAGATGAGCTTATAACTTTAAGTGAAATTGCCAATCAGGATGAAGAGTTGGATGAGACCATTATCCCTCAACCATATGTAATGGATAACCCTCAAGAAGAAAGAGCTAAACCGATGATTATGGATCTCGAGGCGGCCAGAATGGTTTCTCTGAATGAACCTGTTCAAAATGGTGCCATGGTCTATTTTGTTCAATTAGCCGCATTCAGCAAGTCAGTTGACAATGCCAACAAATTTAAGAATTTGGCAAAATACGGCAATCTATATCAGGTCAGTGAATCCAATATGGTAAAGCTGCGACTGGGGTATTACTTTGATGAAAATCATGCAAGAGAAGTCCTTAAGACTGTTAAAAATCAAGGCTTTCAGGATGCATTCGTTACTAAAGAACAGCTCAATACATCTAAAATGGAATTGCTATTTTCTAATTTGGATTTTGATAGTCCCAGTAGCTATATGACAGAAAGCCTATTTAAAGGAAAGAGTCAATATAAAGTTCGCCTGGCATCCTATGAAGATCCATTGTGGTTTGATATTTCCAATGCAAAAGACATAGGTCGTGTTGAGCAATGGACAAAAGGTGGTTGGACTATATTTATTTGCAGTGGATATCATTCTTTGGAGGAAGCTGAAAAAGCAAAGATCAAAGCCATTAATAAAGGATTCAGAGACGCCCAGGTGGTATTTGATAATGAGGGTATATTGGAAAATGTGAAGCGAAATTAACGCAATTATGATATTCCGATAGAGAAAGCAACGTGCTCAGTTGTTTCTGTCTCCCAATCAATAAAGGGTTGGGAGATTTTTATTTTTAGCTGTAATATGAATAAACACGTATGGTGGTTCTTTACTATTTTGATTGAAAGAGTCCAAAATGCATTGATGTTGATGGAATGAGTCCTTTTGACACAGTCATTCAGGTCAGTGGTTTATCAAGAAAACTCGGAGAACTGTTTCAATATTCAGCTGTGAGAAATTAGCTTTTAAAGTGAATTAATCGTGATACGATAGTCCTGCATCCCCACCACTACCTCTCAGAATATTTTATTTCCCTTTATTTTTAAATTACACATTTCCTGACCAGGACTCTTCCAGTAAATCGTTAAAGCAATAATAAAAGTGGAATTCTGGCCAGGAAAATATGTATTCATTTGAAGCAGAACAAAATATTTCAACTTTTTGTAGTTTACGATATTTTCTTGTCTTCTAAATGGTTATCGACTAGGACAAATGTATACTATTATTGAAAACCAATTGATTAATGATAACTCAAAAAGGTAAATGAAAAGTTAAATTTTCTGTTTTCTTTAAAATTATACACAACTTAGCTTAAACGATATTATGGTATGCGAATTGCAATTTACAGTATATGTGTGATAAGTATTATCGGACTTGGTATATACCAATATCATTCTTTAAAAATAGGTTTGACACTTAACAAGATCCAACTAGATGAAAAAATGGGTAATACCTTGAGTGCAATTGAACATGATCTTGCATTTAAGAACGAATTGTCATATCTGATAGGAACTGCCATAACAAATGATACTTCTTATTTCACCATGCCCATCCATTTACTAATGGATACAGCATCTTACTTTTTGAGTGATTTTTTGAAATATCGTATGGAATTAAATGGAGTGAAGACAACCTTTCAATTTGAATTAATTAACGAATTAAATGAAGTGATTCTCACTTCTTCGTCAGACTTCCGGAAAGATGATCGTTTTACTTATCGATTGGCTTTGAATGGCTACCTTGCATCAATATCAAGAAATCAGGTATTTATCTTGGTTTATCTTACAAATGCCAATAAATATTTATTGGGACGATTAAATTCACTCATAATACCAAGTATAATATTTTTTCTTTTATTAATTATCTGTATAGCCTGGATCGTTTCAGTACTAACTAAGGAAATCCAATTAAATTATATTACCCATGAATTTATCAACAATTTTACCCATGAACTGAATACTCCTGTTTTTTCTATAGGATTAGCAGTTAATGTGCTCAATAATCATGTAAATACCAGCCCTGGAGAAAAATTATTAGAAATTATAAGGAGAGATAACAACAAAATCAAACTACACATTGATAGAGTGCTATCTCTTACCAAATTAGAAAGTAAACGTGAATTGGTTCAAATGAGCAGGTTAGATATCCGCTCTATAGTGAAAGAAATAGTTGATTATTGGGAATTAAGATTCCATTTAAAAGAAGGAGTTTTAATCATTGAAGATAATGCCGTAAATACATGGATTAAAGGAGATAAATTACATATTAAAAGTGCCTTGGATAATGTCATTGATAATGCCGTGAAATACAGTGAAAATAATCCATTTATAATCCTGTCTCTCAACAATAATGATGACAAATTGTGCATAAATATTAAAGATAAAGGTGTTGGTATTGATAAAAAATTTATAAAACATGTATTTACAATGGTTCGGTAAAAAATTAAGCTGCTATTTTACCTAAATTCAGCACCTGTTTATAAAATTGATTAATTTTTATCAATTTATGGTTAAATCCATAGATTGAAAATATTCTGTAGATCATATTTCTGTTCTGTAATTCTATTTTTATATTCGCTACGGATATGGGTATTGATTCATTTTCATTTATTCCATGTCTTGCTATTACTTTGGCTATTGATATTGCAGACAATGATGCATTAAAATGAAAATCCAGTTTGTTTTCATTTCTGGCCTGACATTGTTCTAACCCTGTATATTGCTTTGCGTCTCTAAACACAAATTCCATCTGATATCTAGCTTGATAGTATTTCAATATTTGCTCTGCTGCCCTTTCTAGATTTGTACTAAAAAATAATTTGGTAATTATTTTACCATTTTCATTGGTGAATTCAACATAACACAATTTGATTTTGCGATCTAACCCGATACTGTGTACAACGGCTGAATATATTTTAATCCCTTCTGATTCATAAGATAATTTTATTTTCCGATTATCAATATTTTTGACATCTACCTTACCCGAATATTTACGAGGTCTTCCTTTTCCTCCCTTTCTTTTTCCAGTATATAAATACCGTAAATTAGCGTCATCTCTTAATCTGCTTATTAATTCTAATTCTGTGTGGTCACAAATCTTATCAACAAACTTCTTTTTTCCAAAATAAGCATCGCACACTAAAACAGTACTGACCTGTTGGAGCTGAGAAGCTTTGCTTGCAACTAGTTCAGAATAATAATCTACTAATGTTTTGTTCTTATTTATTCTATCTCTTTTTGCACTTGGACTTTGGGTCGCTTCTAAATGGTAGGCTGTATTTTGTCTGATGTCTATAACTGCAAAATTTCCTATTTCTAATCCTCTTTTGTATTGACCTGCACACCCTGAATAAAAATAACCTAAACCAGGACTACACTTGCCACTCTTTGTTATGTAGCTAGGATCAAAACCGATTATCAATTCGTTGCTACAAGAAGATTTTATCAAATTAGTGTTGAATTTCATCCAATTAAATGGTTTTTCAAATTGATAGCGATAACTTTTCTCATTTTTATTTCCTTGTCTTTCCATTTGTAAAAAATTCATTCTACCACGGTGACTTAAAAATAATAGCAAAACTTCTACAATGAATCTCTGCCTGGATTTGTTAACCTTATCCATTTTTGCTAATATTGTAAGAATTAGGCTTTTGCCTAGAGTAAATGCGTCTTGTGTAATCATTTTC
>JBGTBR010000051.1:0-3578 GCA_041749255.1 Saprospiraceae bacterium
TGCCAAGATGAAGATTATTGTCCCGTCAATAGGGAAAAATTTGTCTGAACTATCGCAAAAATCATGACAAAACAACTCATTAATACCAGATGCAGAGTAGTTTCTCAATTTTTATTACCATTCCTTTTTTAACCATATGAATAAAAATAGTGCATCTTTTACTGTAAGGATGAAAAGGGTATCCATCATCTTAGGAAGCGCTTTTTTACTTTGCTCAGCCCTCTTTATGGTCATCGGTTGGGTTGCTTTGGTACCAGCATTTATTGTTTTAGGTCTGGCTGTTATGACCCAAAAAGTTTTGGAATCATTGATTGTCGGCTGTTCCGTTGGATTTTTTTTGATACCCATGTACGGAGATCCGGATATCGCTGCGGAAGTATTTAGCTTTGGAGAAGAAAAAGGGCTTGGGTTTCCAATGAATATGCTCGCCGCCTTTGAAGATACTATTGCAAGGGACGGACATAATTACGGGTTGATTTGGATTATCCTGGTATGTATGCTGTATGGGAGCCTGGTTCAACTTTTGGTATCTTCAGGGGGAATCAATAAATTGGTAGAAACCTCAGGGAAGTATGTGAAGTCTAAGCGAGATGCTTTAAGTATGAGTTTCATCTTGAGCATCATGTTCTTTATCGATGATTATTTGAATGTGCTGACCGTCGGCAATACCATGAGACCCATAACGGACAAATTCAATATTGCAAGAGAAAAGCTGGCTATGATTTTAAGTCTGATCAGTACTCCCATTACTATAATTGTTCCAATATCGACGTGGACCATCTTTTATGGATCTCAATTAATGACAATAGATTCAGTGTCAGCGGTACATTCCAACCCTATAAGTGCATTTTCTAATACGATTGTATATAACTATGCCGCCTGGGTTTCTCTTGCAGTAGCATTGATTGTAATCTGGGATAAAATTCCCCTGATGAAAGATATGGGGTTATCAAATGAAACCAAAGGGCTATCTCAAAGTTACGTCGAAATCCAATCTGATCAAGAGCCCAATAAAAACAAAGGAAAATTATGGTATTTCTATATTCCGTTATCCCTATTAATGATTTTTACTGTATTCCCTTATCCTATGGACTGGACAGATGATATACTCACATTGGAAGGATTTACATCCAATATTGATGCTTTGAGGGGTGTGGCGACTGCTTTGGTCATCACCTATTTTTTGTATTTGTTTTCAGGAGCTATGACTTTTGACAGAATATCCCATCATTTCATAAAAGGTCTGGAAAGCATGACTTTTGTTTTGGTACTTCTCGGTTTTGCATATATGCTGAAGGAAGTACAGGATGTGCTGGGTTTTAATGCGCTGGTCGAAAGTAAACTGGGCGATATGTTGAATCCTCAACTTTTACCGGTTTTGGTTTTTATAATGGTTGCGGTGGTAAGCTGGGCTTCAGGTGCGACATGGGGAATATATGCCATCTTAATCCCAGTAACCGCATTGCTTTCTCAGCAATCAGGTGCAGATTTTTGGTTGGTACAGGGGGCATTGGCATCTGGTACGGTATGGGGAAATGCAGCCTGTTTCTTTTCCGACAACAGGGTTCTGGTCGCACAAGCTACTAAAACCAACATGATTATCCATAGTATGACACAAATGCCCACGCAAATTGTAGTTTTAATAACCACTACTGTTTTATATTTACTGGCGGGTTACTTTATTTAAAACAGTTAAAATGACCTGTAGATCATGATACATCGAAAAACAAAAGATGGAAAATACACAATCAGGCCAGCTAATGTGAAGGATGTTGGACAAATGGAAACGATTCAACACATTTGCTTTCCTACATTGTCAAAAGAAGAATTGTTGACTAAAGAACAATTTGCCAATCACCTTACAGTATTTCCTGAAGGACAGCTGGTCATTTGCGATGGCGAAAAAGTGATCGCTTCATCCAGTACACAAAGGGTTCATTTTCCAAAAATAGACCATACCTTAATGGAAATGACGGATCATCTTTGGATAACGCATTCTCATGTACCTGCCGGTGATTGGTTGTATCAGTTTGATATCGGCGTTTTACCGGAATACAGAGGCCTGAAGCTTTCCACGGAATTGTATAAAGCCCATCAGGATACGGTTATGCAGCTGGGTATGAAAGGTCAGATCACCATCGGAATGACGATTGGGTACGCAATGTACAAAGATGAATTGACCATAGTGGAGTATTGTGAGAAATTGAGATTGAATGAAATTACTGACCCCACGGTCACTCCCCAACGAAAAGCCGGATTTCAATTGGTACAACCTATTTACCATTATCTTGAAGATCCGACAGCCGGCAATTGCAGTATATTTATGGTCTGGCCTTTGGACGGTGTATCCCTCGATGATTATTTGGAAAATGTGCCAGGATCTATATAAAAAACCAGGTTTTGGTTTCCATCATTCACGTATGAAAATTCAAACATCTCGTTTAGTAATAATGATTTTCACTCTTGATAGAGTAATATGATCCACAACAAATAAATGAATCAGGTCATAAAATGTTCCTTGTGTCAATCCGTTTCGTCGCCTTTTTCTGACGGGAAATATTGCCTTTGTGAGCAGTGTGGAGGCATATTTCTTCCCCGAAATCAGTATCCCGATGCAGAGACAGAAAAAGCCAGATATGAAGAACACAACAACGATATAAATGATCTGAGATATCAGCAATTTGTATCTCCGATTACAACGGCTGTAATGAATACTTTTTCAACGGAACATAAAGGTTTGGATTTTGGTGCGGGCACCGGGCCTGTTATTTCAAAATTGCTTAACGATCACGGATATTCCATTCAACAGTACGACCCCTATTTTCATCCTTATCCCGAATTACTGAAAAATACATATGATTACATCGTAAGCTGTGAAGTCATAGAACATTTTTTTGACCCACTTGAAGAATTCCGGTTGCTAAAGCGGTTGCTCAATCCTGGTGGTGCATTATATTGCATGACCAACCTATATCATGAAAGTATACATTTCCCAACTTGGTATTACCGCAGAGACCCAACCCATGTATTTATTTATCAACAAAAAACTCTATTTTGGATAAAGGAAGAGGTACAGTTTAGTACATTAAAAATCTGTGATAAACACTTTGAATTTTGGAAATAATGAGTGGTATTTGAATTATTTTAGGGCTTTGAAGTAAAGTGGAAAAATCATGACGACTATTATCATTATTTGCGGAATATACTCTGCGGGTTTTGCCCTGTTTCATATTTTATTTTGGAAAATTTTTAAATGGGATCAGGAATTGAGCAAAATGGGTTTTGTCAATAAAGCCATAATGCAGATTTTAAACAATCAGATTATTTACTTTTTCATGTTTGTTGCTCTCGTTTGTTTTTGTTTTCCTTCCGAGTTGCTGAACACCCGTTTAGGTCATGCGTTTTTGATGGGAAATTCTATATTTTGGTTGTTTCGCGCCATCCAACAATTCATTTACCTGCGCCGAAACCATTTTATGATTCACTTTCTGACTTTTGTTTTTTTAGTCGGTGCGGTATTGTTTATAGTGCCATTGTTATAAACATTAATTATGCTTTATCCAGTTAATGGTTGAATC
>JBGTBR010000052.1:0-29757 GCA_041749255.1 Saprospiraceae bacterium
CACCGCTCACCGCTCACCGCTCACCGCTCACCGCTCACCGCTCACCGCTCACCGCTCACCGCTCACCGCTCACCGCTCACCGCTCACCGCTCACCGCTCACCGCTCACCGCTCACCGCTCACCGCTCACCGCTCACTGTCAGCTAAGATCTACGAGCTTAATTGGTCAGAAAGTCAAAAAACCAAAAGGAATAAAACCTGATGCATACTCTGTTGTATCAATTAGCCAATGATCTCTGCGAGTTCCATCCATTTTTCCTCAGTTTCTTCTAAAGTCCGGAGTATATATCCCAACTCTTTGGATAATTCCTCTATACTGGAGGCTTCCAGGTTTGGATTGAGAAAAAATTGATTGATTTCTTCTTTTCTTTTTTCAAGAGATTCTATGACTTTTTCCAGTTTTTTCAATTCTTTTCTCTCTGTATCAAAAGATTTTAGTTTTACCGGATGTGGAGATTTGACCTGAGGTTGTTTCACCGTTGTGGTTTCTGGTATGATGTTCATTTTTTCAGAGATGTAGTCGGTGTAGGTGCCGTTAAAATCTCTGATGAAGCCATTTCCTTCCATGATAAAAAGATGATCTACAAGTTTATCCATAAAATAACGGTCATGGGTAACGATTACGAGTACACCTTTATAGGATTCAAGGTATTCTTCCAAAACATTCAGGGTGATGATGTCGAGATCATTGGTAGGTTCATCAAGAATCAGAAAGTTTGGGTTTTTCATAAGGATAGTCAATAAGTGGAGTCTCCTTTTTTCTCCACCACTGAGTTGACTTACATACACTTGTTGTTGTGATCGCGGGAAAAGGAATTTTTCCAACAGCGACTCGGCCGTAAGTTTCAGACCTTTTTCAAGTGGAATGTATTCAGCAATGTCCCTGATCACATCTACTACTTTTTTATGACTGGCATCCGTTAGTCCTTCCTGGGTGTAATGGCCAAATACAATGGTTTCGCCTACGACTATCCTTCCGATGTCAGGAGCCAGAATTCCTGTAATTAAATGCAGAAAACTACTCTTGCCAGCTCCATTAGGCCCAATGATCCCCAACCTTTCATTTTTCTTGAATTTATAGGAAAATTCAGATAGTATTTGAGTGTCATCAAAAGATTTGGACACATTGTGCATTTCGAGTATTTTACTGCCCAATCTTGCAGATTGTATAATGAACTCCGGTGCGTCAGCGACTATTTTTTCTGAAGCTTTCTCCTTTATTATTTCAAATTGATCTATCCTTGATTTGGCTTTAGTAGTTCTGGCTTTGGGTTGTCGTCGCATCCAGTCCAGTTCTTTGGTGAAAAGCCTTTGCATTTTTATCAAATTAGATCCTTCACTGGTCATACGCATTTCCCGTTTTTCGAGATATTGAGAATAATTTCCCCGATATGTATACAGTTGCCCTCGATCCAACTCGATGATGGTATTGCACACCCTTTCCAGAAAATACCGGTCGTGGGTAACCATAAAGAGTGTAATTTTATTTTGAGCTAGATACTGTTCCAGCCATTCAATCATTTCCAGATCCAGGTGGTTTGTGGGTTCATCTAAAATCAAAAAATCTGGATCGTCAATAAGGATTTTAGCAAGTGCAACTCTTTTTACCTGTCCACCGGATAGTTCTCCCATTTTCTGATCCAGCCTGGTTATAGAAAGTCTTCCCAGCACTTCTCTGACGCGTGATTCGATATCCCATGCTTCCAGTTCCTCAAGAATACCCAGTTGTTTTTGGATACCACTTTGATCTCCATTAAGCATAGCTTCTTCATATAGACGAAATGCTTTGACAGCGGGTTGATCTGATTGGTACACAGCTGCCAGGATGCTTTCTTCTTCGTTAAATTGAGGATCCTGAAGGAGGTAGGCTATACGTATGTCTTTAGCTATGATGACTTTTGCGTTTTCTCCTTCCACACTTTCTTCCCCAGCCAAAACTTTTAGTAAAGTGGTTTTACCACTCCCATTTTTAGCTATGAGGGCTATTTTTTCCCCCTTGGAGATGGTTAATGATATATTCGAAAAAAGTATCTTATCTCCAAAAGATTTGCTGATGTTTTCTACCTGTAAGTATTGCATATAATTTTACAATGAAATTTCTCTCAAAATCGTGCAAAAGTAAGATTAAAGTTTGAATGAAATGAGAGAAGTGAAGGCATTTACCAAATCCGGGTGTGAGGACTTTTTGATCGAAACCCATCATCGTACATTTAATATTCAACAGGTGACAATATCCGTATTTTAAAATGACAACAGGTTGAGTAAGGCAGGTATCAGGATTTGTAATGATTATTGCATAGAGTAATGGTGGAAATACAACTGTGGATACCACAAATACAATGTATTTTTATTTATGCATATAATATTGTTAATCATGTATATATAATGATTGATTAAAGATATTACTGTAACTATTTTACATGAATATATTTGTAACGACTCAGCTATAGCAAAAGAAGAAAGGATTATACTTTGCAAGACAAGGATTCATAGATATTCTTTTTTTTAATTTTTCGGAATCAGTTGAATTGAAAAGTCGGAATGCATTATACGGTTATAATTTTTTCCTATCTATCATTACCTTTGTTGCGCATAATCAGCCTATGGAATTTTTAAAACGATATCAGGAATCTTTTGAACACTTTCTTAAAGACCAATTGAATGAAGGTCAACCACCTAGCTTGTATGATCCCATTCATTATATATTGGATACATCGGGAAAGCGAATCAGACCTGTATTGGTGCTAATGGCCGAACACATTTTTTCCGGTGAGTTTTACCGTTCTTTGCCAGCAGCTTATGCTGTAGAGATCTTCCACAACTTTACTCTACTGCACGATGACATTATGGATAATGCTGAAAAAAGGAGAGGTTTTCCATCTGTGCACATGAAGTTTGGTGTACCTAATGCTATCCTTTCTGGAGATGTTATGATGATATACGCCATTCAGTATCTCCTTTCATTGAATAACAAGACATTGGCTCACGAAGCATCTCATTATTTTAGTCAAATAGCCATAGAGATATGTGAAGGGCAACAATTGGATATGGATTATGAACATTCAGATCACATTACCATAGATGACTACATTGGGATGATTACAAAGAAAACTTCTATACTTTTGGGGGCGGCCCTGAAGTTAGGAGCTATGATTGGGGAAGCCGGCAAAAACGATCAGGAGCATGTATTCGAGTTTGGAAAAAACATAGGTATTGCTTTTCAAATTCAGGATGATATTTTAGATGTTTTTGGTGAGATGGATAAAACAGGAAAAATTCATGCGGGAGACATTATCAACAATAAAAAAACCTACCTGTATTTGAAGTCTCTTGAACTAAGCACTCCAGACCAAAAAGAAAAACTCCTGACTTATTTTAACTCGAAAGATATGATGCCTGAAGAAAAAATTCATTACGTAAAATCACTGTATACAGAATTGGCTGTGAAAGAATATGCAAACCTGCTCAAAGAAGCCTATTTGCACCTGGGTATTTCACACTTAAAAAGCATCTCTGTGAGAAATGAAGTTATTACACATTTGGAAGAGTTGGCTCATTTTATGATATCGAGAGATTACTGATCAAAGATTATTTTTCCCGTCCACCAGTTTGTTTCTATGATCGCATTGTTTTTCTCGTAAAAACGCAAAGCGGGAATATTCCAGTCTAAAACCTGCCATTTCAGGAGGCGGCATCCGGTATTCTTGGCTTCTTCCAACACCGCATCGAAAAGAAGTTGTCCTATACCCATCTTCCTAAAAGATTCTGTAACTACCAGGTCTTCCAAAGTGAGCATTCGACCCTTCCATGTTGAAAAAGTTGGGAAGAATAGAGCCACTCCTATCATCTTTTGATTAGCTATGGCGATTATACAATCAAATAAACCAGTCGAGAAGCCTTCTTCATAATCTGCCAATGAGGCTGTGACCGCATCCGGGGCTCTTTCGTAAACAGCGAGTTCTATAACGAGTTCCAGGATTTGGGGAAGGTCTTCTTTTATTGCTTTACGTATTTGAATATTTTTTGCTAACATATAAGTTCATCTGTTTAAAATTAATTCGGTGGATGGTTTTGTCACGATTTTTGTCCCCAAAGCTTTGGGGACAAAAATCCCGCCAAAACGATGTCTTTTTCATATCCTAACCCTGGGCTGAAGCCCAGGGCTATTGATATTTCGCTCTTTCAGAGCTTTTTATTAATCATTCACCTTTGTGTCTCCAAACCTGTCATGTGCGTTTCATTTAATCATTCCATTCATTTTTTGTAACTACTCAGATATCAATGGAAAACGTTAAATTTTGTCATCAGTTTTGCTCACCCCTAAAGCTTTGGGGACTTTTGGGGGTAAATAGCTGAGTAATTATCATTTTTTTATTCCTAAACCATCAAAATAAGCCTGCAAATCGACATTTCCTCCCGAGATAATAATTCCCACTTCTTTGTTAGCAAAATTTTCAGATTTTTTGAATACTGCTGCTAGTGCAACGGCACTGGAAGGCTCAACTATTATTTTCATGCGTTCCCAAATGAGACGCATAGCTGTTAATATTTCTATTTCACTTACGGTAATGATCTCTTTAACCAACTCCAGTATTATGGGGAAATTATGGTTTCCCAGATTGGTCTTTAAGCCATCTGCTATAGTATGGGTGGTAGTATTGGTTTCAATTTTGCCGGAGATCATGGAGCGATATGCATCGTTGGCTTCTTCAGGCTCAGCACCTATTACCTCACATTCATTTCCAAAGTAATATGCTGAACAGGCTGTACCTGCTATAAGTCCTCCTCCTCCAACCGGGGTTAATATGGCATTAAGCGTAGAATGAGTTTGAAGCAATTCCCTTGCAGCAGTACTCTGTCCTGTGATCACGGGTATATCATTGGAGGGATGGATAAATGAAGACCCATATTTTTCGATTATTTCCTGAGCAGTTGATTCTCTTGCTTCTATGGTGGGTTCACATTCTATGACGTGTCCACCATAGGAGCGCACTCCTTCTTTTTTAACTGCCGGAGCAGAAGAAGGCATGACTATGTATGCTTTAACCCCCAGGATCTGAGCTGCTTTAGATAATGCCTGGGCAAAGTTTCCAGAAGAATGAGTGACCACTCCATTATTTTTCTGTTCCCCACTCAGGTTCATGATTCCATTGAGAGCTCCTCTCATTTTATATGAACCTGTTTTTTGGAAATTTTCACATTTGAAGTAGAGCTTACATCCCGATATTTCATTTATTAACGATGAAGTAAAAACAGGAGTCCGATGGATAAAAGGTTGAATGATTTCATGACACTTGAGGATATCCTTTTCTGCAATCATAGACAAGTATTTACTGCAAATTATATAATTTATTTTAATGCTATCATTATTTTCAATAACAGCCCATGAATTGCAATAGGAGTTAGAAGAAGTAAATACATAAGCCTGGTGGCAAAAGTCAGGTAAATGTCAGTTATTTCATGCGATCTTACAGTAATAAAATTATAAGGTAAACCACAAAATACATTCTATGTGAATATTGCTAAAATCACTTTGCAACGATGGCTTCTGCTTCTATCAGACACCCATAATGCAATGGACCCGTGGGTATTACAGCTCTTGCTGGTTTGTGGTCCTTAAAAAATAGGGTGTAAATGGCATTCACTTTATTCCAAAGTGCAATATCTGAAACATATATCCTCACATGAATTACTTTATCTATACTACTTCCAGCTGCTTCCACAATGGTTTTAATATTATTCAATACCAATTTGGTTTGTGCTTCTATTCCATCGGGAATCATTTTAGTTTCCGGATCAACCGGTAACTGTCCGGCTAAATACAATGTTCCATTATGTTCTACACACATGGAGTAATGTCCACTGGATATGGGCATTTTGTCAGATGTAATGATTTGCATAACTTTAAATTGATAGTTGAATTAAAATTAAATAAAATATTCCTATTATAACAATATTCAAAGTTCATTTTTATGTTTTGAAATAAATTTTCCGGATATTTTATTGCGGGAAATTCCATCCACTTTTTCTACCATTCCTTGCATAGCAATGTACACTCCATGAGACAGGATCTGAACACCGGCTACAGCTGTACCTAAATTAAACATGGCATCTGAGCCGGTAAACCTTTCCGGTTTGAATGAACCTGTGAGCACAACTGTCTTAGGAATTTGAGCATTTTGCAAGAACATTCCGGTTTCAAGGATAGAATCTGTACCGTGGGTAATGACAATTTTTTCAGAAGGAGACTCCATTACAGCATTAAGAATTAACTCTCTATCTGAAATATCTAAATCGAGACTGTCCTTTTGAAGAAGTGGTACGATTACATATTGAAAATGGGTTTCCAGACTATCGAGAATACGAGTGACAGCGGGGGAGCCGATTTCAAAGCCTCTACCAGCAATTTTTTTCGGATAATCTTTATCGATGGTTCCTCCGGTTTGAATGAAGTATATTTTCATAAGATTTTGGAATGTTGATTAGGAAAGAATCTGTCTTTAATTATGGTGCTGAATATAAAAAAAAGTTATGTTGTAGCATCAAAATTGTAAATTTGTGACAAACCTGATAGAAAGCATTTAATAGTACATCTCTACAATTATACTTTTTAGATTAAACGGATAAGTACTAATTAATTTCGTTTCAATAAACAGCTATCTATTTAAACCAACAATTCACGACCTATGAAAAAGCAAATAACGGATACCATATTGATGATAAGACCCAAACACTTTGGGTTTAATGAGGAAACTGCAAAAAATAACACTTTTCAAAGCAGGGAGACATCCTTCTCTTCTGAGGAAATTTCAGAAAGGGCATTGCAAGAGTTTGACCAATTCGTACATGCACTGAGAGAGGTGGGAGTAAAAGTTGAAGTGATCGAAGATACGGACATACCGATAAAACCAGATGCAGTGTTTCCCAATAACTGGATATCTTTTCACCAGGATGGTAAAGTGATTACGTATCCTATGTTTTCTAAAATAAGAAGAGAAGAACGCAGGGAAGACATTATAGAAATGCTATCCAAAAAATACAAACTGCCCCGACGATACTCATTTGAATATTATGAAGAAGAGGGATTTTTTTTGGAGGGAACGGGAAGTATGATTTTAGATCGACCGCATTCCATAGCATATGCATGTAGAAGCGTCCGTACCGACGTACACCTACTTGACAAATGGGCTATATTAAACGACTATGTTGCGGTCATTTTTGACGCTGTCGACAGAAATAATGTACCCATCTATCACACCAATGTCATGATGGCTCTTGGGGAAAACTTTGTAGTCATTTGTATGGAATCTGTAAAAGACAAAGGTGACCAACAAAAACTCATCAGTACTTTTAATAAAACAGGAAAAGACATCATTGAGATCAGCTTTGATCAAATGGAAAAATTTGCAGGGAATATGTTACAGGTAAAAGGCCGGGACAAAAGTTATTTGGTTATGTCTAAACAGGCCTTCCAGGCACTCGATGAAGAACAAATCACTAAAATAAAAACCCATACAGAGGTATTATTTACAGACATTTCTACAATAGAAACATTTGGTGGGGGCAGTGTAAGATGCATGATGGCAGAATTATATTATTAAATTACACTATTCACCATAACTAGATGCTGCATTATGTCATTTATGCTGAAAAGAAAGAGTAAATATTCGGCAAGTGAGGGAATCTTATTTTATTAACAAATGTGGAAAAATAATATATACAATTTAACATTGCCTTAATTTAGTAATATTAGTTTTGCGGTGATTTAGTATTAATCAGTAAAAACTAATAAAACTTAGATTTATGAGACTTCATTTACTTAAGAATTTTCTCATGCTTTCGATATTCCTTTTAGGCATATCAGGTATGAATGCACAGGGAGTGACGACTGCCAACATGCAGGGTACTGTAAACGACGATTCCGGAGGATCGCTTCCGGGCGCTAACGTGGTGGCTCTTCACAAACCTTCGGGTACAGTGTATGGCACAGTAACCAATGTGGAAGGAAGATATACCCTTCCCAACATGAGGGTTGGAGGACCGTACTTAGTGACTGTAACATTTATAGGTTATAAAGATTTTGTTATGGATGAAATTGTACTTTCGCTCGGACAAAATTTTATACTCAATCCTATCCTCGAAGAGGGAGGTGTGTATTTAGATGAAATATTGGTGAGCGGAGTCAGGGATGCGGTTTTAAATTCAGATAGAACCGGTGCTTCATTAAACCTTACCAAAGACAGGATTAACGCTTTACCAACCATTAGTAGAAATATCAGTGATTTCACAAGGCTTACGCCACAATCCAATGGAAATGCTTTTGCCGGAACTAATTCAAGGTTTAATAATTATACCATTGACGGCAATATTTACAATAACAACTTTGGGTTGGGGTCTGCTCAGTTTGCCGGAGGTACACCTGTATCATTGGACGCTATTGAGGAGGTGCAGGTCAGCCTGGCGCCCTATGATGTAAGACAGGGAGGATTCACAGGAGCAGGCGTGAATGCCATTACCCGATCAGGAACCAATAATGTGGAAGGATCTGTGTACTACTTTCTACGAAATGATCAGATGACAGGTAGCAAAATTGGAGATACAAGGATTAATACAGGCGATGCAAAGTCAGAGATAATGGGTTTTAGAGTAGGAGCCCCTATCATTAAGAACAGACTTTTTCTTTTTGTCAGCTACGAAAGAGAAAAGGAAGCTACTCCTCCGCTTCTAAAAAGAGCAGCCAGACCCGGTGAAACACCCGATGGTCAATTCATTTCCAGAGTTCCTATCGAGCAGGCAAACTTTGTACGGGACAGATTGAGTTCTCTCTACGGTTATGATACGGGTGCTCCTGATGGTTATCCATTTGCTTCCCAGGGAGAAAGAATAAATGTAAGATTGGATTACAATTTATCGAGTAAACATAAGATGGCTTTTAGATTTAACAGGTATGATGCCTTCAGAGACGTACCTACCAATGGAAACTCGATAAGGTATATTTCTACCAGGTATAGAAATACTGAACGTCCTGGAGTTGAAAACATTAACTTTAGGAATAATAATTATACCATAGACAATACCATTACTTCATTTGTAGGTGAGATCAATTCAGTGATTGGGAACAATATGTCCAACCAATTGAATATAGGTTATACTTCTATAACGGATCCCAAAAGAGGAGTTCCAGGGGGTCAAGACTTTCCCATGATTGAAGTTCTGGAGCCCGATGCTTCCGGCAATTTACTTTACTATATGACTATGGGTAATGAGTTGTTCACAGTAGGTAACTTATTGGAAAATAATATTTTTAATATCACCAATAATTTTTCTATATATTCCGGTAATCATACTTTTACTATTGGGGGTAACTTCGAATTTATGACATTCGATAATGCTTTTAACCCTACTTTTAATGGATTTTACCGCTATATAGGTTATGATAAGTTTGTAGATGCTGTTATCAATAGAAACCCCAATGTGTATCCTGATGCCTTTGCAAAAGGTTACGCTTTAGATGGATCAACTACACCTCCTACAGATCAGACCAGATTTGGACAATTGGGATTATACGTTCAGGATGAGTATCAGTATAATGATAAATTAAAATTTACTGCAGGGTTAAGAGTAGATTTGCCTTTTTATCCAATTGACATCCCCAATAATCAACTTCTTGATAACCTTAATAAAACTTTTACTGATTCAGAAGGTAATTCTTTTACTCCTGATGTAAGTACTTTTCCAAAAGTTAACCCATTATTTTCTCCAAGATTGGGTTTTAACTATGATGTTACTGGTGACAGATCTACACAGCTTAGAGGGGGTACAGGTGTTTTCTCCGGGCGAATTCCTTTTGTATGGTTGTCCAATCAGGTAAATGGATCCGGTGTTATACGCGGTGGAGTTGGATATGAAGGTCAGGAAGTTATAGATGCAGGCATTGTATTTAACCCTGATGTGACCGCACATAATCCTGAAAATCCCGCTGGAGAACTATCCAATGAATTGAACCTTACCGATAGAAACTTCAAACTTCCTCAGGTATGGAGGACCAACTTTGGTATAGATCATAAGCTTCCTGGCGATATCCTGGCCACTGTAGATCTTATTTATTCAAGGGATATTTCTACACCGATTGCATATAATCCGGTATTAAGAACTCCTGACGGAACTACTGTAGGTGCAGATCAGAGACCATTCTGGAGGTCAAATCTACCCGGTTTATCAGCATACTCTAATGATCCGGATTTCAGAAATGTGTTTTTGTTAACCAATGCTCAAAGAAAAGCAGATTATTATTCATTTACGGCTCAGTTGTCTAAGTCTTTTGACAGTGGATTTTACACTATGATCGCCTATACGCGATCCAAGGCAAGAGACTTGGACGCTGCAGGTGGTTCTCAGGCTATTTCTCTGTGGCCAGTAACGGTACAATCAGATAGAAATAATCCGGAATTGAGTTTTGCAGGACATGACCAACCTAACAGGGTCATCGGAAATATTGCGTACACGGCTCATAATACGACCATAGGATTATTTTATGATGGAGGTAATGCAGGAAGATTTAGTTATGCTTATTCTGGAAACTTTGGAGACGCCTCCAATAGGTTAATGTATGTACCTAATAATGCGTCCGAACTCACCTTTGAGCAGTTTACATTAGCGGGTCAGGTCATCACACCAGCCATGCAACAGCAAATGCTTGATGCCTACATCGATCAGGACTCATACTTGAAGGATAAAAGAGGACAGGTTGTGGATAGAAATGGCGCACTCAGAAGATTTGTTCACAGGTTTGATTTGCGAATATTACAGGACATCGTAGTGCTACCTGCCAATAATCACAGAATTCAGTTGTCTTTGGATTTTCTCAATATCGGCAACCTGTTTAATTCCACCTGGGGAATACCAAAAGTTGAATGGCAAAATAATCTACTTGGTTTGAGAAGAATTCAAGATGGAGTACCTGTATATCGTTTAAATACAATACCTGGAACCACTCAGTTTCCTGTTGAATCTTACCGGCTTTCAAACAGTATAAATAATGTTTGGAATCTACAAGTTGGTGTTCGTTATATATTCTAAAGTACATCTCATATGATTTTGATATAAAAAAAAACCTTCCCAATTTGGGAAGGTTTTTTTATTATAGTACCAATTCAAAGCCAATAATAGGACAATTTAAGATGGTAATGATTCAAGACTTTTAAGGGCTCTTGATTTTGCCAGGTTTATTTTATATTCCTTCCATCGTTTACCCATAACCCGGTTCATGCCCTTGTCCACAAAATAGTGTCTCGCTATATTCATTGCTCCCTTTACTTTCATGAGGGGTGAAGGATTCGCCCTCAAAGACAATGAAAAACCACCTTTCAGATAATGCATATAATGCCAATACATGGCAGGCATAAAAAGGGTTTCCCCATGTCGCAACGTGATTTCATAACCTTTCACATGCCGCAATGCCGGAAAAGCAGTATAATCCGGTTGTAAAATATCTGCATAACTATGGACGGTAAATGGCAACTTATACAACAATCTGGATTGGTCAGGAGCAAATAGAATACATCTTTTTTCAGTTTGGAAATGGGTATGAAACACACATGAGCAATCAATGTCGTAATGTAAACTTACTGTCGATCCTTCACCTCCGAAAAACATAAACGGAAATTTTTCCATGAAACCATCCATGATATCCGGGATGGAGAAATCACTTATCAGTTCAGGGGCATGTTCAAATATATTGTATAAAAACATGCGGTAATCAGTAGGTTTGTTTTGAATCAGGGTAAGATACTCTCCAAATGACATAAACTTCCTGGCCTCCATGTAATTTTTCCCCGGGTCATGATAGTCATTGGAAAAGAGAGGTATTGTAAGATCACCGTAACCATTCCTTAGAAAATCCCATGTCCATTTATTAATTGCTGGCCACTGAGCGGCTAAATCTACTAAAACTACTGGTATATTTTTATCTAAATATTCGTTTTTAAATTCATGCCGGGAGAGATTATTTCTTCTTTCTATAGGGGCTAATTGCATATATCACTTACAATTTTATTTCACTTTAAAGTACAAATTTATAACAGTGCAATCCCAAAAGTATAAAAATAAACTGGTGGATCGTTTTTTAATTGTAAGATTGATAATTATAAGGTTTAATGACCATTATTGGTAAATGGTGTTATTGTATTTTATTTTTTGAGAGTCCTCTACGTTTCTCGCGAATAATAATCTATTATTACTGAGCAATGGAAATAATCTCAATGCAGAAGACTGTAAAATCATTAAATTAGAAGTTTAAACAGGGGTCTTATGAAATTTCAAGTTTTCCTACTCACTTTTTTATTGGTACTGACCTCCTTCAAATGTAAACAAAGTTCAGAAGCTTTACCACCCAAACTTTTACCTTCTCACATTACAGACTTAGTGTACCCATATCCGGTCAAACCAATTATAAGTGCGCACAGAGGAGGTAAACATATTATAAGTTATCCTGAAAATTGTTTGGAAACATTCCAGTATATAACGAGCCAATATGATTTTATAATAGAATTTGATGTAGTACAAAGCTATGATTCAGTCCTGTATTTGATGCATGATAATTCTCTGGAGAGAACGACGAATGGCACCGGATCGTCATTTGACCAGTCATGGAGTTATATTTCAGGACTACATCTTAAAGATGATGAAGGTACTCTGACATCCTTCAAAGTACCCCAGCTGGAAGATGTGCTTCAGTGGGCAGATGGGAAAGCTTTACTTTCTATAGATGTAAAAAGGGGAGTAGATCGCGATTTATTATTAAGCTTACTGTATCAATACAAGGCTTATCGATTTGCAGAAATTATAACGTATACCATCGATGACGTAAACTTTTATAAAAATACGGCACCAGAATTTACTTTGTCTGTCAATGTGAGAAATGATGACGAGCTTGCAAGAGTTTTGGATACCGGCATTTTACTTTCAAAGGTCAAGCCATTCATCGGAACATCAAGAAAGTCATCAGACTTCATTCAAAAACTTCACGAAAGAGGCTGGTTAGTCACTTTGGGTACATTGGGAAACCTCGATGCACAGGCACAAGCAAGAGGATTTCATATTTACAATGAACTCATCGAACTTGGTGCAGACGCATTAGCCACGGATTATCCTTTGGAAGTAGCAGAATATTTTTACACAAATTAGATTGAAAGAGGTTACAATCAAATTACTCTGTCTATTCAAGGAATACTTCCTTTTCTTCCACATTCAGAATCTTAACTGCAATATGATCCTTTAAGGTGGTAGCCAAGGATAGCCCGACATAATCAACTTTTACCGGGAATTGTTTATGTGTCCGATCCACAAGCACGGCTACTTCAACTTTTTTAGGCAATACTTCCATAAGAGGTTGAAATGAAAAAAATATAGTTCTTCCAGTATTGGCTACATCATCTGTTACAATCACCACTTTACCTTCTACTTTTTTGGTGGGCACACTCAAAGTAACCGGAGAAGTAGACGGAGATGCAGGGTTGAGATGGAGTCTATAAACATCAACCTTTATATTATATCCTGTAGATCTAATCTCTTTTTGCAGTAACTTGGCGAATTCGAAACCATTATTATTGATTCCGGCAAGGATGATTTCGCTTTCTTCGTAATTGTTTTCAAGTATTTCAATTGCCAGTCTTTTAATCTTTTGTTTGATCTGCTTTTTATCGAGTAGCTTCATCTGTTTAAAAGTTACCTGTGAATAGTTTTGTCATGATTTTTGCTTTGAGGGCAAAAATCCCGCCAAAACAAGGATTGAAACTTCAAATAACCCCGGGTTGCACCCGGGGCTATTGAAATTAAGCTCTTTCAGAGCTTTTTTTAATCATTTTTCTTTGTGTCCGATCCTTGTCATGGATGTTTCATTTATATTTTGTTATTAATAGTTTTAATAAATAGTTGGGTTTTATTGTATTGAGCTCCTTTTCACCAATATCATTTTTACCTGACTATTGCATCAAACCATATATTTTATTCATATTTAAAGATAAGACTATTTTGCAATGAGGATGTTTCAAAAACTAAACTTTCATTCAGAAAATATATATTTTGTATTATTTGGTAAATGTAAAATCATTTCAGGGAATTCAATTTTACATTTAGCTTCAAAACGAAGTATCGTTTCTTGTAATTAAGTTACTATTTTGTAATTTGGCGTCATTAACAATGAAATAAGTACATGGACTTGCATCAGATTGTTTTTGTATTGGTCATACTCTCAGCTTTTTACTGGGCTTTTGTTCAATTTTCTGTAATCAGAAGAAATATTCATTTAGGCAAAAATCTGGAGATAAAAGACAATACTAAAATAAGGTGGAAGAATGTATTATTGGTTGCATTTGGTCAGAAAAAGATGTTTTCCAGATGGATACCTGCTGTTTTCCATTTGTTTATATATGTGGCGTTCTTATTTACTCAGGTAGAATTGATTGAAATCATTATAGATGGCCTTACCGGCGTACATCGATTTTTCGCACCGATATTAGGGGTGTTGTACACCGTCATCATAAGCACCATTGAGGTACTCTCTCTGTTGGCGTTTGTTGCCACTTTCATTTTTCTGTGGCGAAGGAATGCCTTAAAAATTCCCCGTTTTGTAAAATCAGAAATGAAAGGTTGGCCTACTTTGGATGCCAATATCATACTCATTGGAGAAGTTGTATTGATAGTGGGAATATTTACCATGAATGGAGCAGATATGGTCATTCAGGGTTATGGTGATGAGCACTATCCTCCAACGGGGCCTTTACTGATCAGCTCATGGTTGGGGCCTGCCATATTTGACGGAATTTCCCTTCAAAATATGATTTTGATTGAAAGAGCGGGGTGGTGGTTACACCTTATCACAGTATTGGCCTTTCTCAATTACCTGCCTTCTTCCAAGCATCTTCATATTGTGTTGGCTTTTCCCAATACATGGTATGCTAAGTTGAAACCAAGAGGAGAGATGGAAAACATGCCTGAGATCATGAATGAAGTAAAATCTATGATGGGACTAACAGAAGTTGGAGAAGAAGTTTCTGAAGAAATTCCTGAATTTGGCGCAAAAGACGTATTTGGATTAAGCTGGAAAAATATTATGGATGCATATGCCTGCACAGAATGTGGCCGGTGTACCGCTGTTTGTCCTGCAAATATGACCGGAAAAAAGCTATCTCCCCGAAAAATTCTAATGGATATTAGAGATAGAGCAGATGAAATTGGAAGAAAAATCGACAGCCGGAAAGCTGACTTTATTGCCGAATCTGTTGAAGATAAAAGTGTACTTTCCAAGTTAAATTTTGACGACGGAAAGAGTCTGTTTGATTACATAACCAAAGAAGAGCTTCATGCATGCACTACCTGTAATGCCTGTGTAGAAGCGTGTCCGGTATTGATAGATCCACTAGAGCCCATTCTTCAAATGAGAAGGTATGAAATCCTAACAGATTCTGCGGGGCCACAGGAATGGATACCCATGTTTACCAGTATCGAAAACAGCGGAAGTGTTTGGCAGGTGCCTGATGAACGAGCACAGTGGACAAAAAGATTAGAAAAATAGAGATCATATTAAATGATCTTAATAAAATACAAAATTACCATAAAAAGACCTGAGATATGCAAGTGAAGACCATGGCAGAATATACTGCAGAAGGCAGTAGTCCGGAGATTTTATTTTGGGTAGGCTGTGCTGGAAGTTTTGACGACAGGGCTCAGAGAGTGACCGTTGCTTTTTGTAAAATTTTACATGCTGCCGGAATCGAATTTGCCATTTTGGGTAATGAGGAAAACTGTACTGGAGATCCTGCCAGAAGAGCTGGAAATGAATTTGTATTTCAAATGACGGCTTTACAAAACATTGAAACATTGAATATGTATGGGGTGAAGCAAATCGTTACCGCCTGTCCCCATTGTTTTAATACCATAAAAAACGAATACCCGGCACTTGGAGGTAATTATGAAGTCATTCACCACACTACATTTATAGAGGATTTATTAGCAAAAGGAAAACTTACTGTCGAAGGTGGAAGCTTTAAAGGAAAGAAGATTACTTACCATGATTCATGTTATTTGGGAAGAATCAATCATATATATGAAGCCCCCAGAGAAATCATCAGCCAGCTCGACGCAGATCTTTCAGAATTAAAGAGAAGCAGAAAGAATGGATTGTGTTGTGGAGCTGGTGGTGCTCAGATGTTTAAAGAAGAAGAACCCGGGCATAAAAGGGTAAACGTAGAAAGAGCTGAAGAAATAGTTGGTTCAGGAGCGGAAATTGTAGCTGCTAATTGCCCGTTTTGCATTACAATGCTATCAGATGGTATGAAAGCATTGGACAAACAAGATTCCATCATGGTATACGATATATCGGAACTCATCGTTCAATCCAATAATTTGTAATATGATTAAAGACCTCATAGCATTACATGATGACAGCAGGGTTTGGATATATCAGGCATCAGAGGAATTTTCCTACGATGAACTGGATACAGTGCGACCCATGATCTACGATTTCATCGAAAAGTGGACCAGTCATAATCAGAATTTGATCACATATGGAGATATATTTCATCGCCGCTTTCTGGCATTGTTCGTCGATGAGTCCCAGACTTCTGCAAGTGGTTGTTCTATAGATAGTTCCGTACGGTTTGTTACATATATTGGAAAAACTTTTGAGAAGGATATGTTTGACCGTCAGGCTGTGTACTTTTTGCAGGAAAATGGAGATATAGAGGGTTTGCAGTTAAGCGATGTGAGAGAAGCATATAAAAAGGGTATCATTCATGACCGGACTTTGTATTTTGATCATTTGGTGAAAACAAAGAAGGATTTTATTAAAGAATGGATAAAACCTGTTAATGAAGGTTGGTTGCACCGTTTTTTGTAAGATCGTTCATGTAGGTTGCAATTTTCATCATCGAGTACTACCCTAAAGGTTTGGAACTTTATTTCACGATAAATGATTTTCATACAGAATGCTTTATAATTACTCACTATTGTTAGGAAAAAATGTTTGGAAAAGTAAAAAAGATATTGGGAATTGAGGGTGTAAAAGTCCAGCTTCAATCTGATAACCAGTTCTCTTTGCAAAGTGGATTGATCACCGGTCATTTGAAAATTACCACTAAAACTCAATCCTGGATAGAGTCCATAGAAGTTCGTTTGATCGAAAAATACTCCCGGGGACGAGGCGATAAAAAACTGGTAGACGAATACGTCATAGGAGTCCTGCAAATGAATGAAAAGATGAGTATACTTCCGGAAGAAATCATTGAAGTGCCATTCGAATTACATTTTACATATATTAAATCTGAGGCAGAAAAAATAGGCGAAGATTTTTTTGTATTACGTGGTCCTGTGTATTTGGCAAAAATGCTCAAAAATGTGAAATCGGAATTCAAGATTGAAGTCAGGGTTAATGTGGAAGGGCTGAAACTACAACCATTTGCGGAAAAACCCTTGTTGGCGAAACCTTGAACCCTTTTTAGACTCATTTATTAAAGGGAACTTTTCAATTTTGTCAGCATTCCCCCCAAAGCCTCTCGAATTAAAAATTAAAAATTAAGTATTTCGAATTTCCAAATTGAAGACAATGTTATACAGCAGAAGTCATTTGATTTTGCAATTCGCATTGTTAGTCTATACAAGTTTCTTACTGCTGAAATGCATAATCCGGAGTAAAGTGTAACACCAAATCCGAAGCAAAGTGTACCACTAAAAATGGGAATAATTCTTTATAACATTTTTCATAAAAAAAGGGGCAAAATGATTGGATTTGGTCAGAGTAAACTAATACGCCATACATATACGAAATACACGCAATGGGGGTTGGAGCTGCGGGTATACAATTATTGCAGACTATAAAAAAGAAGCGAGTTGAACTCAATTTCGAGTATTCTGGTTAACTTTAAGCATATAAGCATAAGTAGTTAGTATATGAAAAATTATATGGAACATATAGAAATAAATCCCAAAAGGATGTTTGGGAAACCAACGATAAAAGGGACTAGAATCACTGTTGAGTTGATTCTGGAAGAATTGGCAGCAGGAAAGACTATGGATGATTTAATCTCAGCGCATCCAAATTTAAAAAAGGTTGACATCTGGTCTGCCCTTGCCTTTGCTGCAGACTCCATAAAAGGAGAAAGAGTTTATCCAGTTATGATATGAAATTTGTTGTGGATGAAGGCATAGATTTGCAGATTGTCAGTTTATTGCGAGCAAACGGCCACGATATTTTATATATAGCTGAATCTGCTCAAGGAAGCCTTGATGGTGTTATCCTAGAACTTGCGAATGAAGAAAACCGCATACTGATGACCAGAGATAAAGACTTTGGTGAGTTGGTATATAGGGATAGGATGGTGCACTCCGGAATAATTTTAAACCGCTTGCACCACCTAAGTTCAGAAAATAAAGCACGGATCATAATGAAAGTATTAGAAGATTTTAAAGAGCAATTGATCGGTTCATTCACAGTTATTCAACCTAATAAAGTAAGGCTTAGAAAGTTGTAGAAAGTATGCAACACCAGCTTTCCAGCCAGCTACTTACTATCTACTGTCGGACAGTCTGACCGGTGTGACTTGAAGCCTTCCGTGTTACTTAAAATGATGGCTAAATGTCAAAAGGGGAGTATACTCCCTCACCCCCTCAGCCTTAGCCTTAACCTTAACCACAATAAAATAAAGATATGATGGACAAAAAAAGGATGTATGATTTAGAAAAATCGAATTTACATATTATATTGCATAATAGTTTATATAGTTAAACTATATATTGCCACAGCAAATTATAAGAATTTATAATTTTAAAGAGAGCATCTATTATAAAATGGAAAGTATACTGTGTATTTATAGTATATCAACATATTCAACTCCAACATCGAATCTGTCAATGACTTTATTGGGAATACCGCTGAAATGGAGTATTGGATGGATAAGTTTTGTGACTTGAAAATCATCGGGTAATAGTCTTCAAGCCGAGCATTATGAATGACTTGAATAGTAGAAGTACAAAATGCCATACGTTTAATTTTATAAAAATAAAAAGAAATTTCTTCATGAAAAAACAATTACAATGAGCCTTAAAATTATTTTCTTACCATTTTTCTATTTAACATATGTTAGTTTATTTACGCAGAATGTCGGTATTGATGTTGAAGGTACAGCGGGTATTACTACTGGGATTAGGGCAATAGTTACAGGCGTGACAGGCACAAAAACCGGTGTGATAGGAAATGCGACCGGCTCGGGTATCAATCGTGGCATTTTTGGATCGGCTTCAGGTGGTTCTTCGAATTTTGCAGGTTATTTTCAGGGACAGGTGAGCCTAGAACTTGTCAGAAGCAATTTTTCTACCTTTAATCAAGGCCTGGACTTGGCTGTATCGGGAACAAGCGGCTCGTTCATCGGCATCACCGGACGGTACACCGGCTTGTCCAACCAGGGAGTGGGTCTATTTTTTTCACCTTCGGGGTCGGGGCTAAACGTTGGCTCACCCAACGGGGTTTCCTTTATGGCGGTCAATGCAAGTGCCTTCAACCTCTCAAGCGACAAAAACCTGAAACGGAACATTTCCACTATTCAAGCAGGCCAAGCCGGGAGGTGGATGGAGCAAATCCGAAACATCGAATCCGCAACGTTTTGGTACAACTACGAAGATAACCAAAAACGCAATATGCCCCACATCGGTGTCATCGCACAATCCGTACCAAAGGAATTGCAGACTGAAGTCACCGGGAACGCAGATGGCAAAAGCGGGGAATACTTCCTTGGCGTGAGCCTATCCGACTGGCTAGGCCTGGTAACCATCGGTGTGAAGGAAAATGATCACAGAATAACTGGACTCGAGAAAGACTATGCATCCCTTTCAGCTGAAAACATCGAGCTAAAATCTAAGTTGGAAGCCATGGAGGAAAAATTTGCTCTCGTTGAGAAACTGGTAGAACGTCTAGTGGCATCAGAGGCGGCGTTGGGTTATTCCATTGGTCAGGTGAATACCAACACAGAATCAAATGATTCGTTACAAGTTGAAACCAGACTTGAAAAAGCCCAAGGTATCAACCTTAAGGTTTCGGCTTATCCAAATCCAACAATCGATTATCTTACATTAGAAGTGAAAGACTTTGATCTTTCAGGTTTATACTATCAACTGTTTGATATGAATGGAAAACTTTTACAAAGTAGGAAAATTACGGATAACCACACAAGAATAATTATGAGCAATCTTGTACCGACAACGTATTTTATAAAAGTTTTCCATAGCAATGAATTGGTAAATACACTTAAAATTATTAAAAATTAATGAGAATTAGATTATGAATGGTATCTGAGTATTAGCTGGTAGTTCGCAGTAGTTAGCCAATACCTATGTCAATTTTACCTATTTAACCTTAGCCTCAACCTCCAGTCTACGGCAGGTAGGCCTTTAGAACTTCATACAATTTAGCTAGAAACTCACAGCTGAGATGCAATGACCGAAAAGCCAATGAGATTTCCTCCTCTCTTCCTCAACCTTAACCTCAACCTCAACCTCGAACTTGACCTTGTGACCTTCCGACAATTATAGCTCATAGTGCTCAATTTCTGTAAATTATTATATTTATGCAGACAAAACGCCCCATCAAATCGCAATAGTTAAAGAGCCAAGTTTCTGCCAATGCTTGACAAATTACGATTAAAAAAAGTAATTTTGACGGTATCGTGAATACACATTGAATGAGTAAAGAAAACCAAATAGAAGAAATCCTGATCAAACATCTGACTGAGCTTAAATATATCTATCGACCCGACATTGTGGATAGAAAAACGCTTGAGCAAAACTTCAAAAGCAAATTCGAAACACTCAATCGCGTTCGACTTACCGGGAATGAATTTTTACGTTTGCGGGAAGAAATTATAAATGCTGATGTTTTTGCTGCTTCTAAACTTTTACGTGAAAGACAATATTTTCAACGTGAGGACGGAACACCCCTGCACTACACTCTGGTGAACATCAAAGACTGGTGCAAAAACGACTTTGAAGTTATCAATCAGCTACGCATCAACACAGAAAATAGCCTTCAACGGTATGACATCATTTTACTGATTAACGGATTGCCTGTAGTGCAAATCGAATTGAAAAAACTGGACATTTCGCCACGAAAAGCAATGCAGCAAATTGTAAACTATAAAAATGAACCCGGCAACGGTTACGGAAATTCCCTCCTTTGCTTTATGCAGTTGTTTATCGTGAGTAATAGAACAAACACGTACTATTTTGCCAATAATAAAAATCAGCATTTTGCTTTCAATGCAGACGAACAGTTTTTGCCCATTTACCAATTAGCAGACGAGAAAAACAAGAAAATTACTCATATAGAGCCATTTACAGAAAAATTTCTTTCTAAGTGTACGCTTGCCGAAATGATCAGCAAATACATGGTGCTGGTAGAGAGCGAACAGAAATTGCTGGTGATGCGACCGTATCAGATTTATGCAGTAAAAGCCATTGTTGATTGCATTCACCAAAACAGAGGCAATGGCTATGTCTGGCACACCACGGGAAGCGGTAAGACCCTGACTTCTTTCAAAGCTTCTACACTCCTGAAAGACAACCCCGACATTGAAAAGTGTTTGTTTGTGGTTGACCGTAAAGACCTTGACCGACAAACCCGAGAGGAGTTCAATAAATTCCAGGAAGGCAGTGTAGAAGAAAATACCAATACCGAAACATTGGTCAGGCGTTTACTTTCTACCGACTATGCCGACAAGGTAATTGTTACTACCATTCAAAAATTGGGACTGGCTCTTGATGGTTCTAATAAGCACCCTTCGGCTTCACTCAGTACAAGAAACTACAAAGAACGCTTAGAACCATTAAGCAATAAGCGAGTCGTTTTCATCTTTGATGAGTGCCATCGTTCTCAGTTTGGTGAGAATCATAAATCGATTAGGGAGTTTTTTCCTAATGCGCAATTATTTGGGTTTACAGGTACGCCTATTTTTGATGAAAACGCAAGTTATAAGATCAGAGAAGATGAATATGGGGCTTATAAAACTACCGAGGACATATTTCAAAAAAGGTTACACGATTACACCATTACCCACGCCATTGACGACAAAAATGTATTGCGTTTTCATATAGATTATTTCAAAGGGAAAGGATCTCAGGATGCAAAACCGGGAGAACCTATGGCACAACGGGCAGTAGTTGAAGCCATTCTTGATAAGCATAATGCCGCCACCAATTCAAGGCGATTCAATGCTGTATTGGCAACGTCTTCTATCAACAACGCCATTGAATACTATAAGCTATTCGTAAAGACACAACAACTTGCGTATCAGAAAGACCCCAATTATGTTCCCCTAAATATCGCTTGTGTGTTTTCACCTCCTGCCGAAGGAAACAAAGACATTGCGCAGATACAGGAAGATTTAGACCAGGAAAAAGAAGACAACAAAAAAAATCCTGAGGAGAAGAAAGCCGCACTCAAAACCATTATTGCTGACTTTAATCAGCAATTTGAGACGAACCACTCCATCAATGAATTTGATAAATATTATCAGGATATACAGTCACGCATCAAAGACCAGAAATACAGCAACAAAGACTATCCGCACAAAAACAAAATTGACATTACCATAGTGGTAGATATGTTGCTCACGGGTTTCGATTCCAAATACCTGAACACTTTGTATGTGGACAAAAACCTAAAATACCACGGATTGATTCAGGCATTTTCCCGCACCAATCGAGTGCTGAACGATACCAAACCCTACGGGAACATTTTGGATTTCCGGTCGCAACAAGAAGCCGTAAACCAAGCCATTGCACTCTTTTCAGGCGAAGACAGTGGCCGGGCAAAAGAAATCTGGTTGGTTGACCCTGCACCTGTGGTGATTGATAAATACAAAGCAGCAGTAGAAGCATTGGGCGTATTCATGCAAGGATACGATTTGGCAAACGATCCTGAGGAAGTCTATAATCTCAGAGGAGATGCAGCACGAATCGCTTTTGTAAAAAACTTTAAAGAAGTACAACGTTTTAAAACCCAGTTAGACCAATACACCGATATCAATGAAGAGCAACAAGCCGAAATTGAAGCCATTTTGCCAAAGGAAACCTTGCAAGAGTTCAGAAGCTCGTATTTAGAAACCGCAAAGCAGTTAAGGGAAATACAGCAAAAAGGTGGCGACCAGGCACCACCTGAAATTCAGCAACTGGATTTTGAATTTGTGCTTTTTGCTTCTGCCGTGATTGACTACGACTACATCATGAACCTGATAGCCGACAGTACGCAAATAAAATCTGTCAGGCAAAAAATGACCAAAGCACAGGTGATCAGCTTGATGAGTGCCAATGCCAACCTGATGGACGAGCAGGAAGATTTAACGGATTATATTAATGGGCTTGACTGGAACAGTGGGCAAGACGTGGACACTTTACGCAATGGTTACGAAAATTTTGTAGTGGAGAAAAATGAAAAGGAATTGGCGGCCATTGCCCACAAATACGGTTTGCATACGGCAGACCTAAAAACCTTTGTAGATAAAATCATGAGCCGAATGATTTTTGACGGTGAAAAACTCACCGACCTATTGGCACCATTGGATTTGAGTTGGAAAGAACGCAGGGTAAAAGAATTGGCATTGATGGAGGACTTAGTACCACAATTAAAAAAACTTGCCCAAGGCAGAGAAATTAGTGGGTTGGCAGCTTATGAATAATTGTCTGAATTATGATTTGTAAGATTTAAGGATTGTAGGATTTATGAAGCACGAAGGTTTGACACATAAAATAATTGGCTGTGCGATGAAGGTTCACAGTACATTGGGTAATGGATTTCAAGAAGTCATATATCAACGTGCTTTCGCTATTGAAATGCAAAAACAAGGATTGAACTATCAGCGTGAAATGGAAATGTCTATTTATTATGAAGGTTTTGATATTGGCACTCGAAGAGTGGATTTCTTTGTAGAAGATAATATTATGGTAGAATTAAAAGCATTGATAAAATTGGAAGATGTGCATTTAGCACAGACGATGAATTATTGTCAGGCATACAATTTACCAATAGGATTATTAATCAACTTTGGAGCAAAAAGTTTGGAATTTAAAAGAGTATATAATGTGAATCATCCTGACAACAAGAATTTCAAAAAAGAAATCTTAAAATCCGCTAATCCTAAAAATCCAAATTCAGACAAATGAGTAAAGAACTAACTATATCAAAAAAGGAAATTGAAAGTAAAATCTTTGTTTTTCGAGATACACAAGTAATGCTTGATCGTGATTTAGCTGAAATGTATCAGGTAGAGACTAAAGTTTTAAATCAAGCCGTCAAACGGAACATAGAAAGATTCCCGCAACAACATATTGAAAATAAAATTTACAATGTGCGAGGCGTACAGATAATGTTGGATAGCGACTTGGCAGAAATGTATGGAGTTTCTACAGGCAGGTTGAATGAACAAGTAAAACGAAACATTGAGCGTTTTCCTGATGATTTTATGTTTCAGCTTACGCAAGAAGAATGGAACTACTTGATGTCGAAAAATGCGATATCAAGTATAACATCGCAAAATGCGATCTTAGAAAATAAGCAAGGAAAACATCGAAAATACTTACCTTATGTATTTACTGAACAAGGTGTTTCGGGTTTATCTGGCGTATTAAAGAGTCAAACAGCAGCCATTATGCACGTTGCCATTAACAAAATCAACGTCCGAACTATTGATTTATATAAATAAATGATTAACAAGGATAGTAATACTGAACACAAAGAAAAATATCTGAACCAATGATTTTTGTGAATAAATGATTAATAATGATATGAGAAGAAAATCACAGCCATCAGGCCAATCAAAAAAATCAACGTCCGAACCATTGATTTATATAATTAAATGATAACAATGATAGTAATAATGAACACCAAGAAAAATATCTGAACCAATGATTTTTGTGATTAAATGATTAATAATGATATGAGAAGAAAATCACAACCATCAGGCCAATCAACAAAATCAGTGGTTCAGACAATTAGCAGCTTATGAGTAAAGATAAATTAATACCCACTTTGCGGTTTCCTGAGTTTGTGAATGAGGGGGAGTGGGAGGAGAAGATACTAGGGATAATTTGTGATGTACGAGATGGAACACATGACAGTCCAAAATATGTTTCAGACGGTTATCCTTTAATTACATCAAAAAATCTTTTAGAAAATGGTGAAATGGACTTTGATAATGTTAGTTACATCACAAAAAAGGATTATGAAAAAATTAATCAAAGGTCAAAAGTCGATATTAATGATATCTTGTTTGGAATGATAGGTACAATTGGTAATCCTGTCCTTGTTAAAAGAGATGGTTTTGCTATAAAAAATGTTGCGTTGATTAAAGGTAAGGGAGAACTGAATCATGAATTTCTACTATTTCTAATGAAGAGTGATTACATTACTAAACAATTTCAAAAAGCGAATGCAGGTGGAATACTAAAGTTTGTTGCACTAGGTTTGATTAGAAAACTTACAATTCCCACACCTTCACCAAATGAACAACAAAAAATCGCATCCTGCCTTTCATCCTTAGATGAGCTGATAGTCGCCCACAACGATAAGCTGGTAGCCCTCAAAGACCACAAAAAAGGCTTGATGCAGAATTTGTTTCCAACAAATTCAATTACGAATTACGAATCTTCAATTACGAGCGAAGACGAACAATTCGTAATTCGTAATTCACAGACTCGTAATTTACCCAAGTATCGGTTTAAGGAGTTTGAGAATGATGGGGAGTGGGAGGTAAAGAGCATTGGCTCAATTGCTAAAGTTAGTGCTGGTGGGACACCAACAAGCACTGAACCAAAGTATTGGGGAGGTAATATACCTTGGATGAACTCTGGAGAACTTAACCTTAAAAAAGTTAACTCTGTAGCTAATTATATCACACAATTAGGGCTAAAAGAATCGAGTACTAAGAAAATACCACCTTTATGCGTATTGATTGGGTTGGCTGGTCAAGGAAAAACAAGAGGAACAGCAGCGATAAACTATATAGAGCTATGTACTAATCAATCAATTGCAGCTATTCATCCAAACAAGGCAAATTTTGAAAGTGAGTTTTTATATCATAAGATTGACTCGATGTATAAAACCCTACGGAGATTATCAACTGGTCAAGGAGGTAGAGGTGGTTTGAATCTATCAATAATTAGAGAAATCGAAATTACATTTCCCTCAGTCAAAGAACAACAAAAAATCGCTTCTTGTCTTTCGGCTTTGGATGAGTTAATCACTGCTCAAGCGGAGAAAATAGAGCAATTACAATTGCATAAAAAGGGTTTGATGCAGGGGCTTTTCCCTAAGTCAATTACGAATTGAGAATTACGAATTACGAAATGAAAAGTGAAATGATGAATTTAACAAAAAGGAAAAAACTGAAAAGCGGAAAAATATAATTTTGAAACTGTAATTACACACTTGTAATTCGTAATTGAAGATTCGTAATTCATCAACTATGGCAAAAATTAAAGTAAATGAAAAAGAAATAACAATTGTGTCGGTAAATGAAGCCGATTATATCTCGTTAACGGATATTGCCAAGCACAAAACAGATGATGCCAGTGCGGTGATTGCCAATTGGATGCGAAATCGCAACACTATTGAGTTTTTGGGCGTTTGGGAGAGTCTCTATAATCCAAATTTTAAACCCCTCGAATTCGAGGGGTTTAGAAAAGAAGCCGGATTGAACGCTTTCACCATGTCGCCTTTGAAGTGGACAAATGCTACAAATGCTATTGGTTTTGTAGTAAAGTCCGGCAGATATGGTGGCACTTATGCTCATAAAGACATAGCCTTCAAATTTGCCAGTTGGATTTCGGTTGAATTTGAACTTTATATTGTCAAAGAATTCCAACGGCTCAAAGAAGAAGAGCAAAAGCAATTGGGTTGGTCGGCAAAGCGTGAGTTGGCAAAAATTAATTACCATATTCATACAGATGCGATCAAGCAAAATTTGATTCCCATAGAATTAACACCAGCTCAAACTACCATAGTTTACGCCACGGAGGCAGATGTTTTAAACGTAGCTTTGTTTGGGATAACAGCCAGGCAATGGCGAGAATCAAATCCAGATTTAAAAGGAAATATACGTGATTATGCCACTATTAATGAATTGATTTGCTTGGCAAATATGGAAAACCTGAATGCAGTTTTTATTCAGGAAAAGATTTCACAGAAAGATAGGCTTATAAAGCTCAATCAAATTGCCATTCAACAAATGAAGGTACTGATTGATGTTGAAAACAGAAAACTTCTTAGATAATTATGAATTACGAATTACGAAATGAAAATCAAAGAAATCCTAAAATCATACAAATCAAGGTTTAGACAATGGGATTGATGTAGGGTTTGTTTCCTAAGTCAATTACGAATTGAGAATTACGAATTACGAATCTTCAATTACGAATTAAAAATCATCAATAATGAAGAAAGACAATATCATACAACAGAAGTCATTTGCATTTGAAATTCGGATTGTGAACAAATACAAGTACTTAACTACTGAAAAAAAGGAATTTGTTCTTTCAAAACAACTTTTGAGGTGTGGAACATCAGTGGGAGCTAACATAGAAGAATCTATTGGAGGACAATCAGATAAGGATTTTCTTTCGAAAATTAGCATTGCCTATAAAGAAGCAAGAGAATCAACTTATTGGCTGAAGCTATTACAAGCGACAGATTACCTAAATAAAGAAGATGCAGAAAGCTTACTCATAGATGCTGAAGAGATTTGTAAAATTCTCGGCTCTATTCAAAAAACTATAAAATCTCGTAATTCGTAATTCGTAATTGATAATTGATAATTGAAAATTAAATGACATTAAAAGACCAACAACAGCTAGGCAAAACCCTTTGGGATATAGCAAACCAACTGCGTGGGGCGATGAATGCAGATGATTTCCGTGATTATATGCTTTCATTTCTTTTTCTTAGGTATTTATCTCACAACTACGAAGAGTCTGCCAGGAAAGAGTTGGGGTCGGACTATCCCAATTTATCCGAAAAAGACAAGCGCACGCCTTTGTCTGTTTGGTACAGTGCCAATGAAGCAGATGTACCGGAGTTTGAGAAGCAGATGCGTAGAAAAGTGCATTATGTCATCCAACCCCAACATCTGTGGAGCAACATCAGCGAAATGGCTCGTACGCAAAACGCTGAATTGTTGGTAACACTGGAAGCAGGTTTCCGATACATTGAAAATGAATCCTTTGAAAGTGCTTTTCAGGGTTTGTTTTCAGAAATTAATTTGAATTCGGAAAAACTCGGTAGAACCAATACCGACAGAAACAAAAAGCTATGCACCATCATTCAAAAAATTGCAGAAGGCATTGCTGATTTCTCTACGGATTCCGATACGCTTGGTGATGCTTATGAGTACTTGATTGGCCAGTTTGCGGCAGGCTCGGGCAAAAAGGCAGGTGAGTTTTATACGCCACAACAAATATCAACCATCCTTTCTGAAGTCGTAACCTTAGACAGCCAGGATCCATCAAGTGGTAAAAGAAACAAACTCAACAAAGTACTTGATTTTGCCTGTGGTTCGGGATCTTTATTGCTGAATGTGAGAAAGCGAATCAAGGACAGTGGCGGAAGTATCGGCAAAATTTACGGTCAGGAAAAGAACATCACCACCTACAACCTTGCCCGTATGAATATGCTTTTGCACGGTATGAAAGATACCGAGTTTGAGATATTCCACGGAGACACTTTAGTCAATCAATGGAACTTACTCAATGAAATGAATCCTTCCAAAAAGATGGAGTTTGATGCCATTGTAGCCAATCCGCCATTTAGCTTACGTTGGGAACCCAACGACACCCTGGCAGAAGATTTTCGTTTCAAGAGTTACGGTTTAGCTCCAAAATCAGCAGCCGATTTTGCATTTTTATTACACGGTTTTCACTTTTTAGGCAAAGAAGGTACCATGGCCATCATATTACCACACGGAGTTTTATTCCGTGGAGGAGCAGAAGAACGCATCCGCACCAAACTTTTAAAAGACAATCACATTGACACGGTTATAGGTTTGCCTTCCAATTTGTTTTATTCCACAGGTATTCCTGTTTGTATTCTGGTATTGAAAAAATGCAAAAAAGAAGACGATGTTTTGTTCATCAATGCCAGCGAGCATTATGAAAAAGGCAAACGACAAAACACACTGAGAGAAGGCGATAACGGAGAACCCAATGACATTCAAAAAATTGTAGAGACCTATCGGTTCCGCCCGGAAAATATTGAAAAATATGCTCGTAGGGTATCCATGGAAGAAATCGAAAAGAACGGCTACAATCTGAACATAACCAGGTATGTAAGCACAGCAGAAGACGAAATACAGATTGATTTAAAAGAAGTGAATGCGAAATTGACTTCCATAAATGAAAGCATTAAGACAAATACAGATAAACACAATGAATTTTTGAAAGAGTTGGGGTTAGATCCTATTTAAAATACGTGCGGAGTAAAGTGTACCACTCAATCCGTAGTAAGTGTACCACTTATAAAAGGGAATATTTCTTTAAAACATATATCTTAAAAAAGGAGCAAAATGATTAGATTTGTTCAGAGTAACTAGTGTCGTGTCAAGTTAAAATTGTCGGATAAAGCTTTTTAAGTATAATTCTTGCTTTATCATTAGTGAATTGCCAATTAATAGTAGCGTTCTTATTATTACGGCTGTCTTGCCATGCTTTCACTTCTTCCTGCATGTAT
>JBGTBR010000053.1:0-92362 GCA_041749255.1 Saprospiraceae bacterium
ATATATTGCGAAAAAAAGCATTGAGCCAGATAAAGAAAATGAATGATAAATCCTCTTTGCAAAAGAGAAGATTCAAATGTTCATTGAATATAGATTACCTAACTAAAGTGCTTTTGTGCTAATTTGGTGCGGTTGCCCTAAAAGGAAGTAGCATTACTCCTTTTTCAAATTTTAATCATTATATTTGCCAGTGTTAAAAACCTAAACTGCATCTATATGTCAAATGAATCTCCTGAATACAAAAGGATTTTTGGAATGGATTTTCCAATCTATAAAAAACCTTTGATTAAATACACTATATACATTTATCTGATCCTCGCGTTGATTTTAACGGTATCAGCCTTATTTTTTCAATATGAAATAACAAATGCCGATATACCTGGAGGCATAATCTCCGGCTTTCTTCTGGCCTATCTCATTACAATTTTAACGGATTAATGTGGCTAAGAAGAAAAAGAAAGTAGCTCCTCCTAAGCAAAATAAGTGGAAAGACAGGTGGAAAAAAAATAGGACATCCTATATATTTATAGCGGGGATTGTTATTCTTGGGATATTTAGTTTCTGGCTTACCAGCCGGGACTGGTTTGAGTCGTTCGCCCAGCCATTGTTAAATACTTATGCCAGTATTTCCAATGGAATTTTAAATTTATTAGGTCAGAAAACTTCGTCTAGTGGTGAAACCATCTATTCTGGATCGTTTTCGATTCAAATTAAAAAAGGATGTGATGCAATAGCTCCCATGATACTTTATACCCTGGCTATTTTATTCTTCCCTGTGCCTTTCAAGTACAAACCCAAAGGACTTTTAATAGGAATAGTCTTGATTTTTGTTCTTAATATTATTCGTATTGTTACTTTATTCCTGACAGGAAAGTATGTCAGATCTTTATTTGACATTATGCATACTGATGTTTGGCAAATTATTTTTATCATATTTACATTATATATTTGGCTTGTTTGGCTCAAGCATGTTACTGCAAAAACCAGTCAGTATGCTTAAAGGCAATAATCTGTTGCGGTTATTTGGTTACTTCCTGGTGGTGTATTTAGGCTTGATTATATTATTCAAATGGAATCCGATGCAGCAGGCTCATAATGTATACTATAGTGCTGTTGCTCCAAAGTTTTTCAATGTAATCAATCCCAATTTATACCTGGTATTTATACCTACCGCACCTCCAAACGACGAAGACTGGAATACAACCATTCATTTATACAAAAAGGAAAAACATAGAAGGAGTCTATCCAATAAAACGTATAGAAATCAGGTATCAATTGATGGGGTATTTTACCGGAATTTTTACGAGTTGGCCATTTTACCCACTTTGTTCCTGATATCACTTTTTGTGATTACTCCATTGATTTCATGGAAGAAAAAATTGCTTTACTTCTTTGTATCCCTCATCATACTCTATTTTTTTCTCACTCTTCATTATAGTCACATTATCGAAAATTTGACTCTGCTTGACGGAAATATCGGTCCCACCTTCTGGCATAAGTTTGTAGCCGTGTTTGGATTTAGAGGATTAAATGAACCACTTTACATAATAGCTATGGTTTCCTGGGCTGGTTTCTGTTTCAGACCTGAGCTTTTAAAGTACATCTTATCAAGTGAAGAGGTACAAGGTAAAGATTAGTGGAAAGTGGAAAGTGAAAAGTGGAAAGTGGAATTCTAAGTCTGTGGGTTTAATTGTTGAATCGTTTAGTGTTTATATGAATAGCCTCGGGCTTTAGCCCGGGGACTTAGTTTTTTAACTCATGATATGGGCTTTAGCCCAATACTTTGGATGTGAGATCAGCATGTAAAAATTTATTGGGTTAATTTTGAATAATATTAGAAAGTGGAAAGTGGAAAGTGGAAAGTAAAGTAAAAAGTTAAAAGTGGATACTTTAAACTTTAAACTATTTCTAAAAATAAGATGGAAGCTAACAGACCTCAGACGATTAATACCCAAACCAATGAACCAATATGCCGGCTGAAAAGCGGTGATCAAATGACAATTCGTCCAGGCCCATTCCGTATTGAAGGTGAAGCTTGACATCTTTAAACAGCCATAGCCTTAATTCAGGGGATAGTACATATGATAAGTGATTGGAAGAAGGCATATAAGATTCCATTTTAAGCCTGAAATCCAGGTAATCAGTTACCGCTACTTCCCCATAAATGTGGAAATATGGAATGAATTGTGTTGTACCATCGGAAATAAAAAAGTTGTGGTTCATTAAAAAGAATATACCTCCTAATGGCACTGATCCCGAAGACAGGATTCCTGCATTAGAACCCAAACCCCAAATATTGTTCATTTGATTATGGTAAGCTATATCCACATGCCATCCTAAACCTTTTGGCCGTATTGGAGCACTTCCGGTACCCGGTACATTAAACATGGCAGATACAGCTATATTAGACTGCCCTTCCAATCCGGAATACAAATAAATCTTTACTCCAGCACCGAACGGACTCCAGGATGAATCAGAAATGACTTCAGGAATTCTAAAAAACTGATATCCCAGACGGGCTTGAAGCTCCACATTCTTGCTTAATCCGTAACAAACGAATAAGTTGGCTTGCGCATCGTAGTTATTATTCAACTTAAAATGGTTATAATAAGATTCGGTTTGAATGGAGCCAACAGGAACCAGACGAAAAGAATAAACGTCATTTATTACATGTTGAGACCACAACGTTGTGCTCATTAACAGGCCTATCCACCATACTAATCCCTTCATAATCCATATAGTTTTTGCGAATATAACAAGAAGATGGATTACTATCAATCTGAAGGTAAAATATATGGTCTTTAACACTCTTTTAAAATAATTAAGCCCTTTAATTAATTTTATTATGATGCGGGTTTTGTCATTTTGCAATAATTTGTATTTTCATTTTATATTTATATCAGATCAAAACAAAGTTGTGAAAAACCTATAGAAATGCAACCATTAACCTCCTTCAACCTGTCTAACATTGATCTTTCTATCATCATAATATATTTGATATTTGTAGTCCTTTTGGGTCTATATTTTGGCAAAAAACACGAGAACGCAGAAGACTACTTTCTCGCTGGCAGGAGTCTTACCTGGCCTCTTATAGGTTTTTCATTGTTTGCTTCCAATATGTCGAGCAATTCCCTGGTGGGTTTAGCGGGATCGGGTTATCAGGACGGATTTTCTGTGTATAGCTACGAATGGATGGCTGTACTCATTTTGATTATTTTTGCTGTATTTTTTCTACCATTTTATCTGAAAAACAAAATATTCACCATTCCGGAATATTTACAAAACAGGTACAATTATAAAGTGAGGGCTTATGCGTCAGGCATTGCTATCATTTTAAATATATTGGTAGACATCTCAGCCACATTGTATGCTGGTGGGCTAGTGATAAATATTATTTTTCCACAATTTGCTTTAACGACCATTATCATAGGTTTGGCTATAATAGCCGGAGTGTATACCATATCCGGAGGCTTGAGTGCTGTGGTATATACCGATGCAGTGCAAGCGGTCATACTTATTTTTGGATCTGCATTGATCACGGTATTTGCCTATAATGAAATCGGTGGATGGGAACCGGTGTACGCCATTACAGATCCGAGTCATTTTAAAATTATAAAACCTGTGGATGATGAGACACTGCCATGGCCAGCTCTTTTTACCGGGGTGTTGTTGATAGGATTTTACTTTTGGGGGACGAATCAGTACATAACCCAAAGGACACTGGCAGCAAAAAATATTAGACAGGGTCAATGGGGAGCTCTTTTTGCAGGAATGCTTAAACTTTCGATATTATTTGTCATGATATTTCCAGGTGCTTTTGCCCGTGTCATATATCCATTTGCGGGTTATGATGACAACAACAGCGTAATGGTAACCGCAATGGATGGTACGCTAATGGGACTTGACTCCATCTATCCCTCCATGCTTTTTGACTTGTTGCCTACAGGCATACTCGGTATAGTTTTAGCAGGATTAATTGCTGCCATGATGTCGAGTCTTGATTCAGGACTCAATTCAGTATCTACCCTTATCACCATGGATTTTTATACCAAAGCTAAACCCAAAGCAGATCAAAAGCAACTGATGGGAATTGGTAGGATTATTACAGTTATAGTTATGATCATTGCAGTGGCCTGGGCACCTAAAATAGGAAGTTTTCCTAAACTATGGGATTATTTGCAACAAACCCTGGCGTGGTTTAGTCCACCCGTCGTAGCCCTATTCGTTATGGGCATTTTTTCAAAACGCACCAATGAAAAAGGAGCAATGGCGTCCGTATTAATAGGTGTACTGATTACAGCAGTGCTGATAGCAAATGAAACTTCGAACTTTATAGTACTGCCAAATTTCCTATATGTGGCAGGAATACATTTTGCAGTATGTTGCGGGGTATTGTACATTACGAGTTTATTTACAGGTCCTCCCCTGGGATCTCAAATTGAATCTACCGTGTGGACTCCGGCAGAATTTAGGAATGAAACCAAATCTTTACGCGATCTGCCATGGTACAAAAATTACAGATATCAGGCCATAGGCTTGATTATTTGCCTGCTGATCATTTTGTTTTATTACCGATAATTAAGGGTAGACATCAATGTACAAAATGATTACGTGGTGACTGTTCCTTTAAAGATTACATTGATTACAGATCGAAAGTTAATATTGTATAAATAGAATTAAAAAAATGTTTATATTGTATCACCTTAATGTTACCATGCGATGGATATTACCGGCAAAGCCAGGGATCTGATCAGGAGTGCTGTTCATAAAAAGGGGATTCTAGCCAGTCCGTCAGAAAGGGATAACTATAGAAGAATCTGGGCCAGGGATAGTGTCATTGCCGGAATGGCCGGAATATTGACGGCAGATAAGGTGATTGTTACAGGAATGAAAAAATCTCTGAATACATTGGCAGCACATCAGCACTATTCAGGGTTCATTCCTTCAAATGTAGAAGTCGGAAGAAAAGCCAGAGTGAGTTATGGAACACTGGCAGGGCGTGTAGATGCTACATTGTGGTATATCGCTGGGGTTTGTCTATATTATAAATACACAGAAGATAAATCGTTTCTCGACAAACACAAACACCATGTCTACAGAGCGCTGAATACGGTAGAAACCTGGGAATTTAATGGTAAACATCTCATTTATACACCTTTAAGTGGAAATTGGGCAGATGAATATCCACTCCATGGTTACCTGTTGTACGATAATTGCCTCCGACTTTGGGGTCTAAGACTTTTTAATGATTTGTATCCCAAGAAAGTTGACCCAGAAAAGCTAAAATCGTTAATAAAAACCATTCAGGTCAATATGTGGCCTGATGAAAAAAGTAACCACAAAAAATGGATTTACCACAAGAGGCTTTATGATGAAATGAAACAGAAAGAAATGAATCATTTCAGAGCGGGGTTTCATCCAGCAAATTATTATAACATTTTCGATACCGCAGGCCATGCTATGGCGGCATTATCCGGAATTGTAGATAAAAAATATATGATTCAGATATTGTCATATGTGGAGCACATTCATGCAAAGATTGATTTGGCTCTTTTGCCGGCTTTCTGGCCTGTCATCGAACAAAAAGACCCACTGTGGATAGACCTGGAAAATAATTATAATTTTTCTTTCAAAAATAAACCACATCATTTTCATAATGGAGGTATATGGCCAGTGATGATGGGTTTATTTATTTTGGCTTTCAGAAATCTTAAAGATTCCCCAATACTGGATAGTATGACCCGAAGTTATCTACAGCATTTAAAATCAGATGAATTTGCCTTTTATGAATATATTGATAGTAAGGAATTTAAATCCGGAGGACAGGAAAATCTTTGTTTTAGTGCCGCAGGTACTATATTTATGTTGGCAGATAAAGAAAATATGCCATTTCTATTACCAAATGATGTATAATGATAGGGGATAAACTCATTCTTCAACCATATCATCTACCTCCTGCACGAGAGATTTTTAACCGTATTGCAGATAAGAAGGAAGACAAAAGAATGGCCATAACGATTGCAGGAGAATCCGGATCGGGTAAATCCACACTCGCTATAGCTTTGAAAAAAGTGTGTGATGAAAACAATATACCGGCTTTTATTTTTCATATGGACGATTATTTTTACCTCCCTCCGACTTCTAATCACATCCAAAGACTTGAGGACATTAACCACGTAGGAACACAAGAGGTAAATATGCAATTGTTACAGTCTCATATCAACCAGTTTCTGGATGGAGAAGAATTCCTTGAAAAGCCACTCGTCCATTACAAGGAAAATGAAATCCGAACAGAATTGGTCGATTTAAACCAGATTGGCATGATCATCATTGAAGGTACTTACACCACTTTATTGGATAATATTTATTGTAAGATTTTTATGTCAAGAAATTACCGGGAAACACTGGCAAATCGAATCAATAGAAATAGGGATCCAATAAGCCCTTTTATGGAAGATGTTTTGGAAATTGAACACCAAATCATTAAAAAACACAGGGAGTTAGCCCACATTTTAGTGGACAATGATTATAAGGTATATGTGAATGAATAAGTTTGTCTTTCAAATGAAACGCCCATGACGGGCTTGGAGACACAAAAGAAAATGATTAAAAAAGCTCTGAAGGAGCGAAATATAAATAGCCCTGGGCTTTAGCCCAGGGTTATGATAAAAAACAGACATTGTTTTGGCGGGATTTTTGCCCGAAAGACGCAAAAATCGTGACAAAACCACCCACCGAATTAATTTTAAACAAATGAAAAATATGATTTTAAAAGTTTTTTATTTGGAAGTACTCATATGTATTTTGCAGCCTCCTTTCTTGTCAATGCGGGCAAGTCAGAATTGTCTTTTAAAAATATAGCTACGGCGTCCGGATTGGTTTTGGAATATTGGCGCAAAGACCATCCACTGGCTTTTTGAATAAAAAATTCATTGGAATCCTCTAAAAGTAAAATCAAAGAGCTCAAAAGATCAAAGTCAGTCTCCTCTTTATAGAATAATTGGAAAAGCAAACAACTTCGCTGTAACCACATATTGCCTGAATCCATCCAGTTTTGGATGGTTTTTTCTTTGACATCTGACTCATTTTTGAATATTTGTCCAACAAAATGTGAGGAGATCTTGTCCACAGTGTCCCACCAACTCTTCGTGACTATAAGGCGTTCCATCTGCATTAAATGTTCCACTGTTAATTTAGTTTTGAATTTTTCCAACATATCCATTGCTGCATATTGAAATTCCCTTTCCTCCTGCTCCCAGCAAAGTGGAACAATATTCAAGGTTTCATTAATATCCAAAGGGCGATGAGTTGCCAATACAGCACTTTGTATTTCTCTCCTTGCTTGTGATTTAATCCCAAAAAAATTAAATCTATTTTTCATATATGCCCTCATCTGGAATGCATCTGTTGGGTGAGCCTTTTGCATAAAAGCCTTTTTGAGGTCATTCAGGATAACCACGGATATTGGATTGTTCACAACCATGATGATAAAGAGTTGATGTTGTTAAGTTTGCAAGGTATCTAATATATATATTAATTCTCTATTCCAGAATTGATCTTACGATCTTTTTTCAATCTCTCATTCTTCAATCCCCTGTATTCAGAAGGTCGTGCTTTTTTGATTAGCTTGAACTGACGATTAAAATGAGCCAAATTTTGAAAACCACAAGCTTCTGCAATTTCTGCAATAGTCCTATCCGGGTATTTACGCAAAGCTATTGCAGCCTCTTCAATTCTGAGTTCCAACAAAAATGAAAAATAACTTTTATTGGTGCTTATTTTAAAATACCGACAGAAAGCATATTTATTCATATTGGCGACAGAAGAAATTTCATCTAAAGTAATATTTTGATGAAAACGTCGTAGTGTATAGTCAAAGACATTGGCCATTCTTTTGCCACCCGATTCAGAATACTTGTAATTTCTAAGTTTACTGCATATCGCAGACTTTGGTGCTTTTTGTAAAAATTGTAAAATGGTAAAAAATGCATGCACTCTTTCAAGTCCAAATAATTCCGGTAATTCTAATAGAGATAACTTGTTTGCATCTTGTCCTGTGAGTCTGATTTTCAATCCCAACCTGGCTTCTTCCCAAAATGATTTTAGTTCTTCTAATTCAGCTATACCTCCACTCACATTATAAAATGAATCCCACACAAAAAACATGGATATCATATGTGAATCCCCTGTTTCATCTTTTTCACTGTCAAATAAATGTGGAGTATTTTGACCAATGACAAACATGTCTCCAGGTGTATATTGTGTAAATGAATCCCCAACGAATAACCTGCCTTTTCCATTCACAACAAAACTTATTTGTATTTCTTCATGCTGGTGCAATTTATCGTAAAAATACCTGCCCTTATCAACCTGGATCCTGATTGACTCACCTGAAGTTTTAGGAATCATAAATGGTAAGACTTTCATTCCATTATGTCATTTTTTATTTATTCTATGATCGTGGCGTACTACAAATTCGTACCCAATTAACGTAAAATCAAGAATAAAGTATACAAACATGCCAATATAGTATTACTATATATCAATACTCCATTACCACTTAAATAATAACACCCTTATTTTTGTGTAAAAAAAACTATGGAATGGAAAGGTGTTATGCCGGCTGTAACCACTAAATTTACTTCCGACGACCAATTGGATTTAATCATGTTTGAGAAAAATATACATGCCCAAATCCAGGCTGGGGTCGACGGAATCATTCTTGGAGGTACATTGGGGGAAGCCAGTACTCTGGATGAATATGAAAAGGAAACCCTGTTGAAAGAAACTTTGCGAATTGCAGATAAAAAGGTGCCGGTCATCATCAACATAGCAGAACAATCGACAAGAAGGGCAATAACTACAGCGGTCAATGCAGAAAAAGCAGGAGCTAACGGATTGATGATGTTGCCACCAATGCGATATAAAGCTACTGATCATGAAACAGTAACGTATTTTAAAGCCGTTGCTCAAAGCACATCTCTACCCATAATGGTTTACAATAATCCCATTGATTATAAGATAGAGGTCACATTAGAAATGTTTGATGAATTACTGGATTTGCCTAATATACAAGCAGTAAAAGAGTCTACCCGCGATGTATCTAATGTAACAAGGATTAAAAACAGCTTTGGTGATCGCTTAAAAATATTGTGCGGGGTGGATACGCTCGCCCTGGAAAGTCTCCTGATGGGAGCAGATGGATGGGTTGCGGGTCTGGTATGCGCTTTTCCGGCAGAAACAGTAGCCATCTACAAACTGGCTAAGATGGGAAAAATGGAAGAGGCATTGAACATTTACAGATGGTTTTTACCTTTACTTGAACTGGACATCAATCCTCAGTTAGTACAAAATATAAAGCTGGCAGAAGTGGCAACGGGATTGGGTACAGAATATGTGCGGGCACCCAGACTTCCGCTTATCGGATCTGAAAGAGACAGGGTTTGTGCTATAATAGAGAATGGTTTGAAAGAAAGACCAGAATTACCTGATTTACAATAATATATCAATTGATCAATATGATTTCCGGAAAAAACCAAATAGGGCAGCGAACTTCTTCAGCTGGAACAAAAACGTACCAGACTTACAATCCCCAATTAAATACACCTAATCCCTGGACTTTTTATGAAGCTACAGATGATGAAATAGAGGAAGCGGTTTCGATGGCACATAAGGCTTATAAATCATTTATGCAAATACCCGGAAAGGAGAAAGCTGCTTTTTTAAGAGCTATAGCCCATGAGATTCTCGGGCTTGGTGACTCCCTTATCGAAGTGTATATGCAGGAAAGTGGTTTACCAAAAGGACGTGCAGAAGGGGAAAGGGGAAGAACGATTTACCAATTGAATACTTTTGCGGATCTGGTGGAGGAAGGAAGCTGGGTTGAGGCTACTATTGACACTGCTTTACCAGAAAGGAAGCCGGTACCACGACCCGATCTTCGAAAAATGCTATTCCCACTTGGTCCGGTTGTGGTATTTGGATCCAGTAATTTTCCATTTGCATATTCAACGGCGGGTGGGGACACTGCATCAGCCCTGGCATCGGGATGTCCCGTTATAGTGAAAAGCCATCCAATGCATGCTGGAACGGGAGAGATGGTTGCCGGAGCTATAGCGAAAGCCGTGAAAAGTACGGGAATGCCACATGGTGTTTTCTCTAACTTAAACAGCAGTGGTATTGAGGTGGGTCAAAAACTTGTAAAACACCCATTGGTCAAAGCGGTGGGATTCACAGGAAGTATCAATGGTGGTAGAGCCATATATGATCTTGCCGCCAAAAGAGAAGAACCGATACCTGTATTTGCTGAAATGGGAAGCATCAATCCTGTAGTATTTTTACCGGGCGGATTACAAAATGATACTGCTCACTGGGCAAAAACTTATGCTCAATCCATAACATTGGGAACCGGACAGTTTTGTACAAATCCGGGTCTTTTATTGACCATCCAATCCCCTGAAACCGATACTTTTGCTCAGATGTTGAGCCAGGAGATATTGGCCATTGATCCTACCTGCATGCTTCATCCATCCATTAAAAAAAACTACGATGAAGGAAAGGAAAAAATGACCAGCCAGGACGGTGTACAGGTTCTGGCAGATTACAGCCCAACGACACAGGAACTGTATGCCCGACAGGCAGTTGTGAGGGTTTCTGGACGCAAATTTAACTCCAATACCTCTCTGCATAAAGAAGTATTTGGGCCATTTTCTATGCTGGTAGTGTGTGAAGATGCAATTGAACTGGAATCTATACTTTGGAAACTCGAGGGTCAACTGACAGGAACCATCATTGCCAGTGCCAACGAATTGGAAAATTATCCTCAAATTGTACATGCATTGCAAAACCGGGTTGGTAGAATCATTTACAACAGTGTGCCGACAGGAGTCGAAGTATGTGCCGCTATGATGCATGGAGGCCCGTATCCGGCTTCATCGGATAGCCGATTTACAGCGGTGGGCATACACTCTATCAGGAGATGGGCAAGACCGGTATGTTATCAGGACTGGCCTGAAAATTTACTCCCTGAAGAACTTAAAAACTCCAATACACTCCACATTGAGCGGTTGATTAATGGACATAAAACCAGAGAAAAGCTTCCATAATATGTCGAAAAAGACTTTTTTTTGCATAGATGCACATACATGTGGGAATCCTGTTCGAGTGGTAGCTGGTGGTTGCCCGAACCTGAAGGGTAAAAATATGAGTGAAAAGCGTCAGCATTTTCTGAAAGAATACGATTGGATCAGGAAGGGATTGATGTTTGAACCCCGGGGACATGACATGATGAGTGGCAGTTTTTTGTTTCCCCCTCACGATCCTGAAAATGATTTTGCCATATTATTCATTGAAACCTCTGGTTGTCTTCCGATGTGCGGTCATGGTACCATTGGCACAGTGACGATTGCTCTTCAGGAGGGATTAATTGCACCAAAAATACCCGGCAAACTAAAGATGGAAGCACCTGCGGGCTTAGTCGAGATTGAGTATCATATGGAAAACGGCAAAGTATCCTGGGTAAAACTCATGAATGTTCCTTCGTATTTAGCGGCTTTTGATTTGCAAGTAGAATCTCTTCATTTAGGTGTTTTGACTTTCGATGTAGCCTACGGTGGAAATTTTTATGCCATTATCGACCCGCAGAAAAACTTCCCGGGTATCCAGGATTTTACTGCTTCACAACTCATACAATGGAGTTTGCCCGTCCGGCAATTGATAAACAAAAAATATGCTGACCAGTTTATACATCCGGCTAATCCCACCATTAAAGATGTAACCCACATATTATGGACCGGGAACCCCATTCACAAAAGCTCTACGGCTCGCAATGCGGTATTTTATGGAGATAAAGCCATTGACAGATCTCCTTGCGGAACCGGGACATCTGCCCGCATGGCTCAATGGCATACAAGGGGAAAATTAACCGAAGGACAGGAATTTATACATGAAAGCTATATAGGTTCTACATTTACAGGAACCATTGAAAATGTAATATCCTTTTATGGGAAAGACGCCATTATCCCTGGGATCAAAGGCTGGGCGAAAGTATTTGGTTACAATACCATCGTCATTGATGATGAAGAAGATCCTTATGCCCATGGATTTCAGGTTCTTTAACGAATTGGTAAAATGCAGAAAGAAGTTACAATCATAGGTGGTGGCATTATAGGATTATTCTGTGCTTACTATCTCAATAAGGCAGGACATGCTGTGCGTCTTATAGAAGCCTCCGATACCCTAAAAGGGGCATCTATGATCAATGCCGGATTGTTTTGCCCCAGTCATTTTATTCCTCTTGCTTCTCCGGGAATGATTGCACAAAGTTTTAAATGGATATTGAATCCTTCGTCACCACTCTATGTTAAACCAAGATGGAATACCGGTTTTTTCAAATGGGGATATCATTTTGCCCTGAATGCCAATCAAAAAAATGTCGATAAATCGCAGATTCCACTTTACAACATTACCCTCTATGGAAAATCCTTATTTGAGAAATTTCTGACAGAAGTAGGAGTGGAAAAAAATGTGTACTCTAACAAGGGATTACTGATGGTCTATTCTACAGCAATAGCAGAAAAAAAAGAGAGGATTATTGCAGAAAAAGCGGAGACCATCGGATTAGAGGCCAAATTACTCAACCGGGATCAATTGTTGGAAATAGAGCCTTCTGTGGGGGAAAAAGTAAGAGGTGCTGTGCACTTTACCGGTGATAGTCACAGCACTCCAAAGGCTGTTGTTGACTTTCTCCTGGAGTACTTAACTCAAAATGGAGTTTCTCTGCATTTTGGAGAAAAGGTAGAAGAAATGGTACTTACAAATGGGAAAATTTCAAAAATAAAAACCAATTTATCCACTTATGACACTGATGAAGTAGTATTGGCCGCCGGGGCCTGGTCATCCGGTATTGCAAGAATGATGGGTATTCGTCTCATGCTTGAGGCTGGAAAAGGCTATAAAATGGATCTCAACGTAAATCATACGATACAATATCCTTCCATATTAATTGAACCTCAGGTTGCCATAACGCCCATGAAAGGATTTCTGCGAGTAACGGGAAGGATGGAATTGATGGGGTTGGATACTTCTATCAGGAAAAGGGGTATTGATTCTCTTGCATTGGCAGCAGGGACGTTTTATAAAGGGTTAGAAGTGACAAAATCAAATATGGCAGGAGCAGAATATGGATTCAGACCTTTGACCCCTGATGGTCTTCCATATATAGGCAGGTCACTAAAGGTAAAAAATCTATGCATTGCAACCGGCCATGGAATGTTGGGGTGGAGCATGGCAACTGCAACGGGAAAGCTGATTGCGGAAATCATTGGAAATGAAACTCCATCCTTACCTTTGGATTCTTTTCACCCCGATCGAAAACTGTAAACTCGTCAAATCAATCAATTATCGAAGCAAAAATCCTTCCTGCAATGGATCATCCGACTCTAAAACAAAACTATTGTATCCCGTAATGTATGCCATGCCTTCCACAATAGGTAACACAGCTTCAAATGATCCATACTGCATCAATCCCGTATAACTGCCTGAAAAAACACTACCTGTAATGCTCTCAATTAGTATTTTCTCATGGGGTTGGATCTCTCCCCTGGCTTGATGAATAGCAATTCTTCCGCATACCCCAGAACCCGTTGGACACCTGTCCACTTCCCCATTGGCAAAGATGCAAACATTGCGACTGTGATTGCCTTTTGCCACTGGATCCCCTATAAATATTGTGCCATACAAGAAGCTGAGATCTTCTTCATATGGGTGCACGACTTCTGAGGACGCTTTTATGACTTCCATTTTGAGCTTCATCCCAACATCGATCAATGTGTAGTATTCATCCATTAGAAGCTTAAAGGGCAAATTATTTTTCCGCAAATCTACATAAGCGTAAAAGGCACCTCCAAAAGCCAGATCATACACTACCTCACCTAATCCGGGCACATGAATAACCCTGTCGAGAGCAATAACAAAGGATGGTACACCATAAAAGGAAATCCCTGTAATAAAATCTTCAGTTACAGTCACTTCCGATCGAATCCTGCCGCAAGGTGTATCAATATGCAAAGTATTGATCCCTTCAGTAATATCTATCCATCCCATTTTAACCGATAAAGCTGACAAAGCGATCATTGCGTGGCCACACATGGTGCTATATCCTTCATTATGAAGGAAAACAACCCCAAAATCCGCACCCTCATCATCAGGAGGAGTGAGAACACATCCATACATGTCAGTGTGACCTCGTGGTTCCCACATTAATAATTTTCTGTAGCCATCCATATTTTCCTTAAAATATTTTCTGTACTCCAATACAGTTTTTCCCTTCAATGGGGGAAGCCCGCTCATTATGATGCGAAGGGGTTCACCTCCTGTATGCATTTCTATCGTATGGATGACGTCTTCCCGGTGTAGGTTGGTCGCTGGCTGATATTGGAGAATGTTATGATAGGTTTTCATATGAAACGCTACAGAAGGGTTTGTAATAACTCCAGCACCTCTTCCGGAGGAACGGCCAGTTTACGCTGGTGCAAATCGATCCAGGCTCCTTTTACTGTAATTTCAGCAGCTAATATTCCATTCTCTTTATACATATAATGGACAAATGACCAATATTTTCCATCGTCGGATAAATCGGAGAGATGACATTTTACCATTATTTTTTCACACAAATCTATTTCTCGCTTGAATAGAACATTTTCTGAAAAGAGAATGGGCCCTATATTCAAGCTGGAAAGTTTTTCATAAGACAGGCCTATCTCAGTAAATAATGCCAGGCGAGTATGGTTAGCATAATCGTCATAAGCAGAATGTCTCATGTGTTTATTGGGATCCATATCCGCCCATCTTACTTCAAACTCTTTTGTATAGACTCTCATTTATAATACGTTTTATGAAAGATCTGGGGTGAATTCGCTTTCCAGTTGACTATATAAACACAAATCAATAAAATGGTCGTCCTTCCATTCACATTCCCGCATAGTGCCCTCTAATGTAAATCCGCATTTTATCAATGCTTTAATACATGCTGCATTATTAGATTCCACCCATCCCTCAATCCTATGCAATCCAAGATCCTCAAATCCAAAATGACAAATTTTTCGAAATGCTTCAGACATATAACCTTTCCCCCAAAATTCAGGAAGCAGCCAGAATCCAATTTCAGCTTTCCGGTGCTCTTTTACAAGATTATTAAATCCACCTGCCCCAATAAAAGTCCCGTTACTCCTGGTTCTTACAGTCCACCAAATTCCTGTACCTTCTGATTCCAAATTCCTGTACCATTCCATTTGGATTTTAGTCTTTTCCAAACTATCAAAACTCACGCCATAGTACTTCACTACTCTTTGATCGGAAAGTCCCTGATATATTAAAGATATATCTTCATCTCTGACCGGTTGCAAACTAAGCCGTTCTGATAATAATTCTCTCGTATGTTTCGGATTCATGTCATCTCATGTTAATATAAATACAAGGTCATTTTATTCATAGGTTGCTTCGCTCCCTGCCAGAATTCCACCATCAATAGTGAGTTCTATACCGGTCACGTATTTGCTTTCGTCACAAGCCAGATATAAAGCACCATAAGCTACATCCTCAGGATGTCCAAATGAACCTAATGGAATTCCAGATTCTATATGTTTAATCATTTTCTCTTTTTGCTCCCCCTCTCCAAGTACGGCTTCCCACATAGGTGTCATGATGGCCGCGGGATGTATACTGTTACATCGGATTTTATACCCGTTTTCTGCACAATAAAGGGCTACGCTTTTGGTGTGGTTTCGCACTGCCGCTTTACTGGATGCATAAGCTACCGCTCCCGGTATCCCTACTATACCACTTCTGGAAGAAATATTGACAATACTTCCTCCTCCCACTTTAGAGGCTTTATGGGCATTGGAGGTGTGTTTCATCATCTTTATTCCGTATTTGCATCCCAACATAACACCAGTTAAATTCACAGCATGGACTTCATTCCAGGATTCCAGATCCACATTTTCAGCGTCAAATGGACCTGGCGTTTCCAAAAATCCGGTTATTCCCGCATTATTCACAAGAACGTCCAAAGAACCAAAGCGATTCATAATGTCATCAGTCACATCCAACCAATCGGACTCACTTCTTACATCCAAATGGACGTACTCTGATCGCTCCCCCAAAGATTGTGCTGCGAGTAATCCCTCTTCTTTTCGAATATCAGACAGGATAACATAGGCTCCCTCTCTATGAAAAACTTCTGCTATTGATTTACCAATTCCTCTTGCCGCACCCGTTATTAAAACCGTTTTGTTTATTAATCTGCCCATGTTATGTTAGTTTAGCTTAACCGTTTTATTGTTAAAACAGTAAAATATACCGGCACAAATAACTTTATTTTACATCAATAATAGAAATTAAAGAGTGAGTGATTTATACAATTGCTGCAACTTTCAAAAATAATACATCATTTACAAAGTAGATATAAGTGGTTACCATAATATTCATTAAGTTTATGCATGATACGGTACCGAACTAAATCCGGATTATATGCAATATAAAAGTTGCTTATTCAGAAAATATACATCCAGTTTCTTGCAGTTAAAAAGTATTAAGATCAGCTGGAAATATCTTAGGGGCAATAATGGCATCCCATTCAAAGGAATATTCATTTCTTTCCTTTTGGTTTTACATTTCTTACCTGCCGATGCTCAGCTTGGCTTTGATTTTGCAGGAGGTCCTGAACATCTGGGACTTGGACGAGCTACGGTAAGCATGAAGGGTTTGTCCTCTATTTTCAGCAACCAGGCCGGGTTGGCTTTTGTGGAAGGGTTTGGCATTGAAGCCAATGCGCTCAGGAGATATAATATTCAGGGTCTTGATCTCTTTTCTCTGGGTATCGCCCATCAGGTCGGTGAAGGTGCATTTGGCCTCAGTATAGCACAATATGGATTTGATACCTATAAAGAACAAAAGCTGGGTTTGGCATACGCCCGTAAAATGAGTTCAGATTTTTCGGCATCATTGCAATTTGACCTGATGAATATAAGGGTTAGTGAATTTGGCAACCGGTTTTTTTTTAGTTTTGAGTTGGGTCTTTATTCAGAAATTTCAAATACTGTCCACCTGGGGGTTCATATTTTCAGTCCGGCAGGCATTAGCCTGGATGAGGACTACAACATTCCTGCAAGGTTCAGGATGGGTCCCAAATTTATCCTTTCTCCCGAACTGAATGTATACGTAGAATTCGAAAAAATAATAGATCTGGATCCGGCTGTGAAGCTTGGGATTGATTATGCATTCCAGCGCAACTTTAGACTTAGACTCGGAATAATCCCTACCCTTTCAGAATACTCTTTTGGGTTCAGTTATCGTTTTCAAGACACTATGGATTTAAGAGGAAGTGCCTCTTACGATGGAATTTTGGGTACGACCAGTTCAATTGGTTTTGCCTACAACAAAAATAATCAATGATTAATATTTTTACAGCATGAATATATTGGTATGCGCTGCTACGTCTTTTGAACTAGCTTCTTTCATGAAACACATCGATCAGATCTCCGAACAAAAAAGTTATTTGGAATACAAAATCAATGGGCATTCTATTTTTCCACTTGTGACCGGAATTGGTGCTATGCAAACCGCATTCGCCATATCCAGGCATCCCAAAATTCATCAAATCCATTTTGCTGTCAATGCAGGACTCGCCGGATCTTTTGATAAAGGACTTCCCCTGGGTGAGGTTGTTGAAGTTTCTAAAGACCGTTTTGCCGATCTGGGTACTGAAGAAGCAGACGGTACTCTGATAGATGGATTTGACCTGGAATTGCAGGAGCCCGATCAATATCCCTTTGCTAATGGCTGGATAGAAAACAATACACCTCCATACGACCCTAAGCTATCTAAGGCTATTGGACTGACTGTCAATAAGGTATCGGGAACTAGTTTAAGTATCGCTTTATTAAAGGATAAATACGACGCCGATATTGAATCTATGGAAGGAGCCGGTTTTTTGTATGCTTGCAAAATGCTGAATATTCCTTGCGTACAGATACGGGCTCTATCAAACTATGTGGAACCGAGGAATAAAAATAACTGGAAGGTAGAGTTGGCTATTGAGCGCCTTAATCATACTTTAATCCGTTTTATTGCGGTTCTGACGAAAGATCGATACTCCTGACCAACTCTTCGTCGAGGTTAGAAGTCTTCCACTGCATCACCAGACCAATAATGCTACTATATGACATCAAGCCCTCGGATACTCCGTGCGATTTTAAATACGTATCGTACACAACATCTCTCAAAGCGGGCATGATATCGGGAAACTTGTTCATCTGTTCATTAATGGCAACAATATCCTCCCATACCGGAGGGTACATTTGGTCAATATATTGCTGATACAGCGATCTGTCCATCTGTCTCAAATTTTGTAACAAATATCTGTAATAAGACAGCATACCCGAATAATTCACAAATGGGTCATTGCTAAGTGCACAAGTAATGAATGCGACAAAATTGCACTCCCCCTCATCGGTGAGTCCATAACCATGCGCCATCTCATGAGCCAAAGTAAAAGGCATCTGGATAGGATGCAGTCCTCCATCGATATGACCCTCATTGGCGAATGGAATATAAATACCTGCTGTAGAAAAACGCAAAAGTATGCCGGCAGGCATTAACACTCGCACCCTCACCCTGCCCTTGACAGCCTGTCCACGCAAATGCAGCCATTGGGTTTGCACTTTTCTGATGTGATTTTCTAATTGATGGGTATTCAGTTCGGGCGTAAAAAGTTCACTTTGCTCATTATTCAGCCTTTCTCGATACTTGCCAATCAAACCATCCATCCATTTAACCTCTTCCATAAAATCTTCTCGTCCTATGGTAGGTCTTTCGACAAAAAGCTGTTTGGAGAGACTGTTTCTCTGATAATTGAAACCCCAAAGCACGTAAAATAATATGACCACGACTCCCGCCATGGTAAGAAATCTATACACCAAGAAAGGAAACGGTCTCTTGTGCTTTTGCCTGAAAGGATGGATCCACACATAATACAATGCCCAAACCAGCACGGCAGCCAATATGTAAACAAAAGGAAAGGGCAATAAACCAAGTGTATGATCATGGATCACGCGCACAGCCTGAAAAAAGCCTTTATAATACAGCGCCTCTACGGCTTGAGGAAAAAAGGAAAAAATAGCATTCAATACCAATATGAGCAACGCCCCCAGGGGTGCCCACCATTTCTTTACGATGCCTTTCATCCTGTATTGCATGAAGAACCGAATAATGAATAAGGTATGAAGTAATTGGGTAAAGGATGTATCAAATTAGCTCTTGAATTTTTTAACAGCAGCCGTTAGCCTGGGTACAACCTCAAAGAGATCTCCTACTACTCCGTAGTCCGCAGCTTTAAAAAATGGTGCTTCCGGGTCTTTGTTGATAACCACGATGACTTTAGAATTATTAACTCCTGCCAAATGCTGAATCGCTCCGGAAATACCCGCGGCTATATACAGATTGGGCCTGATGGCTACGCCGGTTTGTCCTACGTGCTCATGGTGAGGCCTCCAACCGGAATCAGCAACCGGACGCGAACACGCTGTGGTAGCGTTTAATACATCTGCTAAGTCCTCGATAATACCCCAGTTTTCGGGTCCTTTCATCCCTCTTCCTGCTGATACTACTCTTTCTGCTTCGGGAAGTGGAACTTTACCTGAAACGATCGCCCTATCCACCACTTTCTCTCTGCGGGCTGGAAGTTCTATTTCTCGATTTGATACATTCCCCTCCCCTGTCTGCTTTTCAGGAGGCACTGAATTGCCCATGAGTGAAATTACTCTAACCGGTGTATTGATTTCGTATGTAGCAATGGCCTTTCCGGAAAATACAGATTTCCTTACTTTAAATGAATCTCCCTGCTCAGGAAGACTGTTAACGCCACTCACACATCCGGCATCCAGTTGTACAGCTACCCGACCCAGCAGGGATTTTCCTTTGGCAGAATGGCTCAAAATGACCGTATGAGCACTTTCATCCTTGGCTATTTTAGCGATCAATGCGGCATGCTGGCCACTATCAAAGTCATCCAACTGGGTATCGGAGACGCATATAATATCATCAGCTCCATATTCTGACAAGGAGCCTGGATCGCCTGCTGATCCGGCTATGAGTGCTATACATTTGTCACCTGATTGGGCAGCTATTTTCTTGCCATAGGATACGACTTCCCAGGCCGCTTTTGCGAATGTACTGCCTTTGCTTTCCACATATACCAATACCGACATACTACTTCTGTTTTTATCTTTAATTATATGACTTTTGCCTCTTCATGCAGCAGTCTTACCAACTCATCCATATTTTCTGGGTCTACCAACTTAACTCCGGTCTTCTCTTTGGGAAGGGAGTACTTCACTACTTTGACCTGATCTTTAAAGTTTTGTGGGGCTATTACTTCCAGTGGTTTGCGTTTGGCCATCATGATACCCCGCATATTGGGAATTCGTTGTTCGGCCATACCTTTAGCTGCTGAAACCACCAAAGGGCCTCCAATCTCTATCACTTCTACCCCTCCTTCCACTTCTCTTTTCAGTACTTTTTTATCGCCTGAAATTTGTAGATCACTGGCAAAGGAAACATAGGGTAAGTCGAGCAATTCTGCGATCATACCTCCTACTTCAGACCCATTGTAATCAATGGTTTCTTTTCCCGTAAATACGATATCGAAACCTTTACCCCGGGCATAATGAGCGATCTCTGAAGCAACTGACATAGCACTGGCCGGCTCTACATCGATACGCACAGCATCATCTGCACCAATGGCCAATGCCTTTCTGATAATGATATCATTGGTGGCATTGCCTACATTTATTGCGGTCACACTGCCCCCGCCGGATTCGACCAATTCAATTGCTCTGACGAGAGCATACCATTCATCGTAGGGGTTCATGATGAATTGTACCCCATCTGCATTAAATTCGGTAGCGTTATCATTAAATGATATTTTCGCTGTGGTTTCAGGTGTTTTACTTATACAAACCAGTAATTTCATACTATTTAATTTGACTTCCTATTTATTTTACAATCAGCCATTCTCCCATTATTCCTATCACAAAACCATAACACCCTTGTCTTTTTAATGTTTTTGCCTGGGTATGTGTTTTATTCAATGTACAAAATAAATGAAAGAATTGAAAGATCTTTTTCGACATTCGTGTTTATGGCTGGCAAATATACTACAATGACAACGAACATAAATTTATTTACATATAAAAACGAGCTGAAATGTGAATAAATAAAATGGGGAATTATCGATAAGGCAGCAAATAGCATTTCTGTTACAGTACATTTTGGTGGATTACCAGATTTTTTGTATAATAGCCTTAAGATAAAGACATGTTCTTTGATCTCTTTCTTTAAGTTTTAATCACTTGAGTACAAGAATATAAATCATTGGAAAATGACAAATCTTAAGAAAATCAACATTTTTGTCCTATGATGCGGGCTAACACTGATCACCTCATATCATTGAAAGTTTTCAACCAACTTGAGAAAATCCACGAAATATAAAATAGTGTTGCCCAATGATGGATATTGGTTCGAAGTTGCAAACTTCGAACAACAGGGGAGACATATCGATTGGTTTCAAGATCCAAAATATTGATTATATGAAAGGAGAAGAAATCATAGTTAATCTCAGAAATGCAATTGAACAAAAAGTGGTTTCAGAACAAGTTCGGGAAATAATTAAAAGAACTGTATTGAATATTCCAATAGAGTTGATAGACCACACAAGATCAATATGCAAAGTTAAGTTAAAAGAAAAGTATGTGTATTTAAATATATTCTCATTATCTGATGTGTCAATACCATTTGAAATAACATTCTCTGATATGATTGACTTTTACAGTGATGAAGCTTCGATATTAGAAATGGAAGAAGTAGGAAATGAAATTGAGGAAATTTGTAGTACAATAAATATATGGCTTGGTTCAAATATTCGGAAGGTACAATATAAAAGAGGAGATTATGTAGGAAGAACAGATTATTATGGTACTCATAAAAATATGAGTTCTCGTAGATTATTTACAAGAACCACCCCATTTGGTAGATTTGGTAAGAAAGTTATAAATCAATATAAACCATGGATAATGATTTAAAGTAATAATTAAAGTTATGAAAGTCACCATTTGTTTATTTATAATATCCGTTTTGCTGGTTTGTGCAGGTTGTCCAGAAAGTTTTGACGAACCAAATTCTGAAATTATTATTCTCAATAATTCAGATCAAAGCATTGTATTTTTTACTCAATTTAACAACCCGGGTGATACTTCTTTATCAACCTTCCCTTTCCCTCTTTTACCAGAAAATATTGAAGTGAGGACAATAGAAACTTATAGTTCAGATACTATACCCGGATCATTTAGGAGTATTTTAGACAAGGATATGAATGTTATTTTAATGGTATATTTATTTTCCCGAGATACTATTGAACAAGTTCCATGGGAACGTATTAAAGATGACTATTTGGTCTTACGCAGATATGATCTTACTTTAGAAGATTTGGAGGACATTAATTGGACAGTTGTTTTTGTTAATTGAAGAGGTAACCACGTTAAAAATTGTGTCGGTTATTTGGGAACAGATCAATTATTTGGTGTTGATTTACTCGAAGCTCGCAGGTACATTTGTCTTGGATTATTGGATACTGGCCCTAAAAATTTAAAATATATGAAAATAGTCAATGTATTAACAGCAGGGCAAGATTATCCTGGTATCAAAATAGATTTAAGCCTTGGCTGCAAGGAATAATATATGGTAACTAAACCTATATGAACTCTAAAATATACTATATAGAATTTCATTCAACCTGGCGATTTATTGTATTTTTTACCTCTTTTTTTGTTGGTTTGAACATGTTAGCAAGGCTGCCGGAATTTATAACGCTTTTTTCTTATACAATCCATAGATATGAAATTGATATTTAATGTGCTGTTATTGTTGATCATGCAATCTTGTGTGCCTTCTGAAGGTGATGATTGCCATAAGGAACTTTTTTTTCAAAATAATGATGAAGAATCGAAATATATCGTTTGGACAGAGAAGGTAATTGTGGGAGATGAATGCAATTTGTTTTTGCATGGAGAACTTCAACCACAAACCCGGGCTGAGATATTAGGTTCAGATAGCGGTTGTTTGGAAACTTTAATTAATAATGTTTTCAATGGTGCGGTGATTGTCTATGTATTTGAAGAAAACCCAAGTATTAAGGAATGCGAGTCAGTTGCGTCCCATCCCGATATTATAGAAAGGAGAGAGTACACGGTAGATGATTTGAATGCCAATAATTGGTTAATAGAGTATCCTTAAAAAATCAATAAGTTAATTTTATAGAGGCTTGCAGAGATGCAGGGTTGCAGTGTTTTGATAATAATGCATATGGAGACAATGAGAGCTTTTGAGTATTTTAATGAAAATGTAGAAGGTTTTTATGAGTCACCAACGACCCATATTCCCGGTGATGGAAGAGGTTGGGATTTTGAACGAAATCCAATAGCAGGGAATTATCGATAAGGCAGTAAATAGCATTTCTGTTGCTGAACATTTCGGTGGATTACTAGATTTTTTGTATAGTAGCCTGAAGATAAAGACATGTTCTTTGATCTCTTTTTTTAGGTTTTGGATCACCTGAGTACAAGAAGAAAAATCATTGGAAAATGACAAATCTTAAGCAAATCATCATTTTTGTCCTATGATGCGGGCTAACACTGATCAACCCATTCATTGAAAGTTTTCAACCAATTTGAGAAAATGCACGAAAAATAAAAAAGTGTTCCCCAATGATGGATATTGGTTCGAAGTTGCAAACTTCGAACAACAGGGGAACACACTTGAAATACATAAACAAGTGTCAAATTCATAGAAGATTTTAAGTATGAATAATACAATGATAACAATATGTATTTTTCTTCTGATCTCTTGTTCTAACAAGATGTATCATATTTATAAAACGGATGATATAAAGATTAAGATATTACCATTTGAGTGTATCGACAATACAACCTCTACCGTCCAAATCAGTATTATCAACAGATGGAAGGTCACAGTTAAACTTGATGGAGATAGCTTTATTTTCAAAGGACTTTACGATCATTATGGAGAATCTGTTGATCCCAAAGTATTATATGATCCAGTTAAGGAAAAGACGGGTGAGACATTTTCAATTGAACCTGAAGCAGAAAAAATTGTGAATATTATGTTTAATGATCTGCAATACTTTGAATTAAGTGAAGAAGTATATGTGATTGAGTTTGAATATTCAAACTTGACAAGAAAATCTGATGGGCTTATTAGTGGAACAATACCAATAGGTAGAATAACTGCTAAAGTTTGTAAATAATTTAAAGCCCTCAAGATTGAGGGCTTTTTATTGCAGCACTATTTGAGAACGATTATGTTTGAAGAATGCATCGAGCATCGGTAACAAATTGGGAGAGGAATAAGAGCTGTCGCAAAAAACCATCCCCTAAAACATAAAACCCAGCCCAAATTCCAATCGCTTAAACAAGTAGGTATCTGTTATAAATTGATCGGAAAAAGCATATTTGTACTCAGCACGCTGAAGCCTGACACCTCCAAATATATCTACCATAAGACCTCCGCTTCCCAGTCTGACACCTACACCTGGGTTAAACAGGAAGCCCCCCGCAGCATTAAATTGGCCGCGACTTTCCATGGTTTTTGCCAATGCATAACCGGTTTTCATAAATAAAAATGGAGTACTGCTGTTATCGAGTATATTTAAGCGCCCCTCCAAAAAGATGGGGAAAAGGTTAAATCCCGAATCACTTAAGTAGTTATCAAGTCCTACTCCACCACCGGCAGCCCATCGATTATTGAATTGATATAGCAGAGAATAGTGAAAGGAATAGCCCGGCTGATTTTCATTTCCTAAAATAGAGGTCGAGATCTTGTGGTAGAAAACATTATCTTTAAAGGAATTGAACTTTGCACCGGGAATTCCATCTATCTTCATTTTTTTAACCACATTCAGAGGAAAAGATAACCGACTCTCTCCAATGAGTATAGTTATCGATTTTCCGTCTTCATACTCCAATAGAGAACCCCTGAATTCACTGCCATTTTCGAGTTTGATGTATACATCAGGAAGGGGACTCTGGGCGATTGCAATTATGGCCAATATTAAAAAAATGAGTGTGCTTACATATTTCATTGTGAACTTATTTAAAATGGAAAAAACCGGAAATTCAGAGAAACACTCTTCCTTTCCGGAATCAAACACCATCTATTTATACATTATCTTCCTCTGGCTCTGATTTCACTGAGAAGTTTTAACTTATGGTTATCTGTAGCATCGAAAATAAAAAATCCTCCTTCTCCGACGACAAACAAGAGTCCACCAGTCAGATAAATAACATCATAAGTAGGAATATCTTTAAAAAACTCCAGGTTTTTCACATTGTCAGGATTGCTGGCATCCAGTATTCTCATTCCATGTCTTCCCTCTCCCAGATATATAGTTCCATCATTGATAGACAACCCATGGGGGTTAGTCATAGGATACGATTTTACCAGTTTTGGATTGGTGAGAGAAGTGATGTCCACTACATCCAGTTGATTGATAAAACCCTGGCATTCATTTCCGTCCCTAAGGGTTACATAAGCATAATTATCCTCTACAACTACCGGATCGCACGCCATAGCATGTTGAAAAACGGATAATTGGACGGGATTCTTAGGGTCTGCGTTGTCAAAAATAAACATACCTGAATTGGAGCCTATGAATAATTTGTCCTTGTATGGAAAAATGGTTTCAATGCCCCATCCCAGATTTTGCTGGTTTATTCTTTCCATATTCTGACCATGGATATCCCATACATCCAGCTTATTGTGGTCTACTGTATATAAATACTGATCGTAAAGTGTAAACCGGGCAAAAGAACCGCCAATACCAGATCCACCTCCTACAGCAGAATTAAATCCACTTTCTGGTCTAAACACATTTACTCCTCCCGCATCAGTAAATGCCATAAAAAAATTGCCTCCACGCCAAAATTGATTGATATTGAAATTTCCATCAGAGCAATCTAAGGTTTCAACTCTTTCAGTTCTCACTGAGTAAGCCTGAAATACGCCATTCTCAGGCTCAAACTGGTCTTTATAATTTTCTACCCTTTTTATAATACGGGGTTGCTGTACATTGATGATATCAATAGCAATCATGTCAATGACATTGTCCGCATACAGTATATTATTTCTTATGGCCATGTCAAAATTACCTGGAATGTCGTAGAAAGCTACTTCAACCGGATTGGACGGGTCAGACACTTCATAAAAATGTATTCCCTGTCCCTGTTCGTTGATCAATAAAAATTGGTCGTAAAAATAGAGTTTGCCCGGATTGACAAGTTCGCGCTGGCTTTCGACTCTTATTTCATTTACCCTAAATTGGTTGACATGCATCATAACCGGATTGAATACTGCAAATTCCCTGACAGAGTTACAGTCATCCTGTAAACAAGACACCATGAACATAGAGCTCATCAGTAGAAATAGGATCGGTCTGAAATTATAATATAGACTTTTCATGAATGTATATTTTTTTTTGTGATTGAATTGTGTGCAAATACAAATGGTTTGCCCAGGAAATGAGCATCTTTTTTGATTAAAAAATATCAATTGTTACTGTGTCGAAGTAAATGGTCGTATTACTTTCAAATCCTGAGTCTGTACCTACGATGATCCACAGTTCACCATTTTCATTGGCTTCAACTTTTAACATCTTGGTACTATTCAGGGTTTTAAGTGTATATTGATTATTATCGGTGCCATTAGCAAAATTGCCGATAACAAACATATTTTCACCTTCTTCAGCCTGATTCCCTTTATCGATATTCAGCCTGTACCATTCGTCCTGATCCAACACAGGCAAAGGTTCTACAGAACTGGCTCCCGCCTTGATGTATACGCTTTCACCGGGGCTACCACCAACACCTACCATGTTGTCAGCGACATTGGAGGCGATAACCAGTTTAAAATGGATACCGTATTCCTCTCCTGGATTTAATCCGGTTATTTTCCTTTTCATACCCATGAATAGATCATCACTGTGATTATTTCCCGACAGCATCACAGAACCCTGATTTTCGTCCAAAGGCTGAGGCAATGGCGAATGAATAAACTGAAGTCCGTATATGGATTCCTGTGCTACCGGATAATCGGCAAAAACCGAAATCCACCCTTCTGTATCCACATTGAAAGTATGGTTGATCTCCATTAAAGGAATGAGATCATCATCTTTGTTGCATGCCAACAGACCGGTAAGTATTAAAATTAAAATCCATTGTTTCATTCCTGAATCTTTTTGTTTTATTAATTGTTTTATTAATTGTTTTGAAAAAATAGTTTCGAAACCGTTTCGTCTATATGGACGTAAAGGCAGGCTGTAAGGTTAGTAGGAGTAAGCTTTATTCTGAAAAAGATGTAAAACCTAAATGATTAGCCTGGAGTTGAGAACACTGTATAAGAATGGTAAACGATAAAAAAGAGAGCCAGGGTTCCATCCAGGCAAAAAGAGAAATACAAATCATTGGCATTTTCTGTGAGCGTAAATACCGTGTATAAGGTGATCATAAATACGGCTAATAATGAAAAACACTCCTGAAAGTTCCATTGACCAACATATGCCATCAACAGAATAAAACCAATAAGGAAGAAAAGAATTCGGAGAGAAAGGGTTTTTACTTTTTCTTTTCCCCATACATGCACCAAAGTCATCACTCCTGATTCATAATCAAAATCTTCATCCCTGATATCAAAAGGCAATGCCATTCCAAATACATACAGGGCGATTACGAAAATAAAGATCATTTGATCATTTCCTAAAAAAAAGGGTGAAATACCAAGAGGGATAACAGCAGTCACCCAAACATATACTATAACAATCAAAAATATTTTCACATATGGCAATTCCTTCAATTTCTTTCCGATAACAGGAATTTCAACCACGTATCCAATCGATATTGCGAAGGGAATAAGCAACCCTATCATTATCTCTTTTGACAGTGTGAAAAATGCAATACATGTTCCTGTAAAAGCAATAGCTGTGAGAAACATAATGGGTCTGGCAAAATCAGAAAGGGGTTTGAATTTAAAAGCAAGATGGCTATCCTTGACTTTCCGGTATCCCTTTAGACTGTGGATACCATATATGCACCATGTGGCTAAACCTGTAAAAATGAGAAAGTCGAATTCATAATCTATTTGAAAAAAAACATAGGTATACGCTGTAAGCAAAGATACGCACAAACCGATGTGTATTCCCGAGTAAATGTAAAGTGTAAACCACTTCCGCCATATTTTCATGACAGAACGCATTTATGGTGAAAACTAAAAATACTTAAAGTTTATAGGTCCTTCTATGGTTAAAAGAAGTTCGTAAATCAACCGGATGACATTATTAACATCTTCCTTGTGAGCCATTTCTACTGTAGTATGCATATATCTCAAAGGAAGAGATATTAAGGCAGACGGAACTCCCCCATTGCTGTAAGCAAATGCATCGGTATCGGTGCCTGTAGTCCTGCTCGAAGCTGCCCGTTGAAATGGAATTTTATTCTTATCGGCGGCTTCAATGATCAAATCGAGCACCTTACGGTGAACTGAAGGAGCGTAGGTAAGACATGGGCCTAATCCACATTTTATCTCACCTTCCTTCTTATTATTGACCATAGGTGTACCGGTATCGTGACACACATCCGTGACAATCGCCATGTGCGGTTTAATGGTCTGTGCGATCATTTCAGCTCCACGCAAGCCTATCTCTTCCTGCACACTATTCACAACGTAAAGTGTGTATGGCAACTTAATTTTATTTTCTTTAAGCAAACGTGCCACTTCAGCAATGCAAAATCCGCCCATTCGGTTATCGAGTGCCCTGCCTACGTAATAGGTGTCATTGATTATTTCAAATGTATCATCGTACGTTATCATACAACCTACATGAACTCCCATTTTCTCTACCTCCGTTTTATCCTTGGCACCCACATCAATAAAGATATTTTCGAGAGTGGGTGACAGGTTAACGTCTTTTCCTCTTCGCGTATGGATAGCCGGCCATCCAAACACACCTCTCACTATTCCTTTATCGGTGTGAATATTTACCCTTTTGGAGGGAGCAATGACATGGTCAGAACCACCGTTTCGGATAACATTAATAAATCCTTCTTTAGATATATAATTGACATACCAAGAGATTTCATCTGCATGACCTTCAATGATCACTCTGAAATCCTGGCCAGGGTTTATAACTCCATATAGCGTACCATAGTTATCCAGGTGATATTCATCTACATATGGTTTAATATATTCCAGCCATAATTGCTGACCCCCAGATTCAAAACCTGTGGGAGAAAAGTTGTTAATGTATTTTTCCAGAAAAGTTTCTGATTTCTTATTGATTGTCTTCATAAAATAATTTTCAATTGTTTCGGTAATTAGTCCCCTTTCCAGGTAGTAAAAAACTGAAACATACCATTCTTTAGTTATTCAATTCATTTATTGACCTATATTTGATAACCATTCCGTTTCAAATATTCAACCTATCCCTGATCGAATTTAAGATCATTGTTAATGTTTACCTTTTAGCCAGTAAAAATAAAATTACAAAGCACAAATAAACGTATAAATTTCCTGTATTTAAAAATGACTATCCGGATATGCGCATTCCCCAAAAGTGAATTATAAATTCAAATATCTTAAAAATAATTAATTCCCGGAAAAATTATTTTCATACCAATGGGCGGGATCTTTATTCCATTCAGTAAGGATGAGTTGATCTTTTTCCAGTATATATTTTTCTTTTACTGCCTCTTTTATCAGAACCGGGTAAGAAGTGATTGCTTGAAACGGGCATTGAGCTTGTCGGAAATGAGTATATGCCTGTTCAAAATCATACGAAAAAACAGATAAAACTCCCACTACATGAGATCCTGCCTCGCGTATGGCTTCTACAGCCTGTAAACTGCTTTTGCCAGTAGATATCAAATCTTCAATGACCAGAACCTGACTGTCTGGTTTTAAATCTCCTTCGATGAGGTTTTGACGTCCATGCTCTTTAGCTTTTGATCTGACATACACAAAAGGTAAATTCAGTTCGTGTGACACGAGTGCACCAAAAGCTATTCCGGCAGTGGCCACACCTGCAATAAAATCAAATTTTTGATAGTTAAGTGTTTTTTCAACATATGCCTGTATTACAGCGTTTCTCACTTCGGTATGACTTAAAATGACCCGGTTATCACAATAAATAGGAGACCTTAAACCAGAAGCCCATGTAAAAGGATTACCAGGACTCAGTTTAATTGCTTTAATTTGCAGAAGCATTTGAGCTATGCGATGATCCATATGGAATTCATCATTTGTTTTCATCATAAGTAATAAAATATTTAGTCAACTTATGGAACCTTTTCTCAGCCATCTGGCAGCCGAAACAGATCAAGGCAGGCAAATGTACGAAATCTATGTTAATGCATCGGAGTTAATCTTGTGTCCAACGTATACGGCTACCGATCTGCTTCGTTTTTATAATTTTGATCTGATTGCTGTATATTCTGGCAAAAAGAAATTTTTGCTAAATTATATAGACATGCTTGAAAAAAATCCAAATCCTAAAGCCATCCTGATACACTGTGAAGATTATGAAGGACTAAAGAGGGATTTCAAAAGTCTTTTTATTGAAGTGGTTGCCAGTGGAGGACTTGTTATCACTCCTCAAAAAGAAATTCTGTTTATTTACAGGAGAAAACATTGGGACTTGCCCAAAGGCAAAATCGAAGCAGGTGAAACCAAAAAACAAGCTGCTATCCGGGAAGTAATGGAAGAAACCGGTATTGATAATGTGAATCTTATAAAAAAGTTAGGCGTCACCAGGCATACTTTTAGAAATGGAGGAAATAAAAGAGCCATTAAAAAAGCATATTGGTATTTGATGGAAACACATAAGCAAAAACTAATTCCTCAAACCAGTGAATATATAGAGGTGGCAAAGTGGATGACCAAGGAAAAATTTTTTACAAAAAAGAGAGACGTGTATCGAAATATTTATGAATTTGTAAAAAAAATTGAACTTTAGACCACGCATTACTCAAAATCAACTTTATGAAGAAATACATTTTTTTTATTTGTTTACCATTCATCATAAGCATAACATGTTGTATGAATCTCAATCAAAATCATACAGAACTGGACATTCAGGGACACCGGGGAGCACGGGGTTTATTGCCGGAAAACACTCTCCCTTCCTTTAAAAAAGCCCTGGAATTAGGAGTTACCACGCTTGAACTGGATCTGTGTGTTTCCAGAGATAGTAAAGTTGTGGTCTCACATGAACCATATTTTAGTCATACCATTTCTACCCCTCCTGAAGGCACAGATTTTAATGCGTCTAATGAAAAGGAATTCAATCTTTTCAAAATGACGTATGAAGAAATACAACAATGGGATGTAGGATTGAAACCTCATCAGGGTTTTCAAAATCAACAAAATATAGCCGTGACCAAGCCCTTGCTCAGCGATGTTTTTGCTATGGCAGAAACCTATGTCTCTAATCAGGGGCGTACCACTCCCCTATTTTATAATATAGAAATCAAAAGCCAGCCGGAAGGTGATGGGATATATCATCCGGAAGTAGAAGTATTTGCCGACCTTGTCATGAACGTAATAGATTCTTTTGATATCCATGACAGGGTGATCATTCAATCATTTGATATACGACCGCTGCAATACCTGCACTCTGCATATCCCGATATGGTATTAGCACTCCTCATTCAGAATGTAGATAGCCCTGAAGTCAACATTGAAAGGTTGGGATTTACACCCGAAATATACAGCCCATATTACCTGCTCGTCGACGATTTACTACTCGGGTATTGCAAGGAAAACAATATGCGGTTAATCCCCTGGACGATCAACGATGCCAATACAATGAAGTCTCTTATAATAAAAGGAGTAGATGGGATCATTACTGATTATCCTGACATTTTAATAGATGTTTATCAAGAATTGAAAGAAAATGCCGGTAATAAAAAAAGTGAATTATGAGCCCGCTTTTCTCCTCAAAAACGGTCATTTCAATACGCTGGCTCCTTTCCTCTTGAGGAGAAACCTATTTCCAGCCTACAAGAGGATTCGTGAAAATACGCCTGATGGGGATTTTATAGATATAGATACTTTATTTCAGGATCATGACAGACTCGTCATTCTCTGCCATGGCCTGGAAGGAGATGCCTACTCTCAATATATCAGGCATTCAGCTGATTTGTTTTCAAAAGCAGGCTGGGATGTTATAGCCCTTAATTACAGAGGTTGCAGTGGCGAAATCAATTGGAAGCCTCAAATGTATCACAGTGGCTTCACTTCTGATCTACACTATGTGGTCAATACATACGTCAATAAATATAAAGAAATGGCCCTGGTAGGTTTTAGCCTTGGCGGTAATATGGTCATGAAATATCTGGGAGACCAAATCTATCCCATTCATCACAAAATACGTTCTGCCGCTGTGGTTTCAGTTCCATGCGATTTATTTACAGGAGCTGTCAAGATTGGCAAATGGTACAATTATGCATATGAAAAAAGATTTTTACATTCTCTATTTAACAAGGTAAGGGTTAAAAATCAAGAACATCCCGACATGTACCCTTTGGCACCTTTGAAGAAAATTACCAATTTAATGCAATTTGATGATGAATATACTGCCCCTGTACATGGATTTGCTGATGCTGAGGATTATTATCAAAAAAATCACTGTAAACCTTTTTTGAAAAATATAGAGATACCGACCGTTATGATTAATGCCATGGACGATCCTTTCCTCTCACCCGAATGTTACCCTTATGAAGAAGCAGATAACCACTCTCAACTATTCCTCATAACTCCGGAATACGGAGGCCAAGTTGGCTTCTATCTTTCACCCGGAAAGCCTTGCTGGGAGGAGTTGTTAATCCTTCGGTTTTTGAATTCTCCGGGTAGAATTGATTAAATAAGTGTTACGCTCTATTTATATTTTCTAATTTTGCACCTTAATCTAAAAATAGAAGGGATAATGGAATTTCAACCCCGTGATATAGAAAATAAATGGAAAAAAATATGGAAAACCTCACGGCTCTATGAGGTCTCCCATCAGTCTTCTAAACCGAAGTTTTATGTGTTGGATATGTTTCCCTACCCCTCAGGGGCAGGACTTCACGTGGGTCATCCGCTGGGATATATTGCTTCTGATATTTATTCGCGTTACAAACGTCTAAAAGGATTCAATGTGCTTCACCCTATGGGATTTGATGCCTTTGGACTGCCTGCAGAACAGTATGCCATTCAAACGGGGATTCACCCTGCCAAATCAACGCATCAAAATATAGAGCAATACCGAAAGCAACTGGATAATATTGGGTTTTCTTTCGATTGGAGCAGAGAGGTTCGCACATGTGATCCGTCTTATTATAAATGGACACAGTGGATATTTCTTCAGTTATACCATCATTACTACGATCTGGAATCTGCAAAAGCTATGTCCATCAGTCATTTGGTCTCCATTTTTGAAAAGAAAGGAAGTACCGGAGTATCGGCTGTTCACAGTCATGATGAAATTTTTACTTCCGGCCAATGGTTGAAAATGACAACTATAGAAAAGGATGAAGTCCTTATGAATTATAGATTGGCGTACAGGAAAACCGGCTATGTAAATTGGTGTGAAGCTTTGGGAACCGTACTGGCTAATGACGAAGTAAAAGACGGAGTATCGGAGAGAGGAGGTTTTCCCGTAGAGAAAAAAGCCATGAAGCAATGGTCGCTCAGGATCACCGCTTATGCTGAAAGGCTATTGAGAGATCTCGATAACCTGGATTGGTCTGAGGCTTTAAAAACAATGCAACGCAACTGGATTGGCAAGAGTGAAGGGGCGCAATTATTTTTTGACCTGTATGACCACGAAGCAAAAATAGAAGTTTTCACTACCCGACCTGATACTATTTTTGGTGCCACCTACATGGTTCTTGCTCCCGAGCACGATCTGGTGGATATCATCACTACTTCTGAACAAAAAGACTTTGTAGAGCAATACAGAAATTATGTTTCAGCCAGATCAGAAGTGGACAGAATGGCTGAAGTAAAGGAAGTTACCGGAGTGTTCACGGGTGCATATGCCATACATCCATTTACGCAGGAAAAAATTCCCGTATGGATAGGTGAATACGTACTCAAAGATTACGGTACAGGAGCCATTATGGCTGTACCCAGTGATGATGAAAGAGACATGGCATTTGCGCAAAAATTTGGGCTACCCATCATTGATGTCATCGATAAGACTAATTATCCAGGAGCCACCCTTCATGATAAATTGGGAATAGTTATTAATTCCGATTTCCTTAATGGCATGGAAGTGCCTGATGCCATACAAATGATGCTTGTCAGGGTAGAAGAGATGGGTATAGGCACAAGAAAAGTCAATTACAAATTGCGAGATGCCAATTACTCCCGTCAAAGGTATTGGGGAGAACCCTTTCCTATATATTACGATTCAGATGGAGTTTCCCATGCTCTCAAAGAGAGTGAATTACCTCTGGAATTACCCGATCTGGATGACTTCAAGCCCGCAGCCGGTGGAAAGTCGCCGCTTGCCCGTCTTCACTCATGGGTAGATCTGGGAAATGGAAACACAAGGGAGACTGATACAATGCCGGGCTTTGCAGGTTCCAGCTGGTATTTTCTCAGGTATATGGACGCTCAAAATGAAAATGAATTTGCTTCTCAGGATTCGATTCATTACTGGAAAGATGTCGACTTGTACATTGGGGGAACAGAACATGCAGTGGGTCATCTGATGTATTCGCGGTTTTGGCATAAATTTTTATACGATAAAGGACTGGTTCCCACTACGGAACCTTTCAAAAAATTGGTCAATCAGGGAATGATCCAGGGTGTAATTGAATACCTGTACATGGAAAAACAAAAAACAGGTGGCAATAATACTTTTGTTTGTTTTAGTGAAGCTTCCAAAAATCCTGAGAGGTATGCTAAAATTCCGGTCTTTATACAGTTTGTCAAAAATTATGGGACACAGGGAAGCCATCTGGATAAAAAAGGAATTGAATCCTTTGTAGAATGGATGCCTGACTATAAATCTGCTCAATTTAAAAGCGGGCTTGGAACCTATTCCATTGTGGATATGCCTGAGCATTTTATAATATATACGGGATCCGAGGTGGGAAAAATGAGCAAAAGGTATCACAATGTTGTCAATCCGGATGATATCGTGGGAAGATACGGGGCTGATTGTTTCAGGATGTATGAAATGTTTTTAGGTCCAATAGACCAGGCTAAACCCTGGGATACCAAAGGCATTGATGGTGTGGCCAAGTTTTTAAGAAAATTCTGGTCTCTTTATGTTGAAAATGGTAATTGGCGTATCGATGCTTCTCCGCCAGATGAAGCCTCATTAAGAATACTTCATGCCACCATCAAAAAAGTAACGGAAGATATTGAAAAACTTTCATTTAATACAGCGGTAAGTGCTTTTATGGTTTGTGTCAATGAATTAAAAAAGTCAGAGACCCGATCTAAAGAAATACTGGAACCACTGCTTGTTTTAATGGCACCTTTTGCCCCATTCATTACTGAAGAATTGTACAGCCAATCTGGTCATACGCATTCAGTACACTCAGCAACTTACCCCTCCTGGGATGAAGAGTATCTTAAAAAAGATTCAATCGAGTACCCTGTTTGCATTAATGGCAAAAAAAGGGATACTATCACAGTATCTGCTGACATTGACAAGAACGATCTGGAGAAAATCGTTATAGAATTGGATGGAATAAAGAAATGGATGAACGGTAAAAATCCTAAGAAAATTATCGTTGTTCCGGGAAGAATGGTTAATATCGTCGTATAATCCTAAGAACTTCAGGAATATTCCTGTGTAAGATGAAAAAATGGTTGTTTAGTTTATGGGTCTTTTCATTATTCTACCCTGTTTTACATGGTCAGAACAATCCCTCATCTTGCAATGCCCCGGTCTTCACTATTTTCGATCAGGTCACGACCACTTCAGTTTCAGTTCAGTGGGTAGATTTTAACAACAATGTCGAAGGATGGGAAATAGAATGGGGATCAAAGGGATTCTCGCGAACCATGCAACCCTCAACCGGAATTTTAGAGTTTAAAACTTTTACTCTGACAGACTTAGAAGCGGGTCATGCGTACGATGTTTACGTCAGAACTGTATGTAGTGAAAATTCAAAAAGTGGGTGGTCAGGTCCTTTTCAAGTACGCTCAGCTATACAAAATGGTCAATCTTGTGATCTTGCTCTTGACATAAAAGATAACTCTTGTCCCCGGCTTGAGAACTTTTTCATTTCAGTGGATGAATTTCCCGGAAAGTTACTTGGGAAAGATGTGAGCATCGCCAGTGTTGATCTCATCATTGAACATACATGGCCTGCTGATTTACAGATCGAATTAGAATCCCCCTCAGGATTAAAAATTCCACTATCTACATATAGGGGAATCGGAATGGAAAATTTTGGCAATCCGAATGAGGGAAATTGTCTACAAACGGCATCTTTTTCTGATCTCGCTTGTCTTCCTATCGGACAACACAGCGGTCAAAGTCTGACTGGATTTTTCTCACCAGAAACACCTCTTTCGGATCTTTATGACGATACGCAGGTAAACGGTATGTGGAAAATTGTGATCTGTGATCGTGCTCTTGATGATGTGGGAGTGTTGCGGTATGCACGTATTCAATTCGAACCCGTAGATTGTCCCATCCCCATCAATTTGTCGGTTTCAGAAATAAGTAACTCTTCTATAAAAGTTAATTGGGACAGGTCTCTTAATTGTAACAATGCGATCATCCATGTCGTATTCTCAGGAAATGCCCCAGGTTCACATCTTACATTTTTTACCTCTTGTTTTAATGAAGAACTTGTCATTACGGGCCTCATCCCAGAAACAGCATATGATATATACATTCAGGCTGACTGTAATAATACCCGGTCAACCTTTTCCTGTCCTGCCTCGTTTGAAACCACCTGCCAGGATGTAACACTTTCCGAGAGTTTTGATTCTTATCAAAATTGTGACAATAATTGCCTGAGTGAATGTAAGTATACTTTTAATGGTTGGCACAATGCAGAAACTGATGATCAGGACTGGCTGGTTAGTTCAGGTTCTACGTTATCATCATTAACGGGCCCTACCGGAGATATTTCAGGCACGGGCCAATATGTATATATTGAAAATTCGCCCGATATATGCGGTGCGAAAAAAAAAGCAATACTTGAAAGCACATGTTTGGACATACCTTTCACCGAAGATCAATGTGACATGTCATTTTACTATCACATGTTTGGAGATGGTATTGACAGTCTGAAACTTGAAATCAGCATCGATGCCGGGAATACCTGGCAAGTATTATTTGACCGTTTTGGCGATCAGGGTGATGTATGGCATAGAGCTATATTGGATCTAAGTCCTTATCAGGGTAATCTGGCTTTAATGCGATTTACTGCAAATACGGGTATAAATACCCGAGGTGATATAGCTCTTGACCAGATAGATTTTTTTGGTACTACGATGAACATTCAACTTCCCATCTATTTCGCTGACATGGACAACGATGGTTTTGGTGATCCTAATAATTATATTTCCATTTGCATGAGCGAACCTCCGGAAGGATTTGTCAGAAATGCTGATGATTGTGATGATTTGAACCCCAATATAAACCCTGATGCAGAAGAAATTCCATGCAACCTGATAGATGAAAATTGTAGTGGAATGGAAGATGATGTACCGGTGGAGAATCCTATTATTTCAATGGTTACGATGGTGAGAAACGAGTCTTGCCCCAATGCAAGTGACGGAAGTATTGGTATTTCTGTTACCGGAGGAGTTCCTCCTTACGATATCGAATGGAATAATGGGAAGAAAGGCAATGTAGTTACTGACCTTTCTACTGGCTTATATTTTGCCATAATCAGTGATGCTGGTTCATGCATCTCACGTTCGCAAACTGTGACCATTAATTTAACCAACTCGCCAAATATTTTTATCACGGAAGTAAAAAATACTCTATGCGCTCAAAATACAGGACTAATTGATATTGAAGTAACGGGAGGAGCCCCACCCTATACCTACACATGGAGTAACGGAATGAAAACCCAGGATCTATTAAATATTGGAACCGGCAGCTATACTGTATCTGTTACAGATCAAAATGGTTGTTCTGTAAGTTCGTCGTCTATTTTAATCGAGGCTACTCCAAGATTTACAGCAGGTATTCAGGTAAAGAGAAACCCCATATGTCATGGGAGCAGTAATGGTCTACTATCTATCGGTATTATTAATGCACTACCCCCTATTGAATACAAATGGAATACAGGAGACATTACCTCAAGTTTACAAGGTTTGACAGCAGGTAAATATAGCGTAACCATTAATGATGCCCGGGGATGCAATCAGATTATTGAAACTGAATTAACCGATCCTGCACGTATTGAGCCCACAGTAGTTGGAATAAAAAGTGCTACTTGTTTTAATGAAAGTTCTGGCGCCATTCAGGTAAGTACTACAGGGGGAAGCGCACCATTTGAGTTTAACTGGTCATCTCCTGATCACAATACTTTTTCCAATAATATCAATACTGAAGATTTAACCAATATTCCTCCGGGAAAATACCAGCTCTTTGTAAATGATGCCAATGGATGCACTGGTCAAACGGAATTGATACAGGTAGAAAATGCTTCTCCCATTCAAATTCAGGTCAATGAATTACAAAATGCTTCGTGCAGACTTTCAGAAAATGGAATGATATCCGTTCACGTTTCAGGAGGTGGTGGTGACTTTATTTACTTCTGGAACAATGAGGAAGGGCCTCCTGTTCTGGAAAATATAAAGGCGGGCAGTTATAGTATTCGTGTTATTGACCGGTTTGGATGTAAAGCCAGTGATGACAATTTAAAAGTAGGATTACAAAATATACCCGTAGCAGTGAACACCAAGGTTCTTGATGGGAATTTGTGCCATCGGGATTCCTTTGGTGTCATATCTGCTTTGGCCGAAAGCAGTAAATTTCCCATTGATTTTAATTGGAGTAATGGAAAACAACGCGTTGTCCATAGAAATACCGATACACTTTTTATGCTCCCTTCCGGACAATATGATGTCACGGTTACAGATAATGAAGGTTGTGTAGGTGCGTCCCTACTCACTGGTATTACACCAGTTCCAGAACTCCTTATTTCGAATATTCAAGTCTCAATGAATGAATGCAACAGCGATAATGACGGAAGTATTGAGGTTCAGGTGTCAGGTGGTGTGCCTCCATACAAGTTTATGTGGAGTGACGGCCAAACCACTCAAAAAGCTGATGGTCTGTCTACCGGCCAATATGTGCTAACTGTTATGGATGCCAATGATTGTGTAGTTAAAAGCCAGAATATAACCATATCTGTCGTTAATCCTATACGCACTGAAGTATCTGTAATCCATACCAGTGGAAATCTTAAAAATGGATCCATCACACTGAATGTTACGGGAGCTACTCCGCCATATAGAATTGACTGGAACGATCTGCCCAATGGTCCTTTGACGCGTAGCAACCTGGCAGCAGGGCGCTATTGTGTCACCATCACCGACAACAAAGGTTGCTTTGAGGGTCTTTGTATTGATGTTGACCAAAGTACCTCTGTTACTACACCTTTTACTACTGATGGAATACTCATCGGCCCCAATCCATTTACTGATCATTTACAGATCATTTCTGACCTGCCCATCGAAGAACTATTCATGTTCAATGTTCATGGAAACACTGTATTCCATGGACAAAATTTAGCTGAATATTGGAAAAAGGACTTTTCCCTACTGGAACCTGGAATTTATTTCTTAAAAATAAATACGAACCAATATATCCTGACCAGGAAAGTTATCAAAATCAAATAATGATCTTAAACGTGGTCCGTCTGTTTTGCTGGTGTTCTTCTTCAGTACATTCTTGACAAGGACAATCCACTCTTAACTGAGTTTTTCCGTAGCCTCTCGGTACCAATCGTTCTTTATCAATACCATTGGATATGAGGTACATTACGGCTGAAATGGCTCTTCGTTGCGACAAATCCAGGTTGTATTCGTCATCTGCTCTACAATCTGTATGGGAAGATAGTTGTATTCTTATATCGGGGTTGTCCGCTAACATCTTTGCCAGTTTATCTAAAGGTGGTTTTGCATCCTCTCTTATTTCTGCCCTGTCCAGATCGTAATAGATATCTTGTAAATCTATTTCCCTGTTCATAAAAATACGGTTGATAATGACATCCACATTGATGGTGACTACATCTTCTGACTCACTGACTACCACATTTCGAGTTGTAAAATTTTCTGTATTGTTCAAATACCTGCTTTTACCCGCAAGGATTGCATAGTCTTTGTCAGGATCTACTTCTTCTACAAATATTCCTCTTCTATCAGTAGTGTAGGTAGCTACAGTTTCATCACCTTGTCTTATACGCACTCTGGCCAGATCCACGGGTCGGTAATCGATCACTCGTGTATTGGGATCATTAGCTACATCATATACTGGCTCTAAAACACGACCGGCTACATAATAGGTAATATTCCTTCCGACTGGGGTAGTAATTTTTGGTTCTTCTTCTCCAGCTATGATAGGATCTTCTTCTCGCTCTATCCTGATTTTCTCAAAAACATATAAATCATCGTCACCCATACCATCGCGTGAAGATGTAAAAAATCCACGCTTGATTACATCTCCATCCCGGGGCACTGATCGATCGACAACAAAAGAGAAATCGTCCGAAGGAGAATTGATGGGTACGGGCATTCTTTTGGGTACAGTCCACTTTTTATTTTCGTCAAGATAGGTTTTAAAAATATCAAGTCCGCCGAGTCCTGGATGAAAATCAGATGAGAAGTAGAGTGTATCTCCATCACCGGTGGGGAATAATTCATTCCCATTGGTATTTATGATATCCGGAAATCTCTCAGGTGCTGACCATGAATTATCTTCTTCTCTTATAGAATAAAACAAATCGTAATCGCCAACTCCGGCATCGATTTTTGTACTAAAAACCAAAACAGAATCATTTTCAATCAATGTGGGCTGACCGTAATTAATTCCCTCTCGTGTAAATGGCAAAACCTCAGGTTCACTCCACGTTCCCGAATATCTTTGACTATAATATATTTTGCAAAAGGCATCTATCGGTGTATCTGAAACACACCTTGTGAAAAACATTTCATTGTTGTCTTTGCTAAACCAGGCAGTTCCCTCATTATCGGAAGTATTTATCTGCAAATCAAAAGGGGCGAGTCCCGATCCATCTTTCCTCATAATAAAGAGATCAGAAAACTTATTACCAGTCCAATTGTAACGGTCAGAACCCGCAGCAGTACCCCTGTCGGACGTAAAAACTACGTAATCGTCTTCGAAATAGGCTGGAGCATAATCCGCTTGAGCGCTGTTGGCATATGACCTGTACACACGGTATTCTTCATTGTGATCTCTGATCCACCGTATGGCTTCTTTACATACATTGATCTCTCTGAAAATTTCGGCTCTGCTTCCAACCAAATTGATAAGGGATTCAAATGCGCCGATGGCTTTATTGTAATTACCATCGGATTTATAGGCAAAAGCAAGTTCATTGAGTGCTTCAGGTCCATAATTCTTTGATACTGCATCTTCTAACCACCTAATGGATTCCTTATTATTGTTGACCATTTGATATGACTTACCCAACAAAAATGCCTTTTTTGCCCTGGCATTTACAGAAGTGGTAGTCTCATATTCGTCTTGTAGCATAGTAATTGCAACAGCGTATTGCTTTCTTTCGTACGCCATTTCACCACTCTTGATTTTTGTAGTGAGGTTACACCCTGCAATCATAAGCAGGGTTACAATGCAAACAATAAATAAACTGCGATACTCTTGCTTCACTAAAAACTTTTATCAAATCAATAAATGAACCTTCTATTGTAAACGAGGTTGGGCTATTTTTTAAATTGATGAGAGACCACAGGGCTACATTAATAGAATCTATGATTACTCACGTCAATAATCCTGTGTAGTCTTCCCTCGTTTCTTTATAATAACGATTAATATCAATTATTTGATTTCATAAAAAGAAAAAATCTCCCCATTTTACAAAAGGGAGATTTTACTATTAAAACATATTTGTCTTTATAGATTTGGATTAAGCCTTGACGGTAGCTTTTGTGAATCCTTTCTTTTTTTCTTTAGTTCGACTTTTTAAATCGTCTGCAAGATCTCTTACAATAGGAGTGGCGACAAAAATAGAAGAATATGTTCCTACCACAATACCTATAAGAAGCGCAAAAGCAAATCCTTTGATACTACCCCCTCCAAATATAAAAAGTATAAATACTACCATAAAAGTAGTCAGTGAGGTAATAATCGTACGGCTAAAGGTATTATTGATAGCTATATTGATCACCTCATCCTTGGCTTTGTTGGTATAAATACCTAAATTCTCTCTAATCCTGTCAAAAACCACAACGGTGTCATTGATAGAATATCCTATGACTGTGAGCAAGGCAGCAATAAATGCCTGGTCGATTTCAACGGTGAAAGGCACAATACCGTGAGCAATGGAAAAAATACCTAAAACTATAAGTGTATCGTGAAATAGGGCTGCAACCGCTCCTAAACTATATTGCCATTTGTTGAATCTCAGAAAAATATAAAGAAATATAAGTAAGAGAGCAAATATTCCTGCATAAATGGAGCTTGTCTTAATATCGTCTGCGATAAGAGGTCCCACTTTATTGGATGAGGTAACGTGAGGTACAGTGGTATTTGATGCATCTTTAAAATCGTCGAGCTCCATTGTAACTCCCGTAACATTCATAATTCCTTCATGCAAGGTGGCCAATACGGTTTGATCAGCCTCTTCTGTATTTTCATTGATTAAATACGAGGTAATGATATTATAAGTGTTTTCAGAGTCTACCACTTTTACTACTGGTGTAGATCCGAAATATCCGGAAAGACCTTGCCTGAGGGTTTCACCATCGACTTTGTCCACTCCGGAAAACTGCACATTATAACTATACCCACCTTTAAAATCAACACCCAGGTCAAATCCTTTTGTGAACATGGATGCTATTCCCAGGATGATAATGGTACCTGAAATGATATATCCAATCTTCCTTTTCCCGATCCAATCAATATTTAAATTAGCAAATGCTTTAGCAGTTGGGGGTGTCCAAAAACTCAAGCTTCTGCCTTTTGAAGTCCATTCATCGATCATCAGTTTTCCAAATAATACAGCAGTAAAGAGAGAACTGATCACTCCAATGATCAAAACTACAGCGAAACCTTTTATAGGGCCAAGGCCAAAATATGCCAAAACAAAAGCCACAAGTATAGTGGTCACGTTGGCATCAATAATGGCAGAATAAGAATTAGCAAATCCATCTTTTATACTGGCCAATAATGTCTTTCCAACAAGAAGTTCCTCTCTTATCCTTTCAAAAATGATGACATTGGCATCAACAGCCATACCTATAGTGAGCACAATACCGGCAATTCCGGGCAGCGTAAGTACCGTACCTATGGATGACAAAGCACCAAAAATAAAAACCAGATTCGTTAAAAGTGCTATGATGGAAACTATACCCGCTGTACCATAATATAATAACATAAATAGGAAAACAAAGAGAAAACCAGCTATGAGCGAATTCATACTTCGTTGGATATTTTGAGCTCCAAGCGATGGTCCGACGATGGCTTCCTGTATAATTTTAGTTCTGGCCGGAAGTTTTCCTACTTCAAGAATATTAGCAAAGTCATTGGCTTCCTGAACAGTATAATTTCCTTCAATGGAAGATGAACCTCCTGTAATCGGATTTCTCACCGAGGGAGCTGAAACAACTTCATTGTCAAGTACTATAGCAATTTCTCTGTTTCCATTATTGGAGGCGGCCGTAGTCATTTCTGCCCATTTTTTAGCTCCTCTTTTATCCATCCTCAGAGATACTGATGGTTGATTGGTTATGGGATCGGGTTGGTAAAAAGCCCCGGTAACCACATCGCCTTCCAGTGGAGCTTTTTCAGTACCTGACTGTGTTCTGATCAAATACAATTCATATAAATTGGTTTTTTGGCCGCTTTGAAAATCGATCATAGGAGCCCTGGACCACAAAAACTTACTATTACGAGGAAAGAGAGCTTTAATTTCTGGTCTGGATAAATACTCCATAACAATATGCCTTTTATTTCTCTCTGTCACTCCCATAACAGTTTGAGCATAATTACCCACATTAAGTTGCATATTTGAAAGTAGTGGACCACCTACTTCAAAATCAAGCGATGATGATACTATATCAAATGTATCGCCAATTTCATTACCATCGCTATCGTATAATGGTCGGTAAATGGTATCCATTTTAGCCCCTGACCCGCTCTGATCTTTTTCACTGGCAAGTCGGGAATCAGCCTCCTGAAATGCTCCCATGATGCCCTGATCGTTAAATCTGTACGTATCCCAAAATTCAAGTTGTGCACTCGCCTGAAGAAATTCCCGGGCTCTTTCAGGGTTCTCTATTCCAGGAAGTTCTACCAGTATAAGATCCCTGGCTGCATCGAGAGAAATATTCGGCTGAGCCACCCCTAATTTATCTATTCTCTCTTTTAGCATATTGTACGTAAGACTTACCGTTTCATTGGCCTTTTGACGCAATACTCGTTCTACTTCACCATCTGATGATGAGGTATTGATACCTTCTATCATTTCACTTCTCATGAAAAGACTGGCCAAAGACTTACCCTCTGAAATGCTTCTATACTCCTGAACAAAAACAGAAACATAATCTGTTTGAGATCTGGCCATCTGAGCACTGGTATTCTCTATAGCCTGTAAAAAATGAACATCCTTAGCATTAGGACCCGCTAACGTTATAAGCAATTCCTCCAGGTCTACTTGTAAAACGGTACTCATACCTCCCTTTAAATCCAGACCCAGAGCGAGTTGTTGTCCTTTTAATTCACTATAAGTGTATTCCTTTAAAAGCGGAATTCTAAAAACAACTTCTCCAGAAATTGAATCTAAAAACCTGCTCCTGGAAATTTTATATACTGCCTCTTTGTCAATGCCGTCAGGAGATTTGTCAGCTTCCATCCTGGCAAAAGAATCCGCTTCCCTCTCTACCCGGCTGGTTGGTATAAAATACATAAACTGGTATGCACATACCAGAGCTACCAGGATCAATAAGGCTTTAGTTAAACTTTTAGTTTGCATTATATTTATTTACATTTTAACGATCTGAAAAAACTCCAATTATCAACCCAATAAGTGATCATTTTTTTACTCTCTGGGATGCTTATGTGTAACTCAATTGAAAAACGTGGCAAATATACAGGTTTTCACATATCTATCGATAGTTCATGGAATTTTATTGTGAATGATTGACATATGAATTACACCTGGATTACGTTAAGCCAATCTTAAAAATATATTATTATCTATCTCTTCCGGGAATATTAAATTGAATCACATGTGCTGATTTGGCCGCCATAAAATATAATTCATTGAAGTTTACTGTGTCTCCATTGAAAATGTCTTTCCCCGATTCAACTCCTTTCAGCACTTTGGAAAATCTTAAAAAATCCAATGGTTTACCATTCTTGTTGAGAATAACCATAACGCCTTTATCCACCAGCAACCTGAAGTACACATACACTCCATCTTCCGGAATATAGTGGATCAGTTTTCCAAATTGCACTTCAATACTGTTCTTTCTCCAGTTGAGTAATTGCTTGATAAAATTCTGTGCTTCTTTTTGCTGTGATGTGAGGCCTTCTCCCGTAAAAGCATTGGTTGAATCTCCAGCCCAACCTCCGGGCATATCTGATCTGATAATACCGTGACTTTCCGTACCTGGATTAGACATGAGTATCTCTGTGCCGTAAAAAATCTGAGGAATGCCCCGGATGGTCGAAATATAAACCATAGCCATTTTAAACAAGTTAAAGTCTTCATCTAATGAAGTGTATATTCTACTCATATCGTGATTATCTCCAAATACCATGAGTTGATCTGGGTCAGTATAAATAAAATCATTACCCAGCATTTCATAAAGTGCAGGAAAACCCTGATGCCACTTATCTTCACGCTTTAGGCCTTCTATCAATGCTTTATTGATTGGAAAATCCATGAGAGAAGGCAGGCATGATTTTGTCCATGCCTGGTTTTTTTGCCAATAAGCTACCTGCAATGGATTTTCAGACCACTCTTCCCCAACAATATTAAAATTGGGATATTCATTCATAATGGCACAAGACCATTCCGACATAAATGACTCTTCAGGGTAAGAATAAGTATCCTGTCGAATGCCCGATAATCCGGCATATTCTATCCACCAAATCGAGTTTTGAATGATGTATTTTGCCATCAGTGGGTTATTCTGATTAAGGTCAGGCATAGAGGGAACAAACCATCCGTCCTGCATCAACTTGCGGTCATCTGTAGCCACATACGGGTCAATAGCCGTAGATTTCCTGTGATTTGTAATGCGGAATGAATCCTGAAAATTAATCCAGTCTGCAGATGGAAGATCAGCCATCCACCAGTGTAATGAACCACAGTGATTCGCCACCATATCCATTATAACCTTAATTTTCCTTTTCGTGCACTCATCTACCAGTCTAACATATTCTTCATTTGATCCAAACCGGGGATCAATTTTATAAAAATCAGTAATGGCATAACCGTGATAAGAATGGCGATTCATAGCATTTTCCTGAACGGGATTCAACCATATGGATGTAAAACCCATATCCTCAATATAGTCCAGGTGATCTAAAATTCCTTTTATATCTCCTCCATGTCTTCCATACGCTTCGGATCTGTTCAATTTGTCAGAATAACCTTCTATATTGTCATTTTCAGGATCTCCATTTACAAAGCGATCCGGAGTAATCAGGTAAACCACATCTGAGGAATTAAATCCCTGCCGGGATGCAGATCCATTTTTTCTTGCTTTTAATTCATACGCATGGGATAGTACAATTTCCTGGTCTTTTACAAAATCGATCATAAACATACCGGGAGCTGCTTCCGGTTTAATTAAAATATCAATAAAGAGATAATTCACATTCTCTACATGTATCGTCCTGCTTATTTCTACACCATCGTACTGAATCACAGGTTTTAGGTTTGCTATATTCTGACCATACACCATGAGCTGAAGTTCTTTTTCATTCATATTCACCCACCAGAAAGGAGGTTCCACCCTGTCTATGGTTTGGGCAAAAGCGACAGTTTGTAGCATAAACAAACAAAATATGGCTTGGGCAACTCTTATTTTATTAAACATAACCTGAAACTTTAGGTGATCATATAATATTCGTAACTACTCAGATATTGATGGAATGCATTAAATTGTGTCATCATTTACCCCCAAAGTCCTCAAAGCTTTGGGCCTGCCCCTCCACTTTGGGCGGGAGAGAGGGTGGCAATGTTGCTTAGAATTTCAAGCTTAATGATGTGCTCATCATTTGGTATTTAACAATGGAGAAAGCCTTCGTTGACGGGAAGGCTTTCTCCATTTCTATCATTGAAAATCAAAATTATTTACAATTTTGTAATCACGTATCGATATCTCGGCTCATGTAATATGAGCTCTATTCTATAACTACCTGGATCGCTAATCATAATGTTTCCACCATCATAATCTAAAAAACCTTCTCCAGAATTATCACCAAAATTCAGTGGCCAATCATTATTAGCCCTGAATTTGAGACCACCGGCCGTCAGGTTTAAAACCACTTCCAGATTCCTGGAACTTGGATTGTATACCATATCTGTGTCGGAATCCCAACCAGTAGGTGTAGCATCTCCAATGACTCCCCAATCGGTTTTCATGATTGTATAGGTAAAATTATTGAGATTTACGTTAAGCCTGTACATGCCCGGATCTGCGGCTGATATATCAGCTCCATTTTGGTCAAGAGTGCCATTTGCGCCATCATCACCGTAATTTACATCCCAGGTGGGACCATTAGTAAACTTAAAGAAAGTACCTGGGTCAGGAAAATAAACAAATCCTTCAAACTGATTATCCGATCGTCTTGAATAAATGACTGTATTATTATTGGATGGATCCCATCCCTGATAGCTTCCAGGAACCTGTAATTGTGGAAAAACGACTTCTACAATAAATGGAGTAACCCTTAAAGATATGGGATCGCTGATCAATTGTTCTACATTAGTCCCTACGGAAGCTGCTACCCGCACCTGGATATCCACGGGAATTGCTTCTTCAATGCCTTTGGCAAGTAATACACCATTTATCCGTCCCTGAGTTATGGAAGCAGAAGTTTCTGTAGTAGTAGCCAGGGCAACAGGTTCACTAAAATTATTGCCGGCTAAATCCATCTGTAACGTATATGTAACACCAGCGGTATAACCAAAAAACGATGGACTCCATCTGAACATCGCCAGGGTATTTCCTGTCTTCTCTTCTTCTAACACATATGTACTACCACTTGACGGAGACAATATTACAGAAGCATCACCCAGCGAAAGTATGGCTCCAGGATCATCATCTGAACAAGCAGTAAAGACCGCAATGGACATCAGGATAAAAAATATATGATTAAATTTCATTTTTAATACATTTAAATTTTAGTGAATTAATAACCAGGATTTTGAACCAAATTGGGGTTCGCTCCTATGTCAGTATTCGGAATAGGATATACATCCCTGAATCTGGGAACTGAGCTTCCGTTGGGAGTTCCTCCTTTCCATGGCCAAACGTAGTTACCATCAGAAAACCTGCCAAAACGTACAAGATCTGTCCGTCTATGGCACTCCCACATCAATTCCCTGGCTCTTTCTTCTATAATAAAATTAAGATTCAGTTCATTCATTGTTATGGTTCCTCCCTGATCTCCATGAGCACGTGATCGTACCTGATTCACGTATTGTAATGCAGATCCCAGGCTACCGCTACCACCTCTCAAAACCGCCTCAGCATACATGAGCATGGCATCAGCCAATCTAAACATAGGAAAATCAGTGTCCGGAAAAGTTGGATCAGATCCCGCTGAACCGGTGGAGGTAATATTTGTAAATTTTATGACTGGAAAACCCTCATTATCCTGAAACATGGTAGAGGTATTGGTGATTTCCGGTACCTGGTTAAGGGTATAAAAAATAGCTCTCCTGTCAAAGGTTGGTTGTGCGATGGAGTATGTATATTCCGGAACTCCTAAATACAGCTTAATGGTATAATTTCCATTGGCTGGAATAGCTATATTGGCACCATCGTAATTTAATAGAGCATTTGCATCATTATCACCAAAATTGATACCCCAGTCACTGTTAGCTCTAAACTTTAATTCACCTGCTACAAGATCAGCATTAATTTCCCATGCACCATCATCAGCATTATACGACATGGGTGTATCACCATCCCATCCCATAGGCGTTGCTGATCCGATAATGCCCCAGTTGACTCTAAGTAATGAATAAGATTTATCATCAAAATTAACTCTTATTCTATACATACCCGCCTCAGGAACACTTAAATTATTTCCATCCTGATCCAATATACCATTGTTATCATTGTCTCCAAAATTGACATCCCATCCCGGTCCGTCAGTGATTTTGAATTCAGAACCTGCTTCGGCAAAGTAAATGTATGATTCGTAATTCCCATCATTATTAACAGATTTAAGGACTGTATTGGAATTGGAAGGATCCCATCCCTGATAACCACCGGGCACATATAACACGGGGCCGTCAGCTACCTGAAAATCGGGCTCAACTATAGAACTTCCTCCTCCTACCGAAGGAAACAAATCCACAATGGCAGAAGTCACTTTAGTTCCACCCCAGCCTGCATCAATCCCATAATCAGCAGGATTCATAGGGTCTCCTACAGGAGCGTGAATGATGAAAGTCATACCACCCCAGGTTCTGGTTCGGATACCGTCAAATGCGATGGGGAATATGATTTCCTGAGAATTGTGATTGTCGGCCAAGAATAAATGCTGGAAATTGGGTTCTAAAGTAAAACCTGAATTAATTACCTTTTCACTGTATTCGGCTGCTTTTGAATATTCACCACTTCCTTTATACACTTCTGCATTCAGATAAAGTTTGGCAAGTAGCATTTGAGCAGCAGCCCTGTCTGCCCTTGCATATTCATTTTGTCGGGCGGGTAATAACAGGTTTTCTATTTCAAGAAGTTCTGCTTCAATATAATTAAATAACTCTGAAGCGCTGATTTGAGGTGGAAAAAAAGCTCCAACCGCATCTTCTTCTGTTACAAAAGGAACATTTCTAAAATGATCCAGTGCATGCCAAAAACTTAAAGCACGCAAAAATCTGGCTTCAGCCCGGAATAGTTGAATTTCATTTCTAAGAGCACCTTCTACTCCTCTGCCATCTAATTTAGCATTGGTTGTTTCTCTTAAGAATTCATTGCAAAGTGATATCTGATAAAAGATTCGACTGTAAAAAGCACTAATAAAACCATCGTTGGCATCCCAGGTTTGATGTTGGAAATCCTTAATCGTCTGGTCATTCCAGGCAATCACCGCTTCATCAGTAGATAGCTGCTGATGATACCAAAATCCTCTTAAATATTGGCCAAATCCCTCATCAATACCAGCAATATCCGGTTGGCCTGCGGGGCCTTGTTGCCCGGAAACTGCAAAACCTGCATATAATTTTGCCAACACTTGCTTGTAACTGTCGGGATCTTCATACACTACCGCTGAAGTAATAAAATCTTCATCAATGGGTACAGTATTGAGATCGTTAAAGCAAGATTGAAAAACCCCCGAAATTAGTACAGCAAGGATTGATATTTTTAATAAATTATTCATTTGTTGTGGGTTTTTATTTTAAAAGTTAACACTTAATCCTAATACAAATGTTCTGGGTCTTGGATAGATATTGTTATCTACACCACTAAAAACTTCCGGATCTAATCCATCATATTCTGTTATGATGAAAGGATTTTGAACGACAAAAGTTACCCTTAACATGTCTCCAATAACATTATCAAAATTGTAACCAATGGTCATATGATCCATTCGTAAAAATGAAGCATTGCTCACAAAATGGTCACTAAAGTACTGAGGTGTCTCAAATCCGATACCTTGTGTTGCTGTGTTGAGATTCCACAACACACCCAGATTGAATAGCCTATTGTAGAATGCCTGATCTGACCATACGTTATTATACACATAGTTGCCAAAAAGGGCTCTTCCTGCAAAAGAAAAATCAAAATTCTTATATTGGATTCTTGATGTAAAACCAGAAGAAAATAATGGTGCCGGTTGCTCATGCCTATATCTGTCTTCCGCATTGATGACACCATCTCCGTTTCTGTCTACATACAACCCTTCTACAGGATTCCCATTTTCGTCATACACTTGCTGGAATACATAGTATGAACTGGTTGGAAAACCTACACTATGAATTTGGATTGTACTTCCCACTCCACCGGCAATACCGCCGGTAAGCACACCCTGATAATTTGGATCATCAGTTGCAATCAGCCTGGTAATTTTATTCCTGTTGTATGCAATATTAAAACCAAAATCCCATAATAAATCCTTTTTCGAAATAGGAATCGTATTCAATGATAGTTCAATACCATTATTCACAAGATCCCCTACATTGGTAGTAATAAAGTTTGTCAGGTTGGTGCCGGCAGGCACAGGTACAAAGTTCAATAAGTCAATTGTTTCTCTCCTGTATAGCTCCAAAGCACCTGTTATCCTTCCTTTAAGTATACCAAAATCCACGCCTATATTGTAAGTTGTAGTTTCTTCCCATCTTATATTGGCATCATAACCATTAGGTCTCAAGGTCGGGATGTAAGAATTTCCAAATAGGTAACTGGCATTTTGCTGGCTTTGTTGATATTGAGGCAAATAAGCATAATATGAACCTACACCATCGCCTATATCCTGCTGGCCTGTTATTCCCCAACCCATTCTCACTTTCATAGAATTGAGAAATGCATCCTGAGGACTATCAATTAATTTATAAGCTAATGCTGCTGCCGGAAATAAACCGTAACGATTGCTTTCTGCAAAACGGCTAGTACCATCTCTTCTTAAAGTAAAAGTGGCTAAGAACCTATTGTCAAATGAATAGTTTACACGGCCAAAAAGAGATACAAGAAATAATTCTCTTGGATCAAAATTCGGTTCATCTATTACTTCAGATCCATCAAAGTTGGTAGCCACATTGAAGTTGTCGAAGAAAAACTTCTGCCAGCTATAACCTCCCATTACATCAATGGTGTTTTTACCCAAATCCGTTTTATAGTTAAGATAAAATTCCAGTAGTTGATTTTCTTTATCTTCAGAATATTCTGTAAGCCGGCCTCCTCTGAAAAATTCAAACGCAGCTTCTGGTGTTACTACAACGCTTCCTTCCGAAGAAGACCTGTCATATGCAACATTCAAGTTAGCTCTAAGGTCAGTCAGGAAAGCAAATCGGTAATCTGCCTGAAAGTTTGTAATAAACCTCTTTACAGTTGCAGTATTATCTGTCTGTTCCAATAAAGCCAATGGATTAGATGGCGCCAAAACATTGGGAGCTCCATTAGCCTGTTTGTAGGTAAAATACCCTCCGAATTGGTTATCTTCAAATACCGGTTGGGTTGGATCAAAAGCCAACGAAGTCCAAATGGCTCCCTGATTCGCAAATGTATTGTTTGATAACATCCCTTTTAACCCCAAATTCAGCTGCAAACGGTTATTCATAAATTTTGGACTCAAATTTAAACTTCCCGAATACCTTCTAAAGTTATCGGTTTTGATAAGACCATCTTTATCGGTATATCCTATGGAGGCTCTGTAGGGTATTTCTCCAAGTGCTCCAGAGACATTAAGATTGTGATCCTGTCCAAAGGCATTTTGATAAACCATATCCTGCCAATTCGTATTTTCATTTCCCAATAAACCGAGTTGACCTGGTTGCCTTTCCTGAACCAATTGTCTGAATTCATCTGCAGTAAAAACAGGTACCGTTCTGGCTCGTGTACCCACTGAAACTTGTGTAGAATAACTTACTCTTGTAGGAGCTCCTACTGTTCCCCGCTTTGTGGTTATAAGGATTACACCACCAGAAGCCCTGTTACCATAAATAGCTGTTGCAGATGCATCTTTAAGTACGGTGAAAGTTTCAATATCATTCGGGTTAATAATATCAAGTGGGTTTCTGCTTCCAGCTACACCACTATTGTCCAATGGTACTCCATCCACTACAATTAATGGATTATTGGATGCACTCAGAGAAGACTCTCCACGAACCCGAATAGCTGCCCCATCACCGGGTGCTCCCCCTGAAGATATGGTAACCCCTGCGACTTTTCCAGCTAAAAGATCCTGAGGACCCGTGATCAGACCTCTGTTAAAATCTTTTGTACTTACGGATTGGATCGCTCCAGTCGCATCTTCTCTTTTTACGGTTCCATACCCAATAACAATCACTTCATCCAGCAAGGTGCCTTGTACCATGGTGATACTGATATTATTGGAAGCATTTAATTCATATACTACCGTTTCATAACCAGTATAGCTGATTGTAAGAGTAGTAGCTGTTTCAGGTACTTGTAAGGTAAATTCTCCATCAATATTTGTGATGGTACCCAATGTAGTTCCGGTTACCAAAATATTAGCCCCTATCAAAGGTTCTCCTGTTCCGGCTTCAGAAATAATTCCGCTGATTGTTCGTTGGCCAGAAAGGAATCCTGACCAAAACATGACAACCACAATAACTCCACTAAGGTGTGATAAAAATTTTGTCATACATTTAAAATTTTGTTTGAGCTTTAATGGTTAGTGTCACACTGACACATAGCCGCAAAAATATAAACTAATTTCATTATAAAAAATAATTTCTAATTTTTTGTTGTATTCATTATATTAAGCGACAATATTTGATTTAAATACAATATTTAAGTATAATAATCAATTTTAATGCACTTTCGAAAATGATTATTCTGACGAAAAAATTAAAGTAACAATTGTCTGTGTTGTGACAATCAGAAAACGTTTGAAAGATTAAATCCGCTCATAGATATACAGCAAAAGTAGCTTCAAAACAAAAAATAATCTACAAAGCTTTCACAAACAATTCATCTTTTTGGGGTTTGATGGGGTCAGTGGGGGTTAGTCTAAAATCAAAACATGTATATTTCTAAATTCTATAGGGTGACTTTCAGATTGTAAAGATATAAAACCGCGGTCAACCTTTGTTCCGGGTTTAAGACTAAAGTCAACGGGCAAGAATTCTCCTCCAATTTCCGGAGAATGGTATGACATAACTGTGTCGCCCTGAACAATGTGATGAATTTCATCTCCGCCCAAAACGACGAGTTCAAAAGTCACCCAGCTTTCATCATGTATGGTTCTTGAAGTTGAAGTAATGCAATGCTGTGTTGTATATTCATCACCTATATATACATGCATACCAGGTGTACATAAATTGCCTGTAGGTCTTTCGTCGTTTCCATTTCCTCCGAGAAGTTGAGCTTCAAGGCTGACGGGAAATCCCTGATCTAATAACATACTTGACGCTGATTGGCTATGAAACATGATACCGCTGTTTTTAAAAGCCCAATCCTCACCTCCCGGAGCCTGATCGCCCACAAACCGGTATTCCAGCTTTAGTTTATATTTGGAAAGTTCTTTTTCGTAAAAAATATGACCATAACGGGTACCAAACTGATCATATTCATCATAAGACACTTTAAAAATTCCATCTTCAACTCTGAAAGTGTTTCCAAAATTTTCACCCGCGGGATAACCGTTGATTTTCACTGTCCAGCCCTGAAGATCTTCCCCATTAAAAATGGATACCCAGGATTCATTTTTGGAGCTTTCAGATTCATTCTTTGTGGGAGATTTACAGGTAATGCACATTACGGTTGTAATGAATAATAATACCGGATACTTCATTTTTTTATGAGCTTTTCTTTACAAATGTAGCTAATTATTGTATTATTTAACTATACCCAAATGTAATATTCTTCCACCCGTTTGATTTACCGGACTTGTTGACTTTCCAATGACTATACCATCCTGAGGGGCAAAATATTCCCTTATTTTATCACCAAATATATTGTACTGTGTAGCAATAAGGCTATCCTTCTTTACTAATTGAGAAATTTCGGGATGAACTGTCAACAAACCTCCCCTATCGGTATAAATCCAATAAGATTCATGGCAAATCACAGCAGGGATTTCAGGTCGTTCTATCTCGCCTTCCAGCATTCCCAAATAAATCAATGCATTGAGCAAGCCTGTGATTCCTGATCTTATGTAACCTTTTTGAAATGTACTGGGATTTCCCACTTCCATTGTAATGGCTGGTATACCTATTTCATTGGCTGCTCCACGTAAAGAACCATCAGAGGCCGTCTTATGAGCGATAATTTGTGCATTCTGAAGTGTAGCCAACTCAGATGTGACCGGATCACTAATGTCTGCCCGGATATAATAGGAGTTAATCCTGCCAGTACTAGCAGTGTGCAAATCGAGTAAATAATCAAACCTGGAAATAACTTCCCTTATGAATCTGAACGCATACACCTCACTCACGTTTCCTTCCTTTTTACCCGGCATTATATGATTGAGATCAACTCCATCCACAAACCGGCGCTTCATCCTGAAAAAGGCAGGAGAATTAACTACAGGGACACCTATGACAGTACCTTTAATTTTTTCATTTTCAATTTCTTTAAACAACCTTTGTATCACAGGTATACCATTGAGCTCATTTCCATGAACTGCAGCAGTAAAGCCTACTACAGGGCCATCTTCACTACCCCTTCCAATTAAAACTGGCAGTGAAATAGGTAATCCAAAAGCGTCGGTCACAATATCAAACCATACTTTGTGTAATTTGCCTCTCTCAAAATTTGAAAGATCTATGTGGCTAACGTGCTTTATGTCCTTCATTTTTGTCATAATTCTATATTCATATTTAATATTTATTAAAAGATATAAAACACTTGGTTATCCTATAAAATGTTTGAGGATATTAAACTAATTGGTTAATCACTTTAACCAAAACTGGCATGTCTTATTTGTTTATCAAATTGAATTACCTTCCTTCATTAAATCTGCACAATATAGTACGAATTGTTCGGCCAAAAGTTTTGAAACTTCCATTTTGCTATCCAGGTCTGCCGGATAAATACCTCCAACACTGAGAGTGTTGATTTCAGAAATCAATCTTTTACCGTTGTCATCAAGTAAGGTGTCAAGACCGTATAAGAAAATACCTTCCTTTTTTAAAACAGGATTGATGTGATGAATGATTTCCCATTCTTCCTCATTAGGTGAACTAGGCATAGAACTTCCACCCTGGGCTACATTGCATAACCAACTCCCCTCTTTGGGTAATCTTAATGAAGTGGACAACACTTTTCCATCAGCTACCACAATCCTTTTATCCCCATACTTCACATTTTCAAGGTATTTCATTGCCAGGTATGGTTGTCTGTTAATATTGTATTCAGATTTGAATTCTTCCATTGATATCACTTTTTTATCTTCAATGGAAACTTCTCCCTTTTCAATTTTTATAATACCCCTACCACCATAATTTTCTAGAGGCTTAAGAACAATGGGAAACCGCTCTGCCAATTCCTTAATGCTTTTCCAGTTGTTTACCAGCTTACTGGGTGGAATGTATTTTTTAAATCTCCTGATGTATGCTTTATTGGAGGTTTTTATAATTCCGGAAGGGCGATTTACAATTCTTTTCTCATGGAACCTGGAAGTAATATAGTAAAAAAAGGACACCATAACCGGGCGGGGAAGGCGGAGTAAAATAAAATCAAAATCAGATATCAATATTAATTCAGAATGCAAAGTCAAGCTCGATGCATTTTCAAAAATATACGAATCATTTACGGGGATACCGAAAATATCGGCACCAGAGTGTTCATAAAAAAAAGGAGTGTTCTTATCATCACCGCGGCTCGCAACCCACACTTCTGAAATCTGAGACTGTAATCGGATGGCTCTGGCTATACTATAAACCGAATTGCTTGCCTGATGTGTGCTGTGATCTGTGAGAATTAATATTTTCACCTTTACTAAATGATTATAAAGTCATATATTGATAAGAAAACTAAACGATGGTCATTTAATGATATAGGTCAAACCATTATCTCATCCATCAGACCCCGATCGTTATTTAATGCGCAAAACAATTTCTTCCTTAACCTACCTTTGCTATTCATCAAAGTTTGAGCCATATTATCAATAGCTACTGTAGAGAGAACGGTTTGGATATATGCCTCTATAAGATCATCAAGCCCTATGCCTAATTTATTAAAATCTCTTCTGTCCATTAAAATGAGTCTATTGGTATCACTCCCCCAGGAACCATCTTCATTAAGAATAGATAGATTGGTGCCCAACGAATCCCATGAATTGCTCCCTTCTGCCAAATGATTGGGCAGTGGGCTTTTAGCCCGTCTTGAATAAACACAGATGGGTCTGATTCCATTTTCTGTGGCACTCACCATCATCCTGATATCAGCGACATAGGTCTCATTTTTATTGTTGGGAATGGTGCCTACATGATAAAGTTTTCCTTTAGAACTGGTTGAACTCCATAAGTAATTCCCTATAAGACTTTGTACTATAAATTGGTCATAATCAAAGTCAGAATCCATAAACTTATCCAATTCATCTGGATTTACTATGGTAAACACTCCCTGACCTGCATTACTATAAGGTACTTTTACCACGGCTTGTCCTCCCATTTTCTTTACCCAAATGGGCACTTCGTTTTTACTTACATCCCAAATGGTTTCAGGCATGTTGATTTTTAATCCCTCATTTTCTATTTCGGCATTATAAATGTCATAGGCTTTAGCAGCAATCATTTTATTCCTTCCTCCCGCTAAGCAAGAGATGACGGGGTTGAGTATTTTGGTTCGTGTGTAAACGGGTATTCTGTTCCATGGCTTTTGTGTAACGTATCTGAAAGCAGCTCTAATACTTACCCACTCCCCAGTCTCGGTTTTTATTTTTAATACTCCTTCATCAAAAGTAAGGTATTGTTCCCAACCCTCAGTCGGAAAGTATACATAATGCACGTCTTCTTTCATCAAGTCTGCTATAACCGATGCATAACCTGACGCTTCTACCGGATTTTTATCGTAGATGACTGCCAGTGCCCCCTCTATGAGACCTGCTTTGTTTTGCAACATTGGGATAAAAGTATTTTCAATAAGGCGTTTATAACCACCATATTCCTGCATATCTTCTACCAATGGCATAGATTTCTGGCCGGACGGACATGAGTTATTTTCAATCACGACCATCATTCTTTTTGCATCGGCATTGGTAACATTAATTAAATCTGCACCTGCCCATCTGAAATATCGCGGTTGACTATGGATGAGGTCTAAAAGAAAATCTTTCTTCACCTTAGGATGCAAATGACAATATCTCTCCACAATCCTTACTGATGAAAGGTGAAGAAAATAAGACATCATAGGGTGAACTGTAGCATTCAATGCCTTAGGATACCAATGATTTTCGGGTTCGAAAGTTCCGGGTCGTACAAGGGTTACATTATTCAAAATGGAAATATTACATAAGAAGAGTCTAGTCTAATTCTTCATCGTCAGCATCTTCGGCATCTACCAAAGAATCTAAATCGCTGAATTTATCTTCATATTCTTCTTTCACTTCATCTTTTAAAATGCCATCATCATCGTAATCTTCGTCATCGCGAATGAGATCCTTGGCTTTTTGCTGAGACATTCTGATCAAAAAGTATCGATCCTCCGTTTCGAATGGCAATGCACTCGTTAACTTTCCCTCTTGATTTTTAAAAGTGATCAGAAACTTCTCAAATCCATAGGGATACTGAAGTTTAATTTGTTCCTGGATGTTTAGATCCAGTTTTTCAAAATCTTTTATTACCCTGGGTTTGTTCATGGTTTATTATTGACTAAGTTTTGGATATAATTGTTTATTGTTCATCTTCATTCAATTCCTCTTCGAGATTTTTCTTCGACCATTTCATGATCGGTTCATTTCTCAATAATTTTTTTGGTTTTGTTTTTGCTTTTTTTGCTAATCTTTCTTTTTCAAGATCGTCAAACTTGTTTTTTTTAAATTTTTTTAAATTTTTCATTTTAATAAAAATTTACCAACCTAAAATATATGCAAAAATAAGAGGTGCTACTATTGTAGCATCCGATTCTATAATAAATTTTGGTGATTCTGCTGACAGTTTTCCCCAGGTAATTTTTTCGTTTGGCACGGCTCCTGAGTAACCGCCATAACTTGTGGTTGAATCACTTATTTGGCAAAAATACGACCAAACAGGAATGCTGTTTTTACGCAAGTCCTGATGTAGCATAGGTACTACACAAATGGGGAAATCGCCTGCTATACCTCCTCCAATCTGAAGAAAACCTACTCCTTTATCTCCTGCATTCTTTTCATACCAATCTGCCAATGAAATCATATATTCGATGCCAGACTTCACGGTCGATGGCTTATAGCCGTCTTCAATACAATGGGCTGCAAAAAAATTACCACAAGTAGAATCTTCCCAGCCAGGTACAATAATAGGAATATTTTTCTTTGCAGCAGCCAGCAACCATGAGTTTTCAGGATTAATTTGATAACTGCTTTCCAATGATCCGTCCAATAAAATCTTGTAAAAGAATTCATGAGGAAAAAATCTCTCATTTTTACTGTTTGCCGAACCCCATACATTCACCAATTGTTTTTCTATCCTCCTCATCGCTTCCATTTCAGGAATGCAAGTGTCCGTAACTCTATTGAAATGCTCTGCCAGTAAATTTAATTCATCTGCAGGACTCAAATCCCTGTAATTAGGTATCCTCTTATAGTGTTTGTGAGCAACCAGATTAAAAACATCTTCTTCAAGATTGGCCCCGGTACAACTTATAATATGAACTTTGTCCTGCCTTATCATTTCAGCCAGGGATTTTCCAAGTTCTGCAGTACTCATTGCACCTGCCATGGTGATCATCATTTTATGACCATTTTTAAGTTGCTCTTCATAAGCAACGGCAGCATCCACTAGAGCGGCAGCATTAAAATGCTTAAAGTGTTCTGTTATAAAACTTGATACAGGACCTTTATTCATTATTTTCAAATTTATAGCTTAACATTTTATAATACAACTTTGCTGCCAAAAACTGTGATGATGGATTGTTTGGAATTGGGGCTAACTCTACTATATCAAAGCCCACTACATTCTTTTCAGTAAAAACTTTGTATAAATACTCCAAAGTGGAATACCAGGACAAGCCACCCGGTTCCGGCGTTCCGGTAGCAGGCATGATGGAGGGATCCAATGCATCCAGATCGATTGTAATATAAACATTATCTTTCATTTTTTCAATAGAATCAAGCATCCACAGATCTGAGTTGTGCATCTCATGAGCAAAATAACAGTGAAACGGATCCAAATACTCAACCTCTGATACATCCATGCTCCGGATTCCTACCTGGATTAGGTGTGCGTTTTGACTGGCATCATGTACTGCACATGCATGACTGTAGGGAGATCCTTCATATGAGGGCCTCAAGTCGGCATGGGCATCTATCTGCAATATGGTGATATTGTCAAAATGTTCGTAAAATGCTTTTATTATCCCTATCGAAATAGAGTGCTCACCGCCAAAAAATGTAAGAAATTTACCGGTTGTGAGCATTTCCCTGGTGTTAGAGTACACTGTAGAAAACATTTGCTCCGGAGAGTTGAATCCACTCAATTCAGGGAGTAGATATATCCCCCGTTTATATACTTCCGACCCAGTCTCAATATCGTACAATTCCATATTTTCAGCAGCATGCATAAAAGCTTCAAATCCAAGATCTGCTCCTTTACCCCATGAACTAGTTCCATCATAAGGTATACTTTGTAAATAAATAGCAGAAGAAGCCTTTTGGGCAAATTCAGCTGGTATCCCGGCAAAAGTTTTCATAATAACTTACATGTTATAGCCTAATATCTCGAGCATATCTTCGACTGATTGCTCGTTTCGATAAATAGTATCCACAAAATTTCCCTTTTCATCCCTGTCGATAATAATGTGCTTTGGAGCCGGTATAAGGCAATGCTTTATACCCCCGTAACCACTGATGGAGTCCTGGTAGGCTCCTGTATGAAAAAATCCAATGTACAAAGGTTCCTTATCTTTTTCACTGTATTTAGGTAAATGAACCTGTTGATTTAAGTCTTCAGAGTTATAATAATCCGAGTGATCACAACTTATGCCTCCAATATTAACCCTTGAATATTCATTATGCCATTTATTTACAGGCAATAAAATAAATTTTTCAAATATAGACCATGAATCTGGAATAGTATTCATTAAACTATTATCGACAATATACCAAAGTTCTGCATCATTTTGCAATTTTTGCTCTAACACCTGAAATATTATGGCTCCACTTTCGCCTACAGTATACTTTCCAAACTCAGTAAAAATATCAGGTTCATCTATCCCCTCTTCAGTGCAAATGGACTTTAGATTTGAAACGATTTCATTGATCATATTTTCATAATCATAGGTAAAACCCAAATTATTCCTGATAGGAAAACCACCACCCAAGTTAATGGCTCTCAATGAAGGGCACAGTTTTTTAAGTTCTACAAAAGTTTTCATGGCTTTTTGAAATTCCCCCCAATAATACATATTATCCTTTATCCCGGAATCCACAAAAAAGTGTAACATTTTAAGATCAAGATACTTATTGTTGGCAATTTCGGTATTATAAAACTCCACAATTTCCCTTTGTGGAATTCCCAGTCTTGAAGTATAATAAGCTGATTGAGGCTCTTCGTCAATAGCCATACGAATACCCATTTTCACCTTGACCTTCATTCTTTTAGCTATTCTTGTAATCCTGGCCAGTTCATTTTTAGAATCAAGAACGATGATGGAGTTTTTAAAACCTTTATTTTGCAACTCCATTATTTTGTTTAGATAGTCGTCTGTTTTATACCCATTATGTACAATAATGGTTGATTGACTTAATTTTCCTGTTTTATGAAGGTTTTCAATAAGATCTATGTCAAAAGAGGATGAAGTCTCTAAATGTACGCCCTCGCTTAATGCGGCATTAATCACATGGGAAAAGTGACAACACTTTGTACAGTAACAATAGTAATACTGACCTTTATACTTATTCTTTTTTATTGCTCTGTTAAAGAGGTTTCTGGCTCTCCTTATTTGTTCCCCTATTCTTGGTAAATAAATTAATTTAAATGGAGTGCCGTATTTTTCTATTAAATATCTTAAAGATACTCCATGAAACGTAAGATATCCATCTCTAAGATCAAATCCTTCCTGAGGAAAATAGTAGGTCTGGTCGACAAGATCAAAGTAGGTGTTTTTCATTCTTTATTTTAAATGATAAAGGTATTTTAATTTGATGGTGCAAATAAAAATGAAATAGTTGAATACATACTTCCAAAACTAAATTATTTTACTCATAAAGACAAAATAAGAGTTCATGTATTAAACTTTTACAAAATACATACATCGAAATTGATTAGAACATCTTTTTACTCAAAAAATTCTTTTTTAGGACATTTTTTTGGTTGAATGGAACAAATCGTATAAATTCCTGGCTTTTATATTACCTTGTATTTAGAAATAATCATGTATGATGTCAGTATAAACAACTTATGCTGGTAAAATTATGAATAAGACTATTTGTTAAAATTTTTTAATAAGTATTACAATCATGATGAAACTCCGATTTAATCGTATTACAAACTTTTTTATTGTATCTCTGCTATTGATTTTCCTTAATAATAATATTAATGGACAAGGGATTACAAATTACTATGACGGACCCTATATTGATTATGAGGGCAATGACCTAAGAATAAGATGGGTAGAGAAAGGATTTAATCGGGATACATTAATCCCAATGAAAGAAGCTACTATTTTTGAAAGATCTGGACTTCCCAAAGTTGATTTATCAGATCTAACTATTGCTCCTGCCACCCAATGGGAATATGACTATGTTAATCATTTTATAGCACTCAGCGATTTACATGGTCAATTTGATATTTTTATTGAATTGCTGAAAAAGCATCAAGTGATCAGTGAAAATAGAGAGTGGATATTCGGATCCAATCACCTCATTATTACAGGCGACCATTTTAGCCGGGGAGATAAAGTAATGGAAATATTGTGGTTTCTTTTTCATCTTGAAAAACAAGCTGCAAAAGAAGGAGGCCACGTCCACGTCCTTTTGGGCAATCACGAGCTGATGACTCTCAATAATGATCTCAGGTATATGAATAGAAAATATGCCTATACAGCGGGTGTTTTGCAAATAAGGTATGATCATTTATTTTCTGATAAAAGTGTGCTAGGTCAATGGCTGAAATCAAAAAATGTGTCCATTATTGTCAATGATTTTCTTTTTATACATGGGGGCATATCAGAAAAAGTAATGGACAAGAATTTAACTGTAAATGATATCAACATATACTTTAAGGACAAAATCATGACAGGCAACCCGGATATCATTTACAGAGATGAAGTAGCAAATCTTTTAGCTGGAGATGACGGTCCTCTCTGGTACAGAGGGTATGCAGATACATCAATGTATAAAGAAGCGGATTTCAATAGAGTTTTAGATTTTTACAACGTGAGCAACGTCATTGTGGGTCATACCAGCATGCCCCAGATACTTTCCCGCTTTAACAATAAATTAATATTTATTGATTGCAACATTAAAATGGGACAAACAGGTGAAGTGCTAATTTGGGATGAAAACCAATTCTTCAGGGGTAAATTAAATGGGGATATTCTACCCTTACAACATACCGAAAATGAAATTCAAAGAGTGAGTTTATTTGAATATATTCACAAATTAACACCTCCTTCTGTTCCGGTAAAAATAGAATTAACCGGAAATATAAAATCAGTGATCAGCAAAAAGTTAAAAGAAGAATATGTCCCAGCTCAGATTACCATTTATAATGAGAATGACTCACTTCTATTGGATGTGGGCGGTCGTATGAGATCCCGTGGCTTTATGCGTAAACAGGTGTGTAGAATCCCTCCCGTAAAATTTGATTTTTCAAAAAAAGAATTAAAAGAATTAGACTTTTTAAATGCCGACAAGCTTAAGTTCGTTTTTCCTTGCAAGGATAATAAAAACGACCAGGAAAAATTATTTATTGAATATTTTGCTTATGAATTGTATTCATTACTCAATCCAAAAGGGATCAAAGCCAGGCTGGTGCATTTTGAAATATTCAATGAAAAGAAAAAAAATGAATTTGACTTTTATGGTATTCTGATTGAAGATGAAAGTGCCTATTCTTATGCAAATGATGCACAGGTTTTGCCTGGAAACAGAAGTCTTCCACCAGATGTACTGGAAAGAAAGCATTTTGTGCGCATGCTATTTTTTCAATATATGATTGGCAATACCGATTGGTCTATCCATAAAAGTCATAATTTATTTATAGTTCAACTACCTGAGTACGAAAGACTGGTTCCACTACCTTACGATTATGACTATTCCGGTCTCGTTGATCAGACATACGCAGTTCCTGATCCCAACTTACCTATAACCAGTGTGGTTCAGAGGTATTTTATGCCTTACAAAATTACAGAAAGAGAGTTTTACGATGCTATCCAATTTTATCAAATGAAAGAGAATGAAATAATGAATCTGGTAGACGGTGCTACTTATATGAATGAAAAGAGTAGAAAAAGTATCAAATCTTACCTTAGTGAATTTTTTAAAATCATATCCAAACCGGAAAGTATGAGGAGAAATGTGAATTTTAAATAAATACATGTTTAATAACACCACTTTAAACCCAGTCTCTTGATTAAAATGTAACCTGCTTTAATACACTGTGCTATGATACTGAGGAGGAAAAGGAATATTCACACTACACCCGGTTCGATAGTTTTTACCGGTCAAAAGAAAGTAGAAAATGTTACCATTCACTATTTATCGTATAATAAAAACAGCTTTAAGGAAGAAACCCATCATGTAGTTGCTAACCCTGTTTTTCATGCTTTGGAAAATGATTACATCCAATGGTATGATATCCGGGGTATACATGATGTAGATTTGATTGCATCAATAGGAAAACATTATAATGTACATCCCTTAATTCAGGAAGATATCGTGGATGTATACCAAAGGCCTAAATTTGATGAATCTCCGGAGAATGGATTTATCATTTGTCATGCTTTGGATTTTCAGAATCAGATAGTAGTAAAAGAAAATGTCTCCATTTATTTTGGAAAGGGATTTTTAATATCTTTTCAGGAAAACGAGACCGATCTCTTTGAAGGGATCCGCAATCGTATCAGACAAGATAAAGGCAAGGTTCGCGAAATGAATACTGATTACCTCGCCTACGCTTTGTTGGATCATATCATTGATAAATATTTCATCGTAGTAGATTCTATGAATGAATATACTCAGGAACTGGAAGAGCTCATCATCAAAAATCCTGAGAATCTGGAAAAGTCATCTCTACAACAACTGAAAAGAAATAATCAGAGAGTGAAACGATCTATACATCCTTTACGGGAAACGATTTCTCAATTTTTACAGTCAGAGACAGACTACGTTGATGAAAAAACCAGAATTTACATCAGGGATTTACGTACCAATCTGATGCATCTTTTGGACATGTTGGAAAACAACCGGGATATAGTTTTTGGTTTACAGGATCTTTATCTTTCCGAACTCAACTTCAAAATGAATAAAGTGATCCAGGTTTTAACTGTAGTAACTACCATATTTGTGCCTCTGACTTTTATTGTTGGTATTTACGGTATGAATTTTGACCACATGCCAGAATTACATTGGAGATACGGATATTTTATCATTCTACTCTTTATGTTGCTCATTTCGGTTGGGGCAATATTGTTCATCCGCTCGAGGAAATGGTTACATTAAAAGGTTAGATTTCTGCAGCCAATCTGGCCGCCTGATCAATGGCTCTTTTGGCATCCAATTCTACTGCCTCCATCGCACCTCCTATTAAATGAAGTTTTATGCCACTTTCTCTTAATTTTAAAATGTCATACAATTCCCTTAATGATTCCTGACCGGCACAAATAACCACATGATCCACATCCAATATTTTTAGCTCGTCCTGCACTTTAATGTGCAAACCTAATTGATCTATTTTTTGATATTCTACATTTCCAATCATGATGACATCTTTCATGGCGAGGTTTGACCTGTGTATCCATCCAGTAGTGCGACCCAGCCCTTTACCGTGCTTGCCTCCCGAGCGTTTTAATAAATAAATAGTCCTGGGTGATGGGTCTGGTTGTGGTTCAGTAATAGCTCCCGGTTCCTCATATTCTGCATCTACTCCCCATTCCTTTAAATAGGAAGGTGTGTGCAATGCTGTTGAAATCCCTTCATAGCTTAAAAATGTAGCTACATCAAACCCAATTCCTCCTGCTCCAATTATGGCCACCCTTTTACCTACTACTTTTTTATGGTACAATACATCGATGTAGGAAAGAACTTTTTCATGATCAATTCCAGGTATATCAGGTACTCGTGGAAGAACTCCAGTAGCTAAAATCACTTCTTCGAAATGACCGTTTTGAAACATGTCGGCAGTAACTTTTGTATTTAAATGAAGGGCGACCTTATGTAGAGTGATCATGTGCTTAAAATAACGGATGGTTTCTGCATAATCTTCCTTCCCGGGAACTACTTTAGCCATGTTGAATTGACCTCCTATTTCATTTTCAGCCTCGTACAATGTGACATTATGACCTCTTTCGGCCGCTATAGTGGAGGCAGCTAAACCAGCGGGACCGGCTCCCACTACGGCAATATTTTTCCTTTCTATAGCTGGTTGATAAACAAGTTCTGTTTCATGACAGGCACGGGGATTTACAAGGCATGAGCAGACCATCATATTAAATGTATGATCGAGACATGCCTGATTGCAGGCTATACAGGTATTTATTTCATTGAAGCGACCCTCCATGGTTTTCAGTACCCATTGCGGATCAGCCAGAAAGGGTCTGGCCATTGAAACCATATCTGCACAACCCGAACTTAAAACGTGTTCTGCAATGTCCGGCATATTGATCCGATTGGTTGCAATCAATGGTATATTTACTTCTCCCATCATGCGTTTGGTTACCCAGGCAAATCCACCCCTGGGCACCATAGAACCAATAGTTGGAATCCTGGCTTCATGCCACCCTATTCCGGTATTGATAATAGTGGCTCCTGCCTTTTCAATTTCTTTCGCGAGGTGTACCACTTCCTCCCAAGAACTTCCTCCCTCTACCAAATCCAACATTGATAGTCGGTAGATCACTATAAATTCATTCCCGGTTCTTTTTCTTACCTCCTTCACAATGTTCAATGGAAATTGGATCCTGTTTTCATAGGTGCCTCCCCAGGCATCCTCTCTCCTATTGGTGCGACGAACAATAAACTCATTGATCAGGTAACCTTCCGAGCCCATGATCTCCACTCCGTCATAACCTGCTTTTTGAGCCAATGAAGCACAGTGGGCAAAATCTTCAATGGTTCTGTAAATATCCTCTACGGTTAATTCTCTGGGCTTAAAGGGAGTTATAGGAGATTGAATTGAAGAAGGTGCTACGATTTTGGGATGATAACCATAGCGTCCACTGTGGAGTATCTGCATGCATATTTTACCACCTTCTTTGTGAACCGCATCTGTAATCACACGGTGATGGGCTACTTCACTTTCTTCAGATAGCTTGGCAGACATGGGTCCTACAGAACCCTCTTCATTAGGAGAAATTCCTCCCGTAACAATCAGCCCCACCTGCCCTCTTGCCCTTTCAGCATAGAAAACTGCTGCTCTTTTATGCCCTCCCGGTACCTCTTCCAGTAAAGTGTGCATCGACCCCATCAAGATGCGATTCTTCAATGTGGTAAATCCCAGATCCAGGGGAGAAAGTAAATTTTTATACATGGTTTCTTTCAATTATTATGAAAATGAATCGAATTCTGTTCTGATGAGGCAAATTATGATTTTACCGGAAATATCATGAACAATCCAGTGAAAATAACTTAGAAATCAGGTAATATGTGAAATAATTTTAATACCCAGGTAAATTATCTCATGATTACAATTCCTTTTATACGAACATCATGATCGTTTGTCAATGACTTGGGAGTTAAACCTTGAAAGTTGTTTTCAAAAGTAATATTTTCCAGCGTCAGTAGCCCTCTGTTCCATATGGCTCCCCCATTTTCGGCTGATGCAGCGTTTAATAAAGTGAGCCCTGAAATGTCTGCTTCAATGCCAGGGAGGACTTGAAATATCCTGGTGCTGCCCCCTCCAGATAAGAATAGGATGTCATTACCCAATCCCTCAATCGTCAGATTTTGTCCTATCTGAATTTCAGTACTACAAATAATGGTGCTTCCAATGAGGCCGGCATCAAAAACAATGGTATCATCCGGACATGCATTTTCAATGAGGTAGCGAAGTGAGCCCGTTACACTGGCATCGGATGTATTTGTCACGGTTTTGATACCCGTAGAGCATAGACTGACGTCAACCAGGTTATTGGAAAAAGCACCACAAAAGATTTGTGCATTGATATCATCCTGTAAATTCGTTATCGTATTGCCGATATACGTTGTGGGATCCTCAAAGGTGTAATAGCTTAAGCTCCTTATTTCGTATGATCCCGGGCCATAGACCATATTATTGCTAAGGTCGGGATCCGTGGAAATATCCATAATGACATTAGAGGAATTAGAAATAACATAAGTTTGTAAAGCACCAGTACCGGGAAATGATCCTGTTTCATAAAGTGTGCCCCCTATAGAGTTGTTTGTACTTACTGTGTAATTACCCAAAGTCTGAGTACTGCTAAATCCGGATACTATCAATCTGTATTCTATTCCCGCTGTCAATAATATATTAAAAAAAGGTTTCGTGAAAACGGTAGAGCCCGAAACATAATGGCCAGAACCAATCCAGTTTTGACATGGACTATCTGGATTGTATGATCCATTATACATATTCAAAAAAAAACTTGAACTCTTTGTAAAGGTATACACACCGGTTACATTGGGGACAAATAGAATCTCATTATACTTGGGCGAATTGGCAAAAAAACCACAATTACCTGAACCCTGATTCAATTCCGCTGCAAGGAAAGTGGAGGGGTCATCATTTGTAATTTCACCATTGATTTCTGTAAATGCCAGACCGGAAATCAGATTTAATTGGAGAGAGGGATCTCCGGCAACAGTCATCACCGGATCGTCAAAAATAATCGATCCGCCTGCTATAGAGCAAGAAGAGGTTAATAGTATATTGGCTTTGTTGATATCAAAAAAGATATTACCTACAGATCTGATCATAATACGCCCCTGACTGGTTTCAATATTGGGTAAAGTAACTATTTGAGATCCATCATTCGGAGTATTGGAGGCTAAAATATGAGTAAAACTTTGTCCTCCATCGGTTGAATAGAGAATATCCACATGACTGCAGGATACTGGTGCCATATCCGTTCCCGCTACATTCCAGGTTACGTTTATGGATTCTCCTGGCATAAATGCAACAGGATCATTGGCTGTGGTTATATTAAACGGTCCGCTGTTATCATCTACTGTTAAATTGGATGTACCAAATGTATATCCTCCCCCATTGGCATTAAAGTCTCTGGCATTCAGACGAAAAGTCATAGTTCTCCCCACTTGAGGAAGGACTTCACCAGCAACCACTGCTCCTGATAAAATGTCCTGAAGTTTTGGAAATACCCTGGTATGTCCGAGTGTGGATGGATCGTAACTCCTGAACAAAGGTGCAGTAGTACTGCTTCCGGCATCTAGGGGCTCACCTTCAGGACAATTAAGGATTAAAAAATCTGTATCAAACTGTTCCCAGTTATAGAAGATCATATCCCCATCCGGATCCGTAGCACTACCTTCCAGCGTGAAAGGTGTTCCTTTGGGAATGGTAAAACCCGTATTGATGGAGCTGATTTCAGGTGGCGAATTTCCTGTCGGAGCGGAAGAAAAGCAAGTGGTGCCGGCAATAAATGCATTCATGACCTGGATGGAATGTGCGTGCAGATAAAAAGTGGTTGCGTATGGTAAGATATCATGAGAATTAGTGCAAGAACCCGTTTGGCCACATATGCCCTCATAGCTCATAAGGGTATTCCCTGAACCAGGCTCATAACCATGACCTGCTGACCTTCCCGGACCACAATTTCCTGAAGTACCGTAATGAGAGTGCCTTGCACCTAGTTGATGTCCTACTTCATGCCCAAAAATATACATGAAAAAATCGGCACCATATGTGCCCCCAGCTCCGCTCCAACCACGACCTTTCCTGGTATCATCGCACACCACGCCTATGGTTGCAACTCCTGAGCCAGTAGCTCCGGAGCCCATAAAATCTATTTCATGAAAGGCGTGGCCTATATCAAAATTAGCGGAACCAATGATGGATGTTATTCTATTATGCACTGACTGCAATTTTGGACTGCTTTCAGCATCGGGATCAATCATATCATTTGAATTGTAATATACAATAAGATCATTGTTGGCTACCAAAGTAAATGTCAGTGCAAGTTCTCTCTCGTACATAGCGTTCATCACGGACAAATACGCGTTGATATCCGCATTGATGGTGGTGAGATTATTTCCTCTCTCTAAACAAAATTCATTTGTACAGAGAATGGCAATACGATATGTCCTCATTTCTTCACCACTCATCATTCCAGATCTGGTATTGTCGCCCCTGTCTGTATCCGGAGATTCTGTATCGTCTGTTTCACAAAGAAAATCACTAAACCTATTTTGAGCAGAAATGTAGCTGATGTGCTGTCCACCCTCATTCGGCTCAATAAAAAAAGAACCATCCGGGGTATAAATTAAGCCAGTTACCCCTTTATCGGATACTGAAATTCTCCCAGAATATCCTTCTCCCCCAATTTTATAAGTCCTGTTTTGTGGGTATTTGCTATAGTGTTCTTCCTCGGCTACTGGTAATTCCCAAGTTAAAACCTGAAATGAAGTGCCATAAGGGTCGAAAATTTGCAATCGGGTTCCTTCAACCGATTCTCCAGACCTATACCTGTTAACTCCTCTCAATGAGGATCTTACCTCCTCCATATTCCAGGTATAGGTGTGTGAAACCAAAGGTATTTCATCTTCTGATTGAGAAATAATTGGTAGATTCTGCAAGTTATCCGGTAAAGATATCTGACCAGAAACACTTTGAAAACTCAAAAATAATATTACACAAAAAACCTGCCCCCTATTCATATATTTTTTTGTCCTTTTAATTTCAAAAAACAAGTAGGATTATGTGCCGGGAACGTTTGACTATGTTGTAAAGATAAACTTTATTTGACATAATAAAACCAGATGTAGGGGTTTCATCTTAGAATTGTATAAAAAAAAATGCTATACTATTTGACATTTTTTGTACCAGGTAAAGCAAAAATGAAACCAACCTGAATATTAATAAAAATAATCCAAATGCAAAGAGCTTATATTATAGACGGAGTCAGAACTGCTGTAGGAAAATTTACGGGAAGTCTTTCTTCGATAAGAACAGATGATTTATTAGCCCATGTTCTTACTAAGTTATTGGAAAGGAATCCCAATCTGCCTGCAGCAAGTATTGATGATGTGATCATCGGATGTGCCAATCAGGCGGGTGAGGATAACCGCAATGTGGCGAGAATGGGTTTATTGTTGGCCGGAATCCCCTGGTCAGTACCCGGAGAAACGGTTAACAGGCTTTGTGCATCAGGAATGAGTGCTGCCATCCATGCTTCCCGCGCGATAAGCCATGGAGATGGAAATGTGTTTTTAGCGGGAGGGGTCGAAAACATGACCAGAGGTCCATGGGTCATATCAAAGGTATCCAGTCCTTATGGGAGAGATGCGGAAATGCATGACACCAGTTTTGGATGGAGATTTGTCAATCCCAAAATGCATGCACTATACGGCACAGAAAGCATGGGCGAAACGGCTGAAAATCTCGTAAAAAAATACAAAATTAGCCGGGAAGACCAGGATTATTTTTCCTGGCAATCACACCTTAAAGCATCGTATGCCAACTCCCGGGGGCGACTTGCCAAAGAAATCATACCGATAAAAATAAAAAAAAGTAAAAAAGAGATTGTAAGCTTTCAACATGATGAATTTATCCGGCCTGACACCACTTTAGATGTATTGGCTACGTTGAAACCCGCTTTTTCCGGTGAAGGTACAGTCACGGCTGGTAATGCTTCTGGTCTCAATGATGGGGCAGCGGCCTTAATTATTGCTTCTGATGAGGGTGTAAAAAATCATGACCTTCAACCTATGACTGCAATTGTGAGTAGTGCAGTAGTAGGAGTAGAACCTGGCTACATGGGTATTGGTCCTGTATATGCATCGCAAAAAGCTTTGCAAAAAGCAGACTTACATTTGGATGACATGGATATTATAGAAATAAATGAAGCTTTTGCCGCACAGGTATTGGCATGCACTCGTCTTTTAAATGTTGAAGACAACGATGCCAGGATCAATCCCAATGGAGGAGCTATTGCCATTGGTCATCCATTGGGAATGTCCGGCGCAAGATTATTGCTCACTGCATCGCATGAACTTTTGGAAAGAAAAGAGAAATACGCACTTGTTACCATGTGCGTTGGCGTAGGACAGGGTTATGCCGTTATATTGAAAAACTGCCAGCTATAGATTTCTATTGAAACCGTCAAAGAATGTCCCGGAGTTATTAATTTTGTAACTCATGAACAGGTTTTAATGGCCTCTTCAATTACTTTGAAGGATCGAACGTAAATCAAGATCAAAAAGAACAGTATCATACAACAGCTTACAGAAGAATACTTCCCGCTCGTAACCGCATTGAAGAGCAGGTATGATCGCTTTGACTTCAACAAAGATGTTGTGGCAGGCAGCACAGTGGCTGTAATACTTATTCCCCAGGCAATGGCTTATGCCCTGCTTATGGGCATCCCTCCTGTGTATGGCCTGTTCGCAGGTTTGCTACCATTACTGGTATATGCCCTCATGGGTCATGCCTTCCCTATGAGCATAGGACCGGTAGCTATATCTTCCATACTTGTATACAGTGGCATCAGCCAGATTGCAGAGCCTTTTTCAGATCACTTTATTACCCTGGTGATCGCGACCGGACTATTTGTCGGTTTGTTCAAATTGTTATTAGGCGTATTCCGACTTGGATTTTTGGTTAATTTTATCTCTCTTCCCGTTGTATCCGGTTTTATATCAGCTTCAGCACTTATCATCATTATAACTCAATTAAAAGATGTACTGGGTATTCGTTTACCCTCCATGACTCAGGGTCTTGATCTGATACCTTATGCTATAGGACATTGGGAAGAGGTAAGTGGCGTCTCACTGGCAGTTTTTGGAGTTTCGTTGGTGCTGCTTATCGCAATGAAATATTGGAAGGAATCATTGCCTGGTACCTTGCTTGTAATGATCTTATTTACTGCGTTAACGTATATTTTCGAATGGGATCTGAAAGGTCTCGCAGTAGTAGGCGAAGTCCCGGGAGGTTTACCCCGGTTCCAAATACCGGATATACCAAAAGGAGAATTAAGAGCCTTGCTACCTACTGTATTAACGGTAAGTTTCATCAGTATTGTAGAATGTATGAGTATAGGAAGGTCGCTGGAGATGAAAAGCGAGAGCTTTAGATTAATCCCCAATCGCGAGTTGAGAGCCCTGGGGCTTTCTAAAATAGCCGGTGCATTTTTTCAATCCCCACCAACTTCAGCCAGTTTTTCAAGATCAGCCATAAATTTTTACACAGGAGCAAGGTCAGGTTTATCTTCGGTCATATCAGCCTTAATAGTGGCGTTAAGTCTTATATTTCTTACACCTTTTTTCTATTTTATACCCAAAGCCGTATTGGCCGCCGTCATTATTATAGCAGTAGCTGGATTGATTGACCATAGGCATGCTCTATATCTATGGAAGGTAAAGAGAAGAGAGTTTCTGGTCATGGCATTTACATTTTTCGTGACGCTGATTTTTGGTATTGATGACGGGGTTATTACCGGAATAGTGCTTTCTTTTGCCATCATCATCTATTATAGTTCAAGACCGCAGATTGTAGAATTAGGAAATATACCCGGGACAACCCACTACAGGAATATTGAACGTTTTTCAAAAGCAAAAAGGGTGAGGGATTATCTCATTGTCCGATTTGATGATCAGTTGTATTTTGGCAATGCCAATTATTTCAGAGACACCCTCATTCAAATGTTAGCGACACGGACAATTCCTCCCAAATACCTCTTACTGGATGCCAGCAACATTCACGATTTGGATAGTACAGGTCTTTATTCCCTCAAAGAAATATATGTATACTTGAAAAAATACAATATTCAACTCATTATTAGTGGAGCTACCGGCCCCATACGAGATCTTTTAAAGAGGTCCGGTCTGATGGATACGATCGGTAGCCAAAACCATTTTATGTATATCAAGAATGCCGTACAATTATCTGAGGAAGATCAGAATGAGCAATGGTTACCCGAGGCAGTTCAATACAATACAAGGAATGAATTTATACTTCCGGTTAAGAAAAAAAAGAAGAAAAAGAAAAAAAACGATAAAGGAGTCAACAAAGAGGAATAATATTATATTTCAAAAAAATTATTTTCAAAATTTTATCCTACCTGAATAAAATAAGCAAAGATCCCAGTCCTGTAAGCACGAGAATCATTTTTCTGAAAAAGTTCTCGTTGATAACTTTTACAATGTATACACCGGTGAGAAGTCCCAAAATCTGAAAGGGAAAAACGTAAAGGTACATTTGACCTGTTTCGATTGTGACGGTTTCCCACACCCAGATATGTAAAGGAAGCTTTGCCATGTTGGTAAAAAAATACAGGTAAGCTACTGTTCCAATAAAATGAATTTTGGGTATGCGCAATGCAAGAAAATACAAATTGGTAAAGGATCCGGCAAGATTTCCCAACATAGTTGAAACACCGGCTATTCCCCCCAAAAATATACCAAAATAAGGACTCTTGGGTATGTAAAACGATTTTCTAATATCCCACCACACCATTATGATCACACTGATGATGATCAGGGCAGCCATGACCTTTCTGAACCATTCTTCTGCCAGATCTTTTCCCAGCCATGTTCCCGCTATTATACCAGCAAGCATCCACGGTAACAAGACCCATAGATGTTTCCATTGGACAGACTTTCTGTAATATATGACTGCAAAGATATCGCCAACAATCAGCATAGGCATGATGGTTCCTGTAGATGGCTTACCGCCAAATGCCAATGCCATGATGGTAATAGTAAAAATAGCCAGGCCTTTTAAACCTGATTTTGACAAGCCAAACATAAAGGCTGCCAATGCTAATACACCCCATTGTATCCATGTCAATTCCAATTGCTACCTAAATTGATACGTCGCAAATGTAATGATTGACCGGAATAGTCCAACGGTAATTTGGTGAATTGATTTTACAATACGCCAAGATGTATTTTTCCTGCAAGTGATTGTTAGTTTTAGTAATTATATGGATCTGAATAAAAAATTACCATCGATATCAAAATTGTAGCTATTTAAATTCATTTTACTGGTTTGAAATACATAAAGTTAATCCTTCGTAGAATTTTACATGGAGCTATTCACTCAATGGCTATTCACCCACAAAATGTGTGTATTTTCACAACAAAAAATCTGACATAGGATCTTAAAATCATATATCCAGGTAGTTAGTAAATAAAAAATATCCATGTATTTGTGGAATAATCTTAATTTTAACCGATGTTAAAATCGCTTTTCATACAAAATTATGCCATCATAGAAAAACTGGACATTGCACTCAATCCCGGGCTTACTGTCATTACAGGAGAAACCGGAGCAGGCAAATCCATTCTTCTCGGTGCACTTGGGCTCATCATGGGTAACCGGGCTGATACTACTGTACTTTTCGATCAAAAGGAAAAATGTATTGTAGAGGCAACCTATTCTATCGGTGCCTATGATCTTAAGTTTCTTTTTGAAGAGGAAGGGTTGGATTATGATGAAATGTGCACCATAAGAAGAGAGATCAGTACTTCGGGTAAATCGAGAGCTTTTATCAATGATACGCCGGTTACCTTGGATGTGTTGAGAAAATTAAACCACTTTCTCGTAGATCTTCATCAGCAATTTGACACTCTCGAAATCCATGCCCAGGAGTTTCAGATTTCAGTATTGGATGCATTGGCGGATAATGCATCCATATTAAATTCATACCGTCAGGAATTTGCAGAATGTAAAAAACTTACAACGCACCTGAAAGAACTCATTCTTAAAAACGAAGCGGCCGTTAAAGAATCAGACTATGTGCGATTTCAATTGAGTGAATTGGAAGGTATGAATCTCAGAGATGGAGAAGTGGAGGAATTGGAAGAAGAATTTAACCGGCTTTCAGGAAGTGAAGAGATCAGGGAAGCGGGTGAAAATCTCATCTATGTCATCGACGAATCAGAATACTCCGTAATCAATATGCTCCAGGAAGTAATGAAAAAAATAGACCTCATCAGCGGCTATGATAAAAAGGCATTGGAAATACATGAAAGATTACTATCTGTAAAAGAAGAATTATCAGATCTTTCTTCTACTGCCGGTCGTATGTTGGAAGCTGCGGAATCAGACCCGTCAAGGTTGCAGATAACAGAATCAAGATTAAACGACATCAACCGACTGATCAGTAAACACAGGGTAGAAAATGAAAAAGAGCTGATCAAACTCCAATTTGAATATGAGAAACAGCTTGAAACTTTTGAAAACCTGGAAGCTGAAATCATTGAGACTGAAAAACATTTGAAAAATAGAGAAGAAAAATTGGATGAACTCTCTGAATTCTTGCACAAACGGAGGAATAGTGTTATTCCGCTTTTGGAGCAAAATGTAAAAACCACTCTTTCCCAGTTATCCATGGAGAATGCCGATATAAAAGTTAGGAGTCAATATTTAAGTGATTGGAAACTAAGTGGTAAGGACGACATCACTTTTCTTTTTACAGCCAATAAAGGGGTACAATCCTTACCCTTGCATAAGGTAGCCTCCGGTGGAGAATTGTCGAGGTTAAATCTGGCGATTAAATCCCTGGTTGCTGATGCTGTTACTTTGCCTACTCTCATTTTCGATGAGATTGATACAGGGGTGTCCGGACATGTGGCATTAAAGATGGGAGAGATTCTCAAACAACTGGCTCAAAAGCATCAGACTGTGGTTATTACGCATTCACCACAGGTTGCTTCCAGGGCTAATCATCATTTTTATATATACAAAAATGACGACAATAACCGTACTGTAACACGGCTGCGTCTTCTAAATGAAGACGAGCGAATACTTGAAATTGCCAAAATGTTGAGTGGTGATCCACCATCTCAGGAGGCTGTGGGAAATGCAAAACACCTATTGACACGGTAATATGATAGAAATACCATCCTATTTTTTACCTTTGGGTTTTTACCATTAAGAAGTGTTTTAAAAATCAGTATCTATGTCACATAATTTATTGAAAGGAAAAAAAGGAATCATCTTTGGAGCATTAGATGAGAAATCGATAGCTTGGAAAATAGCGGAAAAATGTACCGAACAGGGTGCACAAATCGTTCTGACCAATGCCCCTGTGGCTATGCGTTTTGGCGGCATTCAACAGTTGGGGGAAAAACTCAACGCCGAAGTCATTCCCGCTGATGCCACGAGCATTGAAGATCTTGAAAAACTTCTGAGTCGCAGCATGGAAATTTTTGGAGGTCAAATGGATTTCATGCTCCACTCCATAGGTATGTCACTCAACGTGAGAAAAAAGAAAGAGTATACCGATCTCAATCACGAGTGGATGTTAAAAACTTTTGACATATCGGCTGTTTCGTTTCATAAAGTTATGCAGACAGCTATGAAAATGGATGCGATGAAAGAATGGGGATCGATCGTAGCTTTGACTTACATTGCAGCTCAGCGCACTTTTCCCGATTACAATGAAATGGCTGAATCCAAGGCCTTGCTTGAAAGCTTTGCCCGCAGCTTTGGTTATCATTGGGCAAAGAAGGCAAAAGTCCGTGTGAATACTATAAGCCAATCTCCTACCCTAACCACAGCGGGTACAGGTGTAAAAGGCTTTGATGCCTTTTTCGACTATTCGGACAAGATGTCGCCTTTAGGCAATGCCGATGCGGCCTCCTGCGCCGATTATTGTGTCACATTATTTTCTGACCTCACCCGGATGGTAACTATGCAAAATCTTTACCACGACGGAGGATTTAGTAATATGGGAATGGAACCCGCTGTTTTGGGGATGTAGGTGAATATAAGCGTAGATAATATTCAACTCGAATAAGGACTATAATGGCAGTATAGCGAAATATGAAAATGATCGCCTGTGCCACCGTGTCTCAGTACTTTAAAACCCATAAGTCTAAAATAGGATTTCACCAGTAAATTACTGCTCCAATTCCTAGTCCTGGTATGGATATCTATTGCATAAGCAAATCCATCCTTTTGCCTATAGTGCAGAGATTTTTCCTTTACAGGAAGTCCCATCTCCCGATAATCTGCAGGTGTGCGACTGGCATCGGTAATGATCAACTCCTTATCGAACAATACAATCACAGAAACAGCAATTCGCATGAGGGGGTGCACCTGTCTGATTTCCTTTTTTAAATGTGGTGATTGGAAATGAATCAAAGGCAGGAAAAACAAACCGTAAATACAATAGCAAATACCTACAAGAAGAGAGATTCGAAGGCTATTTTTAAAACCTGACAGGTTTTTAAAGTCCTTGAATAAACGCGCCTTAAAATAATACACATACGTAGCCAACAGTAACGATGTAAGCAATATTCCACCCAGTAAAGATAGGTAAGCATGTTGCCCATAGGTTATATGGAGATACACCGATCCTCTGACCAGAAGTACAAAAGGAAGAACAATGATGATGAAAATCTGCACTATGACAGATACTATCCTTCTTAAAGAATTAATTTTTTGTTTTTTCAAACTATAATGAAGGTGTATGCATTTAACTATTGTAGACGATGGTTTATTACTTTTAGTAGCCTAAAAACGCAGAACGAATATTAAGTTGGACATACTGTTTATTAGAAAATCAAAAATATATTATAATGGAATCACTTGCTTTTTTGTTACCGGTTATATTTATAGGGTTTATTGTGCTTATGATGTCATTATTTACGGTAAAACAACAGACTGCCGCTTTGGTGGAGCGCTTGGGTCGTTTTACAGGTATTAAGGAATCGGGTTTACACGTAAAAATTCCTTTTGTAGACCGTATAGCTGGAAGAGTAAATTTGAAAATCCAGCAACTCGACGTCATCGTAGAAACCAAGACTTTTGACAATGTTTTCGTCAAACTCAAAGTTTCAGTGCAATTCAGGATATTGAAAGAAAAGATCTATGAAGCTTTTTACAAATTGGAGAACCCTCATGATCAGATTACAGCCTATGTATTTGATGTAGTAAGGGCGGAGGTTCCCAAAATGAAACTCGATGATGTTTTTGTAAAAAAGGACGATGTAGCCAATGCCATAAAAACGGAACTGGCTGATGCGATGGAAACCTATGGATATGGTATAGTAAAAGCTCTGGTTACCGATATTGACCCCGATAGTCAGGTAAAACATGCCATGAATAAGATCAATGCGGCCGAACGGCAAAAAATTGCCGCTGAATATGAGGGAGAAGCAGAGCGAATTCGCATAGTAGCAAAAGCCAGGGCAGAAGCGGAAAGCAAGCGTTTACAGGGTCAGGGTATTGCTGACCAGAGACGTGAAATTGCTAAAGGCCTTGAAGACTCCGTCGAGATTTTAAATGCTGTCGGTATCAATTCGCAGGAGGCTTCAGCTCTTATTGTGATCACACAGCATTACGACACATTACAAGCCATAGGAGAAAGCACAAAGAGTAACCTTATATTGCTCCCTAATAACCCAAGTTCAGCTTCAGATATGCTCACGAATATGGTAGCCTCTTTCTCAGCTTCCCAGCAAATGGGTGAAAGAATGAAAGAAAATCGGTTGGAAGAAGTAAAGGTATTGAAACAATAATATAAACATTTGTATAGCCAGTTTTTCGTCAGGCCCAAATATACACAGGAGTATATTTGGGTTTTTATTTACCCTATATTAAGCTAAAACTGCCATATTTGCACAAACTGCAGACATGATTCGTTTACATGTGATATGAAAAGGCTAAGCTCAATCTTTGCGATTTTTATTTGTCTTACCACTTTATACGATGTGAGTGGCCAGAGAATTCCTCTGGGCGAATCTCCTGAATTTTTCAAAGATACCACCGATTTGGATGGGGATGTTTATGTTCCCGACACAACCATATTCGATTACTTCTATCTGCAAAATCCCGATAAAAAATTCATTGCTTCAGATACTACTATAGGCCAATTTTTTCAAATGTATGATCCCACGCGAAAAGGTTGGAGAGATCATTTTAACCTGGGCAATCTGGGTTCGGCCGCATTCCCAATTGTGTATCAAAAAAGAATACATATGGGCACAGATTACGGCTATCACGCTTATGATTCTTATAGAATGCATACCGGCCGGTTTAGATTTTATGATGTGACACGTCCTCTAATGGATTTTTACTTTACACCAGTTGGTGGACAGCAAAATTTTCTCATCAATGCTGATTTTGCAAGACCATTCTCAGATGGAATTCAGTTTTCTCTTAATTTCAACAGGATCAATCAGGAAGGCTTTTATGCATCTCAGGATATAAAACATACCAATTTCGGTATGGGAGTTTGGTATAGTAGCCCTGACAACAAAAGGGATCTCTACGTCACTTTTATCAATTCTGTACAGACAGAAAAACACAATGGAGGAGTAGTGAATAGGGAATCATTATTCGAGCCGTTCGCCAGACGGAGAATCGGTATAGCCACTGAAATCAATGATGCTGACACCCGTAACCAACACAGGACATTCCTGGTTAAACACATTTATCGATTTCAGGATACCCTGCAGCAAAATACTGGTATTGAGGTGGAGAGTTCAATAGATATAAGTAGTGGATATCACAAATTTTCTCATGCGGGGGCATCATCATTTTCAGGATATTATGGCCTGTTTCTAGTCGATTCCAGGGGCATCAGAAATTTTCTGGACTACTCGAAGTTTAGGACTACCCAGAAAATTAAAGGAGCTCTGCAAAACGGGCTTGCAGGTAAGGTGGGGATTGATTATACATACCATCATCTCAACATGGAAGGTATTGAACCACGCCGAAATGATATTTTCATTACAGGTGAAACTTCCCTTCCTTTGTTGGAAGGAATAGAGGTGCTAGCTGATGCTCAGTTTGGTTTGGGATCTGCAACCGGTGATTTTTATCTTTCGGGTATAACTGATGTAAGTGTAGGAAATAAGCTTGGTCTCCAGGCCCAGATAAAACTCTACAGAAACAGGCATCCTCTCACAGCTCAATATCTTTACATAAACCGTATTAATATCTGGGAAAATGAACTGCCCAAACCCTTTGGTACTGTAGTGAAAGGCTCTTTGCAAATACCCATTTTTAATGCTGTTTTAAGTGCTGAACAAACCATAGAAACGAATACACTGTTTTATAATGAAAATTCAATTCCAACCATCAATAATAGCGTTTATAGTTCTACCCTGTTTGATTTGTACTTTGACTTTTCAATTTTTAATTTTCATTTTGAAAACTATCTGGCGTCTCAGTTTTTCTCAACAAATATATTTCACTTGCCTAACCATTATACAAAGCACCAGGTATACTGGGAATCAGATTTCTTTAAGAAAAATCTAAATCTCAGAATAGGCACTGAAATCAGAATAATCGGCTCATTTCCAGGACTGGAATTCAATCCAATCTTTTCCGAATTTTATCAGGGAGACCGTGGCCATGATGGCTTTCTACCGATGTTTGACGCTTTCATCTCTTTTAAAGTACAGAAGTTTCGTTTCTTCTTACGGTTGGAAAATCTGGGAGATATGACTCAACAAAGAGTGTATTACTTTATAGGCAATTACCCACAATTTGATCAGAAAATTCGTTTAGGGATCAGTTGGAGATTTTTTGATTAAAGCTCATAATTCGGCTTTAACTGATGGAGAGCACCTTCTGAATAAAATTCGTTGATGTGTTTGATTATTTCATCAACCTCATCTGTCAGCAAAATCAGTTCGAGATCCTTATCACTGATATTTTTTTCTTGCTCACCCATAACATTTTTGATCCATTCAATCAAACCTCCCCAATACGATGTACCTACCAAAATCATAGGAACTCTCGAAATTTTCTTGGTTTGAATTAAAGTAAGGACTTCAAAAAGCTCATCCAGTGTTCCAAAACCTCCAGGCATTACAATAAATGCCTGAGCATATTTAACAAACATAACTTTTCTTACAAAGAAATAGCGGTGTTCGAGATTCTTATCTGGATCTATATATGCGTTATGCGATTGTTCAAATGGTAGGTCGATGTTCAGACCTACCGATAAACCACCAGCGAGATAAGCTCCTTTATTGCCTGCCTCCATGATACCTGGACCACCACCTGTAATAACTCCATATCCTTCTTCAGTAAGTCTCTTTGCGATCTCAACTGCTTTTTTATAATATTCATGATCTGGTTTGGTTCTGGCCGAACCAAATATAGAAACACATGGATCAAGGCTGTTTAATTTTTCAAAACCATCTACCATTTCAGCAATGACCTTAAACATGGTCCAGGCATTTTCTCCTTTTATTTTATTCCATTGTTTACCGGGTCGAACTGTATCTTCATTGATAAAGGGCAATGCATCTTCACTCATAATTCAAAAATTTTCCTATTCTGCCAATATAACTATAAGTCTTGTATAAATGACAAAGATTCATAAGACTAAAAATCCCACCTTTCTAACGAAGGCAGGATTCTAACCGTTAATTTATTCATTTGGTTCCAAAATTATACAAAAGCTCCCTTATATTTCTCATATTCCTTTACAATATAAGACTGAATGCTCTTCAAATCCTCAAATTGATCAAACATGTCTTCAAGTTTGGATTTACTTGCGCTACTGGGTAATACATATTGTTGTACATCTTCTTCTCTGATGACTTCACCACTTAATATTATCAATCGTTCAACCACATTCCTCAATTCTCTAATATTTCCTGACCAATGAAGTTTTTGTAAAGCTGACAATGCTTTATGATCGGCCTTTTTTACCGGCACACCATATTCATTACAAATATTTTCGATGAAATATTCTGTGAGCATTGGAATGTCTTCTTTTCTTGCATTGAGCGAAGGTACATCAATGATAATAACCGCAAGCCTATGGTATAAATCTTCTCTGAATTTACCTTTTGAAATTTCGCTTCTAAGGTCTTTGTTGGTGGCCGCTACCACTCTTACATTGACAGATATAGATTTATCACCACCTACCCGGGTAATCCTGTTTTCCTGCAAAGCCCTTAATACTTTAGCCTGAGCCGACAAGCTCATATCTCCGATCTCATCCAAAAATAACGTACCCCCATCTGCCAATTCAAACTTCCCGATCCTGTTTTTATGCGCTGAGGTGAATGCACCTTTTTCATGTCCAAACAATTCGCTCTCAATGAGTTCTGATGGTATAGCAGCACAATTTACTTCAACAATTGGGCAGTCCTTTCTATTGCTTTTAGCATGCAACCACCTGGCTACCAGTTCCTTGCCGGTGCCATTTTCACCTGTGATCAATACACGGGCTTCGGTGGGAGCTACTCTTTCTATAGTATCTTTTATACTGGAAATCGGATCGGATTCCCCGATTATTTCCTGTACTTTTTGACGACTGACCTTTTTCTGTAGGATGTTTTTTTCTGTGATCAGACTGCTTTTGTCCATTGCATTCCTGATGGTGATCAACAACCTGTTCAAGTCAGGAGGTTTCTGGATGAAATCAAAAGCACCTTTTTTCACTGCTTCTACGGCTGTATCGATATTTCCATGACCGGAGATCATAACAACCGGTGTGTCGGGTCTTAAAATCTGTATCCTTTCGATGGCCTCCATACCATCCATTTTAGGCATCTTTATATCGAGTATTATGACGTCATAATCATTTTGCTTAATTTTTACTACAGCATCAAGACCATCTGGAGATTCCTCTACTTCGTATTTTTCAAATTCCAGAATGTCTTTTAAGGTCCTTCTGATTCCCTTATCATCGTCTACAATTAGAACTTTTGCCATTTGTAATGTATTTTTTTGTTTAAAACAAAAATAACATATTATGATTAATTTTAATGGATAAATTAAAATATTTTAACAAGTTAGCGAAAATAAATGGTTTTGATCCAATTTATTTCAAAGTTGGGTAGGTAAAATCATGTCATAATTTTTCATGAAAATGCTTATGAATGGTACGAAAGCTCACTCCAGGCTAAAAAAGCCATCAAACCTGCTCCGGTCATTAAAGCATTTTCATCTATATCAAAAGTAGGAGTATGCACAGGAGATATGATGTTTTTTGTTGTATTTCCGGTTCCCAAACGATAAAAACATGATGGGAGCTTCTGCGAATACCAGGCAAAATCTTCAGCCGTCATGCGTATGGGAAGATCTTCGACATGCTCTTCTCCAAGGAAATCCTGCATATGTTTTCTAATTCTTGATGTAAGTATTTCATGATTATGAAGAGCCGGATATCCTTTTATCAAATTGATATCACAACGAGCTCCCATTCCGTGGACAATGGATTCTATTTGATGTCGTATTAAATGGTGGGCTTTAGCTCTCCAGTCTTCATCCATTGTTCTGAATGTGCCTTCCAGATATACTTCTTCGGGAATAATATTTGTAGCTCCTCCTTTAGAGTTGATCTTCCCGAATGTAAGAACAGAAGGGATGGTCGGGTCGCTATTGCGACTAATGATCTGCTGTACTGACAAAATCACAGTAGATGCAACCACAATTGGATCTATACATTGATGTGGCAATGCACCATGACCTCCTTTACCTTTTATGGTTATATAAATTTCATCAGCGGAAGCCATATAGGGCCCTCCTTTTATTCCAACCTTACCCACCTCCAATGGAGGGTGTACATGTTGGCCTAATATCAGTTTAGGCTCAGGATCCAACAATACCCCTTCCTGAATCATGATGCTGGCTCCACCGGGAAGTCTTTCCTCACCAGGTTGAAAAATTCCTTTTACAATGCCAGGTAAATGATCTTTTATCCGGTGTAATATCATCAGAGCACCTATGAGACAAGTGGTGTGCACGTCGTGACCACACGCATGCATTACACCCTGGTTTTGGGATTTATATTCTACATCATTCTCTTCCCTTATCGGTAATGCATCCATGTCAGCCCTAAGTGCTATAACATTTTCCGGGTTACTCATTTTCCCCTTAAGCAGTGTTACAATTCCATGGCCCGCCCAACCTTTTGAATAAGTTATGGGAATTTGTTTTAAAACTCCTTCAATAAATTCTGCTGTTTTTTCTTCCTGAAATGAAAGTTCCGGATGTGCGTGTAAATGCCTTCTGATGTTAATTAAATCCTGATGGTACCCGACGGCAAGGTCTTTTATGATTTCTTTGATATTCATATTAAATGAAGGATTTTAACTATCGACAAAGATAGAACAGCTGGCGTTAATGACGAATCATCAACACCATTAACTTTTTTTGCGAAAAAAATGGTGCAAAACCCATTCCAGATCCGTCAAAACGGAATAATTCCTCGCATAGACCAAATTGTGTAAATGCTTTGCCTTTAAAGTTTTATTATCAGACTTACCTTCGCATTCCAGAATACCTTCTTTAATTGAAGGTAATATATACTTGCTCACATCGTCAACAATGTACCCCACCCAGGACTTTTTACCTATCAAAACTACCCAGGCATCTTTTAAAAGACCCTGATTAAAAAACAATAAAAAAGGAAAAATCAATAACAATAGTACTGAGACAGATATATCGAATGACCTTTTAAGAAATATAGATACAGCGGAGTTTATATTAAAATATACTTCCTGAGTATAGAATTCACCAGATGTAAGGGGGTCATGGCTACCAAGAATCACTGAGGTATCATTTTTGTATACCTTAAATTTAACAAGACTGCCAAAACGGGATAAAGCTGCCAACATATTGTTGAGTCCTGCATCCTGAATAGAAAAAACCAATTCGTCCAGATCGTATATTACAATCAAATCCTTTAACTGATCCATATGCCCCAAAGTCTCATCTCCAGAAACCTCATTCACTTCAATTCTTCCCATTACTTTCATCTTTTCATTGAGTCCGTCAAGCAAATAGTTTATTTCCAGAAAAGTATCGACATTTGCCACAACTCCGATCTTTTTAGCTCTGTATTGAAACAATCCCCATTTTCCGAAAGCAAAATAGTGTTGTAAACCATTTTTTACCAACAAATACATGAAAGAAACAGGTGTAAATAATAACACAATGGCGCGACTAAATCTCCATTCCAGTGGTAATAAACTATACACTGAAATTGCAGCCAGGGTAGTGAAAAATGTGCCCATTATGGTATTTCTCAGACTGGAGCTTTTAGTGTAGTGTCCAGCCAACCACAATAAAGAAACAGCCATTATAGAGTACAGGGCAAAAAGAATATTAATCCTCACATCCTGGTAATAATGTATTTCTCCAAAATGAAACCAAGCCCATCCATACCTAATAGTTTGAAATAAAAAATAAAATACTATACAGTCAAACCATAACCATGTTCTCTTTTTAATCCAACCAACCAAATAGGCCATTACCGCAGTAAGATAAATCGAAATGGAAAGCAACCTGGATGTGACCCAGTTAAAGTGCTTTTGGGAATAAGTATCCATAGCTTTGTAAAAAGTACGATAATATTTGAAATTTCTCTCTTTTACGCTTTCACCTTTAAAGTGAATGATGGAAGTTTCCGGAAAATATAAAATAGCATGACCTGCATCTATGATCCTCTTGCTCAGATCAATATCTTCACCGTACATAAAGAAAGACTCATCGAATCCACCAATCTGTATAAAAACCCTTCTTCTCACCAATATAAAAGCACCACATAACACCTGTATGTATTGCTTTTTATTTTGATCAAGATGTGACAGATTATACCCTGAAAACCATTGTGAACGGCCAAAAAGATCAGATAATCCTGAAAGTTTACAAAATGAATTCCAAATACCGGGAAATGCCCTTTTGGATTCAGGAAGAAAGTCTCCCTTACCATCCACGAGTTTTACTCCAAGCGCTGCCACATGGGCATACTCCGGATCGGACATTACTTTCAGCACATCCGGTAAAGTATCTTCTCCAAGTAAAGTGTCCGGATTTAGAAAAAGGACAATATCACCGGAAGCATGCTTAAATCCCTGATTGCATGCCTTTGCAAATCCTTCATTATTTTTATTTTCAACCAATATTATATCTTCTCCGAACAATTTTCCAATATGGGTTACACTGCCGTCCTGGGAATTATTATCTACCACTATAACTTCATATTGAAATGAATGGGTATTGGATTGGAATATTGATTGGAGACAGTTAGCCAGGAAGTGCTTTACATTGAAATTGACTATGATAATGCTTATATCCAACTTGTATCAATTGGTTATATCAATAGGTGTTCGAGTTGTAATGGATCGCCCCAGGGTTAATTCGTCAGCATACTCGAGATCCCCGCCAAAAGCCACACCCCTTGCAATGGTGCTTACTTTTATTCCCGAATTATTGAGATACCTTGTAATATAATATATGGTGGTGTCGCCTTCAATGGTGGGGCTAATAGCCATGATGAGCTCTTCAACCCCCCCATTTTTAACTCTTAATAAAAGGCTTTCTATAGTAAGATCATCAGGTCCGATTCCTTCAATAGGTGATATTACTCCCCCTAAAATATGGTATAAACCATTAAATTGCCCGGTTTCTTCAATAGCCATCACATCTCGAATGCTTTCGACAACGCAAATGATTGAGGAATTACGTGAGTGGGATGAACAAATATCACAAACTTCTCTGTCGGCTATACTGTGACATTGTTTACAAAATTGGAGTTTCTCGGCCATATCTTGTAAGGCAGTACTTAAACGAAGAGCTTTACTTTTATCCTCCCTTATGAGATGTAAAGCAAGTCTGAGGGCTGATTTTTTTCCTATGCTCGGTAAGGATGCAAATGTATTGACCAGCTCTTCTAAAACTTTAGATGTAAAATGCATATTTAAAAATATAATTATATGTGCAAAACTATACAAAAGATCATGATTCGTAGAAAGTTAACAGTAATAAAATTCTTCATACCAATTCATTTAGAAACGGCATACAGGGGTAAGGTTGGATTAGCTTATTTATCTCATTATTCAAACTACTGTAACTACTTATATATGACCTAAAAACTAGCGCAATAATTGCCTTAAGATGTGGTTTTGTAAACAATTAAAATAATTTTGAGTTGGAATCAGTGATGAATACTCCATTTACCCTAAATTTGACCATATTTTAAATAATCGAAATAAATTCAAAGACAATGGCTGAAGTGATCAGAATGCCCAGGTTAAGTGACACCATGGAAGAAGGAAATATTGTAGGCTGGTTAAAAGAGGTGGGCGATAAAGTAAGTCCGGGAGATATCCTGGCTGAAGTGGAAACAGATAAAGCAACAATGGATCTGGAGAGTTTCCAGGAAGGAACCTTATTATATATAGGTATAAAAGAAGGGCCGGTACCTGTTGATGGCATCATAGCTATAATAGGAGATGAAGGCGAAGATTACAAAGCAATATTGGAAGAAGCAAAAACTGCTTCTGCTCCATCTGCTGATAACGACAAAAAAGAAAGTTCAGAAGACACCAAAAATAGCTCCGGAGAGAAAAAGAAGGAGGATGCACCAACTACAGAAAAATCCGAGGTGTCAAAAGCAGATCAAAAAGCAGATAGAACTTTTGAATCGGATACAGTGGACGAACGGATTAAAGCTTCACCACTTGCCAAATCCATGGCAAAAGAAGCAGGCATTGCAATCTCTTCTGTTTCGGGAACAGGCGAAAGTGGTCGAATCGTAAAAAGAGATATTGAAGAGTATATAAAAAACCCACCCGCCAGCTCACCTGCAATGGCAACAGGAAGCATAATTAAACCAGAAGGAGTTCAATATGGTGATAAGCCTTTATCCCAAATGAGGAAAACCATCGCCAAGAGGTTAAGTGAAAGTAAATTTTCAGCCCCACACTTTTATTTAACGATAGAAATTAATATGGATGAATCGGTGAGGGCTCGAAAATTGGTTAACGAAAATTCCGAAGTCAGAATATCATTCAATGACATCATCATAAAAGCGTGTGCTGTCGCACTTAGAAAGCATCCGGCAGTAAACTCATCATGGTTGGGCGATAAAATTAAAACCCATGAGGAAGTGAATATAGGCGTTGCCGTAGCAGTAGATGAAGGACTATTGGTGCCGGTTATAAAAAATGCCGAACTAAAACCGCTTTCTTTTATTAATCAGGAAGTTAAAGAACTTGCCGGCAAGGCTAAAGTAAAAAAGCTCAAACCCGAAGAAATGCAAGGGAATACCTTCACAATCTCTAACCTTGGCATGTTTGACATCGATGAATTTACCGCCATTATCAATCCTCCTGATGCTTGTATCCTCGCAGTAGGATCGATCATACAAAAGCCCATTGTAAAAAATGGTGAAATTGTTATCGGAAATATGATGAAAGTAACCTTGTCTTGTGATCACAGAGTAGTTGATGGAGCTACCGGAGCTCAATTCCTTCAAACACTGAAGTCTATGCTTGAGAATCCGCTGATGATATTGGTTTGACCAAAACACAAAGCTAAAAATCAATTTTAACTTTTAGTCATATTGAAATGTGTCTATTTCCTATTTATGTATATGCAAAAAAGGAACATTTCAATAATAAATCACTGGATACAGGCCAGAGTAGGAACTTTTTATTCATGATTCCACATTCAATTTTGAAGAAATGAATGTATATAAAAAAAGCGGTCTCAAATTTCCATTTGAAAACCGCCTATTGAGCAATTTATTTTAACTAGTTGCCTCGCCAGTAATATTCAGTGCATGATGTCAATGCTATCTTTCTGCCCGATTATGGAGTCGAAAAGATCACTGACTTGTGTCGATAAGAATATACTTGACGCAGGATCGAATTTTATTTTATTGTCGTATTCCTGACATACTTTCACCTCTTCCGGCTGCAGGTCCTTCAGGCCGATCCATATCTGTATCGCCTTCCTGACATACCCTCATCTCGACTCTTCGATTCATATAATGCTGTGCTTCCAACCTGGAACCCTCAATAAGTGGAGTTGTTTTACCACCATACATCAATTTGAAACGATCGCGATTGAATCCGTAATGAGATACCATAAAATCAACTACTGCCAATGCCCTGTTATAAGACAGAACATTATTGTAAGCTTCCCCACTTCTCATATCTGTATGACCTTCAATAGTGATACACATATCCGGGTAGGTTTTCAAAACTGAAGCCACATTGTGCAGATTACCTCTGAACTCAGGTTTAATAGCATACCTGTCAAGGTCAAAATGAATCATTGGTAAGAACCAATCTGATCGCACATTTTCCATGGCAGCTCCAACTCTCGCATCTATTAAAGTAATGGCATCACCTTCAGTAAATGGAGGAGGAACCTGAGCTACACCTCTACTGTCGATAGGATAACCAGGAGGAGAAAAAGGTTCTGCATCCTGACAATCAGGTATACCATCGCCATCGCTGTCCAGCATAATACCTCTCGCATCTACTGGGCAACCCTCTGGTGTATTGGGTTCCTGATCCAGAAGATTAATTACACCGTCACCATCATCATCAGAAAGATCAAAAACCGGTCGTCTTTTCAATTCGGCAATATCGTTGAAAATGGCATCATAAGGATTCAACCAGTAAAGAGGTTCCGTCACCTTACTGAAGCTGCCTAGATTGATGCCCAATCTCAGGCTGGTGTACTGACCCAAGTCCCTGTCTGTGGTCGGATTATTGGGAGATCTGAAAGAAATTCCATCCAGATAGTCATTTACCATATAAATGAGTTGATGTTCGATACCCAGGTTAATCCTTCGACTAAGTTTCCTCGAAACACCAAGTGACAAATTGGCCATAACATGAATGTTTCCATTATCGTTTAAACCAAAGACCCCACCTTTAATAGGTGCATCGCTTTCATACTCTCCATTATAAATATCCTTTATAGCACTTCTTATCTCTTTTCTACCATCTTTTGTAGAGTGTCGTTCTGATGTATAATTCACTCTCGAAATAAGATCCTGGTAAGGCTGTCCATTGTCACCCAGAAGATCTAGTTGTGTTTTGGTAAAGCTTAGTCCAACACCAAAGGCGGTATATACATTCCAATTATTACTTTCTCTATGGAATAGCATATTGCCAATATTAAGCACTCCTTGTATTGAGACATTGGCCTGCCTATTACGGTATGAGGCAAACCAACCTCCATCCACTCCTGCATATGGAGCATATTCAGGCTCAACCAGACCACCGCCCGGCCGAGTTCTCGGCTGTGTATCTAATCCTCTGGCCACACCATAAAAGAATTCCCCTCTAACAGAGAAATTGTAGTGAATGGCCTTCCTTAAATGAAGACCCAATCCGTATCCAGCGCGCGATGATACATCACCTGAGATGAAAAAGTGGCCAAGATGGACTCCTAGCTCCCATGCATCATTGGGTCTGGCGGAATATTTGTATTCTCCCATTTTCCATTTTTCATTTTGTTCTTCTTTTCCAAGACTCTTAATAGCATCATCGGAAATGGAGGTATCATCCTGGGAGTATAATGAACCTAACGCAAATAAAAGAACTGCAAAACTTGAAATAATTAGTTTAGTCATAGGGCAAATTTTATATGAAATTTCAATTTATATTCAAAGTAAAGATATTCGGTGATTGAAACTGGTAAATTAAATAAAACATAAAAATAAATGAATATTTTTTCAATATACATATAAATATGGTTCTGAATTTACGTTTTTCAGTGTTTTCATCAAATATAAGTACGATTTATTGTTCAAACAAGATATTTGTCAATATTTTTTTAACAATTGAGTCCACTCCGAAAAGTTAAAAGAACAAATATGATAAAATTTTGATATATAATGAGTATCTTGGGGAAGATTCAAAAAGCATAAGGTATGTTAAAAAAGTCATCAGAAACAGCACAGTTAGATATCTTTACTTCAC
>JBGTBR010000054.1:0-40989 GCA_041749255.1 Saprospiraceae bacterium
CTGCCATAATATCGGCTTGAGTAACTGCTAAACTCAAGGGAATATCCATTTCCTCTCCGTTCCATCCACTTGCAGTCCCTAAGACATTATTAACTGGACAAAGGTTTGGGTTGTCAAAAGCATCCGAATATACCAAATCATCACTGCAATCTAAATTTACGTCCGTCAATTGAAACTCAAACTGCCCGTCATAGGCATTAGGACATACCCTAATGGTTAATACATCTAGATAACTGTCATCGGCCCAATCATCAACTCCACCGTTGTCGTAGTCGATGGTGTTTCCAGCCAAAGTACCAGTGGCTGGGAATCCGTTGTCTCCACATAAAATACTCGGCTCAAAAGAAACAATATCACCAGGTCCCACAAGAGTAATATTTGGACCATTTTCATCGCCAGAATCTCCACCATTACCAATGATGACTCTGAATATTAGATCTCCATTGGGCTCTTGAGATAAAAGAGAGACGCTTATAACTCCTGTATCATCACAGGAAATAACTTCGCTTACGCCAAATAAACTAAAAGCGAAAACAGAAAATAAAAATTTTATTTTTAATCTCATAGAACCATTATTTTTATCAAAAATAAAAAATAAAACCTAAAAAAAAAAAACCTAAAAAAAATGAAACGTAATGATACTCCTCAATCTTTATTAGAAAAATACAGGGTTCTTTTTGGTATAGCTATCTGCATTCAGAGCATCTACTTTTTTTCCATAGATTTTGTAGAACTAGACATCAAAAGGAGCTTATTGTACTTTTCGTATCCATATCTTTCTTTTGTTAAACCTTACTCTTCCAATTTTGGATATATCTTATTAGCGTTGTCCTTTTTATCATCTATTATGATAATCTTCAACAAGTTTACCAAGATCTCCTATATTTTATACTTCTTATCATTCACCTACTTCTGGTTGATCGATATGAGCTATTTTAATAATCATTATTACCTTATATCACTAATAGCATTGGTATTTATTTTCAAGAGTTTTGATTCTCCAAAAATTGGAACCACTTCTCATTATGAATTCTGGTTAATTGTATTTAGATATCTATGGTTAATGGTCTTTTTCATAGCGGGGTTGAATAAAATAAACTGTTTTTGGCTTAAAGATTTTGAGCCAATGAAAAGCATTTTGGCTGTTAAAGCTTCGGTTACCAATAATGATATATGGAATAGTGAACTTGTAGCTATGATCTTTTCATATGGTGGCCTTATTACGGACATTGGAGTCGTATACTTGTTGCTTTCTAAAAAATGGAAAATCTTAGGGTTCATTCTGTTGTTGATATTCAATGTCACAAATTTTTTCTTTTTTTATGATATCGGAGAAATAGGAATATTCCCATTGTTGATATTATTTAGTCTAATCTTATTCTTAGATGTAAATGTTTCTACTCTAAATAAAAAATTTGTATCACAATTCTCATCTACATCCATCCAAAAAAAAATCATAGTAGGGATATTAATCTTTGTAAGCATTATCCCTTTTCGTCATTACTTAATAGAAGGTCATGTTGATTGGACCGGAGAGGGAAGAAGGTTTTCTTGGAGGATGAAAATTGTGCAAAAAGAATTTGACTTTAAGTGTTTTGTTCAAGAAGAAGGCAGTTCTGAAAAATATGAAATACCCCTCAATGAAATGTTGACTACAAAACAATTGAGCACTTTGGCTTATTACCCTGAGCTTATACCAATTCTAAAGGATTACATCCTGATTCAACTAGAATCCCAAGGCTTCGATAAACCATTAATATATCTTGATTATTACATTGGCATGAATGGATGCAATAAAAAATATGGCATTGATAACTCAATACCAATTAATAATTTGACAACGAATCATTGGCGTCATGATAAGTGGATTTTAAGCTTCGATAATTGCTGCAAAGGTTAATCCATCTGGCCAATTCCGTATTTGACCAAGTGATAGGATGATATATTTTGACCATAAAAAGTCAAATAACAATTCACATAGGAGTACAATACTGAACCCTACACTAAATATCCATAGTACAGGTATGTAGGGATATTCAGCAGTAAGCATAGTTATCCTTTGCTTTTCTTTATCAGGGTCAGATTTGTTGGATTTTAAGCTGCTAATTTGCTTGTTTTGTCGATTCGTCTTCCAATTTTAAGTGCATTGGAAGTGTGGATTCCAAAGAATATCCTTAATCTTTCTGTTAACTCTGTTCTTGCTTTAGTTCGGTTCAGGAGAAAGTGTTCTTTATCTGTTCCAAAACTTCCTTCTAACCTAGATGCTCTCCCTTTAGTAATAATCTTCTGGAGTTGATTAAAGTGTTGTTGATTTTTTGACTTTCTTCCTTTCCTCTTGAAGTCGGTTTTGATTCCCTTTTGGGTCACATAAGTACGATTTCTGTTATTGGCATATATTCCTGAGCCATATAGATAGAACTCTTAAGCCTTGTTCCTTCATTGTAGGCCTCAAAACTTAGGTGCTCAAAAACTGATTCCATCTACTTGCACTTTGTGCACCTTCGCTCCAAACTCTACTTTCTTTATTTCCTTACCTCTGACTATAGGACGCAAGTAGGGTTTGTCTATAATCACTATTCGATCTGTTGGCTTAATCCCTTTCTAAAATTTATCCCTCTGTTGTTTTAAAATCTTTTCAGTTATCACTCTTTGAGAACTATACTAATGTAACCAGTTGTTCCAATTTCCGGACAACATGTTCAAACCCCGGAACAAGTACTATGGCCTGCTCTACAATGGTTAAACCCGATTTCTTTCTCATAATCTGAAATTTTAAAGTGAATAAATTCCGAATTATAGGAAGAATCGGGTAATTTTGAAAAAGCTATCCCGTATATGCGAGATTTAGTTCAACATCGGCTATAGCAAATGCGGGCTGACTGCTTAAAAATGAAGATATTGCAAATAATTAACTTTCGGTATGGTGGACAAGGATTCGGTTTCAAAACCCCGCACTTGCCGTAGCCATGGCTGTTAAACTCAACAAATCTCAATTATGAATAAAGCACTTCTATTAATATTATCGATCTTCTTGAGTACTGATGTGATAGTCGGACAATCTAAAATAATAGATATGCATATCCATTCTTATACAGAGTCAGAAATCCAAGAATTGACTAATCCTACCGACTATTACGGAACACCGGGGTCTTCATCTGCCGAGGAACTCAGACTTGCAACCTACAAGGAATTCGAGAAATGGAATATTATAAAAGCAGTTGTAAGCGGAAGCCCCGAAAGTGTTAAAGAATGGGCTTTAAAAGATACTGGTCAAAGAATCATCAGAGGGATATTAATTTTTCATCCTGACGACTATGGACTGGATTCTCTGAAGTTCGAACAAATGGTTTTAAACAAAGAAATTGAAGTATTCGGAGAAATTGGTGCCTACTACAGTGGTACCACCCTTAGCGATGAAATCTGGCAACCTTATCTTCGGATATGTGAAAAGTATGATATCCCTGTAGCTGTACATACTGGAGGTGGTGATCCGGGGGGAACATATTCTTGATCACCAAATGCACGTCTGAGATTGGGTGACCCATACTTGATTGAAGATGTATTAGTGAAATATCCCAAGTTAAGAATCTACTTAATGCATAATGGAGGGGAAGAATGGCACGAACATGCTTTGCGACTTATGGCTTATTACCCTCAGCTGTATACGGACATAGCAGTGATGCTATGGGTTGAACCTAACAGTCAGAGAACTGTAACCGACTTTTTAAGAAATGCACAACATGCTGGATATTTAGACAGAGTAATGTTTGGGTCTGACCAAATGACATGGCCATATGCAATAGGTAAATCAATTGATTATTTGAATAGCTTAGAATTCCTAACTGAAGAGGAAAGGGAAGGTATATTCTACAACAACGCTGCAAGATTTTTAAAACTGGATAAAAACTGAGTCTAACAGCACCTACACAAAGTGGCGGTTCAGTGGTTAAATCAAGCTTTGTGCTTCTATCAAGCTTTGTGCTTGGCTGACAGTGAAGTGCTTCGAAATTGCCACCTTCGTGTAGCTGCAAAAAGTAGAGCATTATTTTAGAATTATGAAATGGAGTAAATTAAGAAAAGAGTTAAAAGATAGATTAGCGGACAATTTAAAGGACCGAATGGATTATCATTTAACGACTTATAAAAATTCAACAGGATATAACGGACGAGCTTGGGTAACTTGGGATGGTAAAGAAATTTTGAACTTTTCGAATCAAGATACATGGAATAAACATCAGAGCTACTCTAATAAATTAGCTGAAACACATTATCTTTCACACCAACCAATTGAAATGAGTGAACGAAATATTGAAAACATTATGGAGAAAGGCGAATTTTCGAAATATGATTTTGCAGAAAATGCATTTAAGTTTTTGAATCTTAATGTTCAAGAAGCTTTGAAAAGTGAGAATCCAATATTAATGGCTCTTGCAGTAGTTGACAAGCGAGTAGGAAAAAGAAAATTAAATGAATTACTGAATTCGGAATGCCATCCAATGATTAAGAAATTGATTGAGTTACGAACTGAATAAAACACTATGCACAAAAAATAGGACTCTGAGCAGTATGCAAGACCCTAAGTCTGTTGCTTGTTTACCGGCTTCAGATTTTCCTTTGGAAAATCCTCGCCCTCAAAAACGCAACCTTCCATACACGAACACGTTAAGCACAATAAAAAATATAAAATGAAGTATCTATCCATGTTAGTTATAACAGTAGTCATCCTCACCCTAAGTATTTTAGAGGTATCCGCTCAGGTAGAATGGTTATCTACTCCAGAAAGTATTAATCAATTTCGTGAACAAGTAGAACAAATAAAACCTGATTTATCAAAATTTGAAGTTGATATTTATGATAAGACTATTCAATTAAAAGGTAGACAAATTGGTATTCGAATTTATAATTCGGATGTAAACACCATAAAACCCGGATTAATTTATGTTCATGGTGCTTGCTGGGTTGCAGGAAGCCTCAATAGTCATGATGAAATTTGTAGATACCTATCTAAAAAATCGGGTGTCGTTGTAATAGCAATTGATTACCGATTAGCACCTGAAAACAAATACCCATCTTCTCATAACGATGTCTATGAAGCATCGGACTGGATATTTAACCATTCCGAAGAACTGGGAATTGATAAGAATAAGTTTGCCATATCGGGTGAAAGTGCCGGTGCTTATTTTGCCGCATCAACAGTCTTAAGAGCACTTGATTCAGAACACAGCCCTGAATTTCAGTTCCAACTTCTTGTTTATGCAGCCCTTGACGGGGGTGGGTCATCATGGACTGAATGCAAGGACTTATATTTTACAAGCAAAGAAGAAGTTAGAAATAGATATGGCTCACCTCTTTGGTCTGATAATCTTACTGGGACCCCTCTGACTTTTAATATTTTTGGTCAGTATGAAATATCAAGGGCTGAACAAGAACTATATATCAGAAGATTAAGAGAAAATGGAGTGGAAGTTAAAAGCTTTATGTATAAAGACAAAGGACATGATGTGGTAAATTGGGGTTCTGTCAAATCTGAGACAGATGCTCATTTAAAAGCTATTGAATACATAAAAGAAGGATTTGGATTAAATTAAAAAAGAGCCTAATAAATAGGACTCTGAGCGGTCTGGAAGACCCAGCTATGAGTCCATGTTGAAGGGAAGCAAGGAACCACCTAGACCATAAATTCATTGTATTTGCCACTAACCAAAGCTATGTTATATGAGTGAGCTTGAGATTCAACAATCTATCATTAAGACGATGAACCGTATTCCCCTTATTCAACAGATCAAGCTTTGGAATTTGTTAACTCCATGCAAGCGGCGCCAGCTAAGAAAGAGCCCAAAGGTATTCTAAATTTTTCGGCGTCTTCGATGATGCCACTGCCCATGACTTTGAAACTTCATTGAAGGACTAATTGAAAAGAAAACGATCACTGTAACATTTTCCTACCGGCTATTGTCCAATGTGTACATAAGCATTCTAATAACCTTTAAAAGCAAGGATAACATCATGAAAAAAAATTATATTTTCGGTTTTTTCTTTATCGCTACCAGTTTAACCAGCTTAACAGCACAGGAATTCCATGCAGAAAAAATGGACAGCTTATTTGTCTTGTTAGAAAAATATGACAAAGCAATGGGTAGTGTATCGATCTATCATAAGGGTGAATCTTTGTATCAAAAATCAATTGGCTACGCCGATGTTGATGAAAAAATAAAAGCAACTGCTGAAACCAAATGGAGGCTTGGATCCATTGCCAAAAGGTTTACCGCTACTCTTGTAATGCAGTTAAAAGAAGAAGGCAAATTATCTTTAGAAACAAAATTATCTGACTTTTACCCCGAAATACAGAACTCAGATCAAATAACAATACAGCACCTTCTTCAACATCAAAGTGGTATTTTTGATATTACAAATTCCCCAGATTTCAAAGAATGGATGGTAGAAAAAAGAAGTAAGGACGAGTTGTTATCTAAAATTAAAGAAAAAGACATTATATTCTCTCCAGGGGAAAAAAGGGTCTATACCAATACTAATTATATATTATTGACTTACATTATTGAGGATATTGAAAATGAAGACTTAAGTAATATTCTGGAAAAACGAATCTTTAAACCCCTTGAGTTAAATGATATTTATTACGGAAAAAAAACATACCCGGAAAATTTCGGATCGTTTTCCTACGAAAAAGTTGATGGCGAGTGGGAAAAAGTGAAAGGAATCCACCTAAGCATTGTCCTTGGAGCTGCTGGGATAGTCTCAACTCCAGAAGATATTAATAAGTTTGTCAACGCCCTTTTTGATGGGAAGTTGGTATCTGAAAGTTCCCTTGTGGAAATAATAAAATCTGTTCCTCCTTTAATAGAAGGCTTAGAAATGTTTGGCCAAACTGGAGGAATGGATGGGTTTAAATCTGTTCTGCTTTACCTGCCTAAACAAGAAATGTCTATGGTATTAATCTTAAACGGGGTTGATTATCCATTAAAAAATTTAATACTGGGGATTTTGAATATTGCATTAAATAGGGAATATGATTTACCACAATTTAAATCTGATAATTAACGGGCGAACATTTGAAGCCTTTTTCCGTGATTTGTGGTAATGAAACATCTTCTTCACATTTGTGCTGAATAAAATCACTTAAACTGTGCAAAAACTTTTGTGAAACACGGGGCGGACGTTAACGCAAAAGCCGGAATTGACAGCGATGGATTTTGAGGACAAACTTCAACTTGAAGAGCTAGAGTGTAAACCATGGTTTGTACCAGCTTCGCTTGCTGCAGCAGTGAACACACTCTGCCGTTGATTTGTATGGGTATCATTAGAAAGAATGCAAGTAAATCAAAATCATTTTTAAAAACGATTGCTGTAACATTTTCCTTCCGGCAATTGTCCAATGTATACATAAACATTCTATTAACTTATAAAAACAAGGAAATTATGGATCCAATCACAGTAGTCGTTATCATATTTATTATTTTTCTTACAATGGCTTTATTTGCTTTTTTTGTTTGGTATAATATTCATCGATCAAAAGAAAGAGAACGATTGTTACTGTTGGAAAAGGGAATTGACATCTCTGACCTGCCCAAAAGAAGTTCATTCAGTTTCAACTGGTTAAAAATGGGTTGTTTAGTCACAAGTGCTACTATCGGGTTGATTTTGGGAATTTTCTTAGAGGATTACTTTAGTGATGCTGCCCCAATCGGGATGTTTCTTTTTGGGGGTATAGGTTTGATCATTGCTCACTATGTGGATAAGCCCCGTGAGAAATCGTAGGAATGGCTGATACCGACATACAAAAAGTACTGAATGGCGATGCAGATGCGTTTCGATTCATTGTACGAGAGCACAAAGATAATGCATATACCCTTGCCAATTCTGTAGTGAAGGATGAAGCTTTGGCCCAGGATGTGGTACAAGTTGCATTTATAAAATCATATAGAAAGCTGGATACTTTTAAAAAAGAATCCAGCTATTCTACCTGGTTTTACCGGATCGTCATCAATGAAGCATTTAATAAGCAAAAAAAGGAAAAGAAAAAACCGGAAGCTCTGGAAATGGTATCCCCGGTTGAACTTAGAGTGGAAGAAATCAATGCTGAATTTTCAAAAATGGAGCAGAATGATCAGCAATTCTACATAAACGAGGCGCTAATGAGGCTTCCAGCTAACTACAGCCTGGCGCTTCGTCTGTTTTATCTGAACGAATTCAGTCTGGAAGAGATCACCCAAATAACCGGATGGACCAATGCCAATACCCGGGTACTTTTATACCGGGCCAGAAAAGAAATTAAACACGTTCTGACCGAACTTTTAAACATAAACAAAGAAGACCTTTACTAATGAAACGTACAGAAGAAGAGATTTTTAAGGATCTGATATCCAAAAGCAAGTTGGAGATGCCCTCTCCCGGTTTTGAAGAACAGGTGATGATGCACATCAAAAGGGAAAATATATATCAGCAGCAACGCGTACCACGGGAAATAAAATGGTCCTGGGTGTTTATAGTACTAATTATTGTTCTGGGTATTACTATTTCTCTACTGATCACACAGCTACAGACTTTTATCTTTGGTATCCCTTCACACAGTATGAAAACGGTGTTTGACTTTATATTTATCGTATACGTTCTGCTACAGCTGGATACTCTTATCAAATACACTTTCCGATGTGATGAAATCCGGTGGCTAAAAAGATAAGAATTTTAAATCAATCATTTTCTGAATGTTTTCTCTTTTTACAATATGGTATGTAAATAGTCCTTTACCTCCACAAGGTTTTAATAGCTTTATGTATTCTTCAGGTTTTCGAATGAGTGAATTAGTAAATTTATAGCCCGAAGACATAGAAAGTAAACGAATGATGTTTCGGGTAAATCAAGGCAAAAGTAGAAGAAAAAATTGACCTTGCTTTCTAAAAAAGTATTGCAAGATTTGAGGCAATATTACATAGAAAAAAGTCCCAAAAACTGGTTGTTTGAATCACTTGATGGGAATAAGTACAGTTCAACCAGTGTTGCCACAAAATTAAAAAGAGCAGCTCAAAAAGCAGGTATCCAAAAACGCATCATTCCACATATGCTCAGACATAGCTTTGCAACCCATTTATTAGAATCCGGCACTGATTTACATTACATACAAACTTTACCTGGACATCGAAGCAGCAAAACGACAGAGATCTACACACATGTTGCGACCAATACTTTCATATTAATATAAAATCCATTAGATTAGTGGGAAATATACTAAGGGAATAATCCATATATGGATTATCCTTTTGTTCTGCGTCATAAAAAGAAACCAAAACGATGAACCAAGTCAAAATAATTCATGGACAAATGAAATTGGTTATTATGTCCCTCTTTCTTCTGATATCAGCTTGCAATGCACAGGAGCAAACTGACAATTCAAGGATTGAGTTATTACATACGAAAACAAATACTCAATCAAAAGAGCAGATATGCGAAGTTGTAAGAATGATGTTTCAGGATAGCAAAGGAAATATTTGGTTTGGAGCGCAGGGTGGGGCTTTTAGACTTTCCAATAACACGTTGAGTAAAATTGATAGTATAAAAAGTGAAACAGGAGGACGTGTAACAATACACGATATTACAGAAGGTAAAGATGGAAAAATTTGGTTCGGGCATACCGATGGTCTCAGTAGTTATGATGGAGAAATAGTGAAGAATTATTATGAATCAGATGGATTATTGAATAATGATGTTTGGAATATTGAATCGGATACCAATGGTAATATTTGGATTGGGACAATAGGAGGTTTATGCAAATTTAATGGAGAAGTATTCACAAACTTCGAATTACCTGAAGGAATTCGTGACACAACACTCGGTGTTTCAAGCACTAAGATGGTGCATTGCATTATGGAAGACAGTAAAGGAAATATCTGGTTTTGTACCAATGCAGGACTTTTTAGATTAAAAGACAACATTCTTCATAATGCTTCTGAAAACTATGGAATTAGAACCAACTTTATAAACGAGATCATTGAAAGTGAAAAAGGAGGATACTGGATTTCAACTAAAGAGGCATTATACAAATTGACAGGAAATCAGTTAGAAAATATTACAGAACAAGTATCAGAAATCGGCAAAGGGATAGGGAGTATTGCAGAAGACAAAAATGGTAAATTATACTTTGTTTTCAATCAGCATTATCTACTTATCTATGATGGCAAAGAGATAATCGAATTCGAAAAAACCGAAGATAATAAGGGACCTGTAGTTTATCAAATCTACAGAGACCAAAATGATAGACTATGGTTTTTAGGCTTTGGCGGTGCATACCGCTTTGATAACGGAAAATTTCTCAATATTACAAAGAATGGACCTTGGTAGAAGAATACGAACGCAGAACAAAGTGCTGAACGTCCATAGCGAGCAAAAGCTCGCTACGTCGTCAGCACAAACCCTTATGCATCAGTTTGAAAGAAGACACACAAATCAAAATAAATAGATTATAGAAGATGAAAACTAAAGTGACTAAAATAATTACAACCTGTATATACGTTCTGCTGTATGTGGGTCTGGCTTTTACCCAGCAAAAAGAATTACCACCAGGCTTTCCAGTTGATTGCCCTACAATTAACACAGTGACGAAGAAAGAAGCTAACAATCCATCCACCCGTATATCCTCGGATTTATTGGTGAATAAGGCAGCCGCAATGCTCAATCAGCCTTCCAAAGAAACCGTATTGAGTGCTATTGACAGCCTTGAAAAGTATGTTAAAATAGATTCTACAAATGCTGAAGCTTTTTATCAACTTAGTTCAGCCTATAGTTTAGCACCGAGGTACGCATCTATGCTTAAAAAAACAGGCGAAGAAAAAAGTATGTTTTATTTTTTGAAAGCTTTTAGTTTAAACCCTAACTCAGTTAATGGACTAAGGGGTATGGCTAATCGTATGATTGAGTTTAAAAACGACTATGCATGTGCTCAAAAACTCCTTTTGCAAATTTTAGAATCAGAGCCTACAAATGCGAGAATTCTTTTTGAATACGCCATATTGGTAGCTTCGCAAAACAGGTTCAATGAAGCTTATCAAATAAGGGAAGCCTCCCTTTCTTCTGCCGACAGTCTCACCAAACTATTTATCCACAACAACTCTTCCCGTATGCACTATATGGCACATGATTACGATAGGGTCATTGAAAATTCTGATTCAATGATTGCTTTCTACTACCCAAAAACCCGTGGGATTCATCATTTTTACAAAGCGCTTGCACTGGCAGAACAAGGAAAGTTTGAGCAAGCACTGGCAGAATCAAAAATTGCTACACCTTCATTAGAAGGCGATGCAGGCGGTGTTGCCAATCTCGCCCGTGCCTACATACTTGCTAGCGATATTGACAATGGAAAACTGGCACTACAAGAGCTATTGAATAGATATAAATCAGGTGAGCACGTAGTGAAGTATCAAATAGCTACCGTTTATGAAGCCCTTGGTGATTTTGATAATACTTTTCTTTGGCTCAACAAAGTGGTGGATGATGGAGATGGAATTCATGGTTGGTTGATCTGGCTCAACCAAGATCCTCGCTGGAAACGCATAAGGAACGACTCAAGATTTAATGAGCTTACACTGAAGGCAGGGTTGTAACAAAGATCTGTGTTTGAAATACTAAACATATAAGGTGAAATATGATCTAAATGATTCCGGAGTAATGAAAGTTAAAAACGCATTAGAAATAGAAGTATTTTATCGATTTCTAAAGCAACGGTAAATTTTAGAATAGAGAAGCAAGAAACAATATCAGCTTAACAAAAGACCAGGTATATCAGAAGCAATGTACATGACATCAGACTCCCTCTGGTTTTTCGCTGGATTTACCAATCGTTGTACGTAATTATATCCATAAAATAGCGCTCGTTTTTATTTTAATTATATTATTTGCTCTCGTAATCATTGCATGGCACTTGTCTTTTTATAATATAGAATGTAAATAATCCTTGACTTCCACAAGGTTTTCAAAGCACATTACATTCAGATCTCTAACTTCCTGAATTTGATGCCGGACATTGACACCAACAACATGCATTTTTGCCTCTTTTGCTGCCATTATTCCATGTATGGTGTCTTCAACTACGAGACAATTTTTGCTATCTGTATAACAGGAACGGGCTGCATGGAGAAAAAGATCGGGTTCCGGCTTCCATTTCTGTATGTCGTAGGCTGAAAAAATATTTTCATCGGGAAAGTACCTCTTTAATCCGCTGGCCTCCAAAGATACTTTCATTTTTCGCTGTGGACCATTGGAAGCTATACATTTGGGAAGCTGAAGCCATTGCATTAACCCATCTGCCCCATGAATGGGCTGGAGTTCTTGCCTGAATATCGATTCAATCTCAAATCTGTATTTTTATTCAAAATGATGTTGATCGACACTTATGCCTTTACTCTCCAGATAATTGAAAATATTTTTCAAACTGGTACCTGTAAAAAGGTTTCTGCTTTCATCCGGTTGTAAGCGTAATCCGTATTCCTGTATCATATCAACGATCACCCTGGTAGATATGGGCTCACTATCGACTAAGGTGCCGTCACAATCAAAAATCACCAATTCAATTTCTCTATCCATTATGTACACAACATACAAACTTTATCTGTTCATTGAAGCAGCAAAACGACAGAGAATTACACTCATATTGCGACCAATACTTTTATATTAATAAAAAATCCATTAGATTAGTGGGAAATATACTAAGGGAATATTCCATATGATGATTTTTCAATTGTTAGGCACCATTATGAAACAAAATATGAGAATACAATATTACTTTTTGATTTCATTATTGCTTTTGATCTCTTGCAAAGAAAAAGAAACGGAAAATCGAGTTGAGAACCACACGGAAGTTAATCTGAATTTTATGGATTATGACCCCATTGAACACAAAAGCTTTATCAACTTAAAAATTGAAAATGGAATTAATCCTATAGAACAACAATTAAGAATATCGGATAGTGGAACTGTTGCATATAACTTTATAAATGATAAAAAACGAGAGTTAGTTTTTAACTATGAGAATAGAGAGTTTAGTCTTATAATCTCGCCCAACGAAAAATTAAATGCTGACTTGAAGATTAGCGAATTGACAGATTGGAAATCCAAATTCGACGGATTCCACATTAATTCGGGCAAAAATAAAGTTACTAATAACTTTATACTTGCGAACACAGCTTACCTTGATAGTTTAATTAATCTAGCACCTGGTTGGTCTAGCAATGATGGAAAATCCATAGATATTGATTATAAAAACAAACGCATTTCAGAAATGCGAAATCAGTTAGAGGCTTTTGACACATTTATTGATAAGAAAAATATCACAGACAAAACTTTTATCGATTGGGCCAAAGCACAAATTAGATACAGGGCAGGTAATGATCTGAGCCTGTACCCTTTTATGGGAACTTTAAACAGAAAAATTGATGATGAAACTGATTATTTTAAATTCGTGAGTGAAGTCAACCCAAATCATAATGATGAGTTGACTTATCAATCACACCTAAAGTATTTAGATAACTTATCTTCTTCATATGTAATTATGAGCAATATTTCAGATAAATATTCTATACAAATAGGGGAACTTAAAAATGATTCAATTTCAAATTTCCCAATAGCTTTTAGTATGATAAAAAAGCTTCCAAAAAATAGTGAACGAGAATATTTGATGGCATATGCTTATCGTAAGTATAATCAAGTACCCGAAAAGTATCAAGACAGTTTAAAATACTTTGTAAATGCAAATTTATTTGCTCAAGTTAAATCAATAGAAAAAAAGGAGACAGGAGATATAGTGTCTCTCATTAATAATTATGACATTTCAGAAAATGAAAAAACAGAACTATTGGAGTTATACAATGAAGTAAAAGGCAAGGTAATTTTTCACGATTTTTGGTTTACAAAATGCCCACCTTGTATGAAAGAATTACCCAATTACAATGATTTAATTGCAACCACAGATAAAAAGAATGTTGAGTTCATATTTTATGGAGTTTATATGAAAAATGATGAGTGGAAGAAAACAATCGATAAGTTTAATCTAAAAGGTAAACACCTTTTACTTACAAAAAACCAATTGGCATTTTTTGAAAAATATTTTAAAGTACACGGATTTCCACACCATCAAATAATACGTTCGAATGGTACAATTGGCGAAGAAGTTAAATTTGGAGTTTATCCGAATAACTTTAATGCAATAAACGAAATGATTGAAAAACATAAAACTGAAAAAAATATCGGTGACTAACAAAAATTTTATAGGAATTAAAGAGTTTCAACTTTGTTATTATTGATTCACTTTTGAAATTCTTTTTTGAATATTTTTAGAGTTGTTAATTTTTATCACAATTTTTGTATCGAAAGTTGTAGTTTAAGGCTACAATGAGTCATTGATTATATAATCCGCTGTAAAACAGACTTTTTAAATGACAAAGAGATTTATAGACGCTCTAAAATTTCAGAAAGGAGAAATAATTTTAAATCTTACATTGATTGGCTATATCGATGAAGATTATTTTGTTATATACTCACCTGCTTTGAATTTGTATGGCTATGGGGATAATGAGAAAGAAGCTTTTCAGTCTTTCGAAGAGACAATTGGACTGTACATAGAATGTGTTATTTCGGAAGAAACTTTGGAAAAAGACTTGAAAAAATTAGGATGGAAGAAACAATCGCAATTCAAAATGAGATATAACCCACCGGTATATGATCCCAGGGAAATTATGTCTAAAAAAGGTGTCAATTCATTTAATGTATTTGACAGACAACTTGAATTGCAAGCCCAATCGTAATGGGGTCTAACAAATCTGTAAAAACCAAAGACTTTAGGAAAGTTATCATATTTTGGGGTCAACCCATAAAAGAACCAACGGAAGTCAAGAAAGTTGGTATAAGAATGGCATGACACGTCCAGTCTTATTTCAGACCAATAAGAAGGAATTGCCTCAATTTATATTTAAAAACAACCTTCAAACAATCGGTAAAACCGAGGATGAATTTTTCATAACGCTTGACTCTCTTTAGAAGTGTATACTCACTTAGAATAGCTGTAATAAAGACATAAACCATATTACACATGCTCAGACATAGCTTTGCAACCCATTTGTTAGAATGCGGCATTGATTTGCACAACATACAAATTACCTGGTCATTGGGGCAGCAAAACGACAGAGATTTACACGAATATTGCAACCAATACTTTCATATTAATAAAAATAAATTTAATATCCAGTTAATCATATTCAGTAATAAAAAATTATTAGGAATCAATTGGCTTTTATCAAGGATATTATTCTGTTTCCGATTACAACTCCTCCTGTATCCACATGCCAACGGATATCTATAGTTTGACCACTTGTGTTGGTAGGATTCGGTGCTGCACCTGGTCCATATATATTGCCAATCAATTGTTCAAAACCTGTAATTGCGCCCAGATTGGTGCCTACATCTCCTGTAATAAATGATGGTTCGGTAGTAGATAAGGCTCCGGATGAAGTAAACATAACAAAAGTTGACAATACTCCAAAGTCAATGTAAGAATTACCTGCTGGAATATATGCTGTTCCTGGTCCAAAGGCAATGGCTCCAGTTGTGGAAAACAAACGTCCTTCAACATTTGATCCGGCAGCTGCTGAAACGGCTGCATTGTGTGAAATTAAAGTTCCTTTCATAGTGGTGTTTGCCCCTAAACCTAATGCACCTTCTGCAATCCAGAATATATTTCTAGCCCTTGCCCCATTGGTTAAAACAACTGTGGTACCTGCTCCTGTATCTAGCGCACCACCTGACCTGATAATAAAAACTGAAGTTGTGTCTCCTCCTCCATCCATGAATAGTGTACCTGCCAAGGATGTCGCACCAGCTACATTATATACACCTGGCGGTAGTATTTCATCATTTCCAAAAACCAATGCATGGGTTGTATTAGTTGCAGTAATGGCCATCAACGCGTCATAGCCAATCCCAAGGTCTATAACTCCTTGTTCGGTGCTTACGGGTACACTTGCAAGTAATCCAAACTGACCATTAAACAAAACCAAATAAGTGCCGGCTGGAGGTGTAAGTTCCATGCCTGGTATCAATTCATAGCTGGTAGATGTGGTAGATAGGTCGCCGGCATTAGTTACGGAAAGTATGGTGGAGTTTCCATTTCCAACTACACTCGACCAAATGGGAGATTCCGGGCTTCCGGTATTGATTTGTATTTCATTACTTGTATTGTTGTAAATCATCAATGCATTTGCAGGATTTTCGATCAGGTCTCTTTGGGTAGTTGATAATCTTGGTAAAAGAAATCCTTTGTCCGTGGCAAATAAGTCCAATAATGCAGAATCGTCAGGAACGAGTGTCCCAATGCCAACTTGTGCAATTATATTAGCTGACATTAACAAAAAACAAGAAATGAATGATGTGACAATTAATTTTAACATGTTATCTATTGAAGCATGTATTGATTGAAATGATGTAAGTTTAAATTTTCAAGTATTAATTAAGATGCCACTTAAATGAAAATAAAATTTACACTTATAGAATTTTATTTATTCAAAATCAGGTAATTGCAAAGGTGAGCTATTTTTAGTCAGTATCACTTATAAAATTAAATTGAAAAGTTATACAATTCATAGAAGGAATATTAATAACAAAAGCAAGCATGGAAGATTTAATGGATATTCCGGAAGAAATGAGACAAAAACTAGAGAATAACAAAGTTCTCGTAGAAAACTTCTTAGACAGACAAACAGCATTAGACATTTTAAAAGAGAGTATTGAATTATACAATAAGACATTTTTAAACGACAGGAAATGAAGCACTAGGCAGATGATTTATAAACAGCACTTCTATTTTATAAAGTTAATATACATTTAACATTGAGTTTATATTTCAGGTGAATTGCTAATAGTACTTTTGCCAAAATTTGTTTATGAGCGCAATAGGTATATCTTTATTTGCAGATAAGAATGTTATTATAAAAGATTTATACATTTCAGACAAAGATATATGTTTTAAAAGAGGCTCTTTTAGCTATACCGTTGAAGGACTTTTTCATTATCTGGAAATATATAAAAATAAGTGTAACAGGGTGTTAATGGCAGACTATATTCTTCCAAAAGATGTATTGTGTTACATTGAATTTGGAGGGAAGGTGTATCCTGTAAATATTATTAATTCATAATTACGGGTGGATTGTTAGGCTTCTAACTGTTAGCCCAATACCACTCGCTGGACTGCATAGCTCATCAGCCCAATTTTATTCATCAGACTCCACTGTATTTTCTTCTTTTTCAATAATACCGCCTGATATCCGCTGGCCATTTTCATAGAAATATTCAATGGTTATTTCTCCTGATTCTCCATAATACCTCAGATAACCATCTTCTATGCCTTTATTAAATTCTACAGTCCGTTGTAATTGTCCCCGTTCATTGTATTCTTCATAAGTGCCGTCGAGTTTTCCCATAAAATAATACGACTTATTAAGAATCCGGTTGAAAGAATACTTTACAAAAGGCCCGTGCAGCACATCCTTTACATAATTGGCTTCCAGTTCCAGTTGTCCCCGGTCATTAAATTCCAGGTGGGCTCCGTTTTTCATTCCATTTAGATAGCCCGTCACGTATTTCACAAAATTATTTTCATGGTGATACACGGTCCAGACCCCTTCTTTTTTATTCCCTTTTATAAATCCCCTTTCCAGCTCCTTGCCATCAGCCATCATCCTTACGGCAAGTTTAAGACCCCCCGGTCCGACGTCATATATCTTATAACCATACGTATCAATCTTTTCTCCTGAAGAAGTACAACAGGTAAGAATCAAGATTCCAGTTACTATACAGAACCATTTGAATGCCATCCATTTTGTTGTCATAAGCAGTAAGTTTTTTCAGAACTGCTAATCTAAGACTTACTCATTATATTTGCAAATTTCAACCCAATCGCCTCATTACATGACAAATAAAGAAATCGCCACAGTTTTCAACCAGTTAGGAAAGATTATGGAATTACATGGAGAAAATCCATTTAAAATCAGGTCTTACTATAACGCCTATAATACATTGAGAAAAATCGAAACACCTCTGTTTTCAATGGATCCTGCGGAGCTTTCCGGTATTAAAGGTGTAGGTAAAGCCATCTCTGAGAAAATAATGGAATTGGCTACCACAGGAAAACTAAATACCTATGAAAAATACGCGGAAAAAACTCCGGACGGAGTTATTGAGATGCTCGAAGTGAGAGGATTTGGACCAAAAAAAGTTGGAATAATCTGGAAAGAACTGGGTATTGAGTCCATAGGCGAACTCATTTATGCCATCCAGGAAAACAGACTGCTGGATCTGAAGGGGTTTGGACTAAAGACACAAAATCACCTACAAAAAGAATTGCAGTACTTTTTGGATTCCAAAGGCAAATTTCTCTTAAGTCAGGCCGAGATCATAGCCCAAAGTGTAAGGCAGAAAATGTATGATGTATTCCCTGAAGACAGGCATGAATTATGTGGTTTGATTCGTCGGAAAATGCCTGTGGTTAACAGCATTGAAATTCTTACAACCACCCACATAGAAAGAATTTTGTCAGCAAGAGATAAATTGCAAGTCGAAATGGTTCATAATATGCTTACTTACAAGGGTATTGCGTTGGAATTTTACCACACATCCCATGAAGATTTTGGAATGCAATGGCTAAAAAGCAGTGCCTCTCAGGAATTTCTGGAAGAAATCGTTTTTCAAAAAGGTGTAATGGCAGAAGAGGAGGATGTGTTCAAAGCAGCTGGCATTCCCTATATATTGCCAGAGCTGAGGGAACTTCCGGAAGTGATTTCGAAGGCTAAAGATGGAAGTCTCGAACAACTCATAACGATAAATGATCTCCGAGGAGTCATACATGTTCATACCACTTTCAGTGATGGAATGTATACTGTAGAAGAGATGGCCCACGCTGCCCGCGATGCACGATATGAATACATTGTGATCACTGATCATAGCAAAATAGCCTATTACGCCAATGGAATGGATGAGTCCAGAATATGGGAACAATTCGAAGAAATAGATCGTGTGAATGCGAAAATGAATAATTTTAAAATTTTCAAAGGCATAGAAGCAGATATACTACCTGATGGGTCTATGGACTACAACAGTGATATTTTAGCATCTTTTGATATGGTCATTGCATCCATTCATTCCATTCTAAAAATGGATAAAGCAAAGGCAACTTCACGTCTGATCAGTGCAATCGAACATCCGCATACACACATGCTTGGGCATCCTACAGGGAGGTTGTTGTTAAGCAGAGAGGGATACCCAATAGATCACATGAAGGTGATCGATGCATGCGCTGAAAATGGAGTGGCCATAGAACTCAATTCTAACCCACTGCGTATGGATTTAGATTGGACATGGATCCCATATGCACTTGAGAAGGGAGTTATGATCTCCATAAATCCCGATAGCCATAATAAGGATAGTTTTCACTATATGGAATATGGAGTCAATGCAGCACGAAAAGGACTTCTGACTATAGATGCCTGTTTAAATGCTAAAAATTTGTTCGATTTTGAAAAATGGGTGGCTTCCATTAAAAAATAAAAGCCTGTTAATGACTTGTTAACGGCTGACAATCAATAACATTTCTACTGTAAAGAGCATTAGATTTGTGAAACATTTTTTTTACAAACTTAAAATTATATTCGATGAAACTTAAAAATTTGCTTGTATTAACCGTTTTAGCCGGTGGCTTGTTTTTTACTTCTTGCAAATCTGACTCTTCAGACCAGGCGAGAGAGCAATTGACCACTCCAGCAACTACAGAAACTGCTATATCCCCAGCCGGTGGTGAAACTGCAGCTGTTCCTGTTGGTCCTCTAACCAACATTAAATTTGATAATTCTGTTTTTGATTTTGGTGAAGTAATGGAAGGAGAAAGAGTAACCCATGTATTTAAATTTACCAATGATGGAAAAGAACCATTGGTGATTAGCAATGCAAAAGGTTCTTGCGGATGTACTGTTCCTGATTGGTCAAAGAATCCAATCGCTCCGGGCGAACAAGGAGAGATCAGAGTAGAATATGACTCTAAAGGAAAAGGTGCAGTAGGCGGAAAGCCAGAATCTAAAAGGGTAACTGTAACAGCCAATACCGATCCAGCTAATACTTTCCTAACTATTAAAGGAATTGTATTAAAAGAGGAAACACCTAATTCATAATATTAGGAAAGACTTTAAAAATTAAATGCCCGATAGGTTGCAACCTATCGGGCATTTTTATTATTTAGTGCTATGTTTTCAAGTATAACGTATGAAGAACTACTTTAACCTGGTTACATTTAGCCACACGATTTTTGCCATGCCCTTCGCCATGTTGGGTTTTTTTCTGGCTATTATAGATCCGGCCTACGAATTTTCATGGAAAATTTTATTTTTGGTAATCGTATGTATGGTGACTGCCCGCAATGCAGCCATGGGATTTAACAGATATGCAGATAGACGTATTGACGCAATAAATGAGAGGACCAATAATAGAGAAATTCCATCCGGTAAAATTACATCAACCCAGGCTTTGCTTTTTGTAGGAATCAATGTCTTACTTTTCATTACCGCAACCTGGTTTATCAATTTCCTTTGTTTTGTTTTAAGCCCTGTGGCCTTATTGGTCATTTTAGGATATTCTTATACAAAAAGGTTTACGGCTTTATGTCATCTCGTATTGGGACTGGGTCTTTCATTTGCCCCAATTGGAGCCTATATCGCAGTTACCGGGAAAATTGATGTTTTACCGGTTATTTATGGGCTTGTGGTTTTATTTTGGGTGGCTGGCTTTGATATCATTTACGCTTTGCAGGATGAATATTTTGACCGTAATTCTTCACTTCGATCGATACCGGAGAGATTGGGTGGCAAACAGGCATTGGTCATTTCGAGGGCATTCCATGTGGTATCGGCTGTTGCCCTTAGTTATGGAGCATTTTATCTGCAAAGATATTATCCTCACACCTCATTGTTGCACATTGCAGGTTTGTGTGTTTTTCTGGCCTCATTGGTCTATCAGCATTCCATAGTTTCGCACAATGATCTATCCAGAATCAATAAAGCATTTTTCACTACCAATGGTCTGGCAAGCTTAATTTTTGGGCTATTTGTCATCATTGACCTGCTTTGGTAATTTGAACATTTGCTCTAATCTTGCTAAACAATTTTGTAATGCTCTTCCCCTGTGACTCATGCTGTTTTTTACCTCAATGGGCAACTCGGCAAAGGTGGAATTATAACCTTCAGGAATAAAGACGGGATCGTAACCAAATCCTCCTTGGCCTTTTGGTTGCACAGCTATCCTGCCTTCAATAATGCCTTCTACTGTCCAGGAATTGTTTTTGTCCACATAAGCAATGCAGGTTTTAAATCTTGCTCTGCGGTCAACAATCCCGGAAAGCTGATCTAAAAGTTTTGCGATATTATCTGATGGATTTTTGTGAGAACCTCCAAAGATGGCAGTATGTACTCCCGGTTTCATATTTAGGGAATATACTTCCAGACCTGTGTCTTCTCCAATGACAGGTTTTTTAAAGTGATTGTAAATGGTAGAAGCTTTGATCAAAGCATTTTCTTCAATGGTAGCTCCATCTTCTATGATTTCATCTTCAAATTGGAGCTCGGCCAGTGAAATGATCTGAATATTCATATCACGAACCAACAGGCGAAGTTCTTTGAGCTTATTGGGATTGTGAGATGCCAAAATTAAGCTATTCTCTTTTTGGCCACTATTATTCATTGTTACAGAAAATTTTCTTTAAGTAATTGCCAAAGTTGCATTTTCTTTTGATTATTTCCCATGATGGTTTCCAGAGTCTCTACAGGAAATAGGTTGATATTATTAAAAGTAATTTTTTTATAGGGCTGAATGTTAAGATTCTCTGTTTGAAGTTGTTTATGAATGCCAAAACAAAGAATGGATTGAACATTGGGTAAGTTCGTAAGCGAGTGAATGGGGACTGAGTGTTCAGGTTCTATAGCCAACAGCCAGGAATCTCGATCCATATCATATCGGATGGCAGCTATGACCTCTTTCAACTTGGAAAATACAGTATTTTCTGTTTCAGGCTGGCCAATAACTATCAACAATCCTTTTTCTCCAACACCACTTAGCATATCCGAAATATCAGTTGCCATAGTAATTCGATAATAATCTATCATAATTAGTAAAATAAAAAATTATAAATTATAGAATATCAGATTTATATTTTGGGATACATCTTTAAAATTAATTGTTGTAAAATAAAATAATTTTTTTAATTTTGTAAAACTGAAGCCCAAATTTTTTCTTTTTATATTACATAATCAAAAAAAAAACTTTTCATGGAATATAAAATACATGTAACCCCGGTTGACGAATCGAGGATATCCACGATCGACTTTAACGATATACCTTTTGGAAGGATTTTTTCAGATCATATGTTTGTAGCGGATTACATTGATGGTAGATGGATCAATTGTGAAATAAAGCCATTGGCGAATTTATCCGTTCATCCAGGAAATATGGCCTGGCATTATGGCCAATCCATTTTTGAGGGTATGAAGGCAACCAGAGATCAGGATGGTACACCTCTGTTGTTCAGACCTGCCATGCATGCAAAACGCATCAATCAATCCGCGGTGAGAATGTGCATGCCCGAAATTCCCGAAACTTTATTTGTAGAGGCTGTGAGTAGCCTTGTAGCTATTGAAAAGAACTGGATACCTCCTCAGGAAGGGAGCGCTTTATACATTCGACCTTTTATGTTTGCTACCGATAACAATATAGGAGTAAGGCCATCTAATACTTATAAATTTATCGTACTGACCATGCCAGTAGGCCCTTATTATGCACAACCGGTAAAACTTAAAGCCGATGATTATTATATCAGAGCTGCAAAAGGTGGTGTAGGTGAAGCTAAAACATCTGGAAATTACGCAGCTTCTTTATATCCTGCCATGAGAGCCAAAGAAGAAGGATATGACCAGGTGATGTGGCTTGACGCCAGAGAACACATATACATTCAGGAGGTGGGAACAATGAATATCTTTTTTGTAATCGGTGACAAAATAATAACGCCTCCTACTGATGGAACCATACTAAGGGGAATAACCAGGGATTCGATCATGACCATTTTAAGGAAAGAAGGAAGAGCTGTTGAAGAAAGACCCATAACCATAACTGAGGTTATCGATCAATATAAGAGAGGAAACCTCAAAGAGGTTTTTGGTTCGGGAACCGCAGCTGTGGTAGCCATGGTAGAGGAGATAAAATACAACGATCAAATCATCAAATTGGACACAAAAACTTTTCCAATTGCATCCAGGCTCATGGATAGGATAAATGGTATTCGAAGCAGAAAGTACAATGACGAATTCAATTGGTTGGTAGAAGCTACTATTCCGGCAGAGATGATGATTTGAAAGTAGGATGAAAGTACTGGTTGTTTTGTGGTAAACTTTGTCTGTAAGGCGAATCACGCAATGCTTGTATATTGTCAGATTCAATGTGCTAAACCAATGATGAATATTCATTTTTTAGAAGTTATAACAGAACTTTGTACTCGCTGTGAAATGATTGTCATGTGTAACGTAAAAAATACAAATCCTAAAACAATAATTATTGCCCAATAACCCTTCATTTATCTGCACTTATAGCTTGTAAGTCTAATTTTCACCTTTTGTAATTGGAAATATTCAATATTTACACTTATTAGTAATTAACAAATTAAATCGATGAGAAAAATCTTGTACACAGGCATTTGCCTGATTGTGTTCTTGATTGGTTTTGAAGCAGACATATCAGCTCAAACCACCAGGGTAGAAAAGAATAAAGTTGAAAGGGATATTTATTTCCTGGCTTCTGATGAGTTAGAAGGCAGAATGACTGGAGAAACCGGTAACCTTGTTGCTGCCAGATTTATAGCAGAGGAATTTAGAAAGTCAGGACTTGCCACACCGGAAGGGGTTGACGATTATTTTCAAATTATTGATTTTGATAAAAGATATCCTGCTAAAAGTGGAAAAATCACCATTGGGGATTCGACGCTACAGCATGGAAAAGAGATACTTTTCATGAGTGGAAACGAGGGCGGTGGGACCTATTCAATGGTTTTTGCGGATCAGGGTTGGGCAGAAGATGGAGATGGGGATTATGAAGGTCTGGATGTAAATGGAAAATGGGTTGTGGTGCTCTTTGGTAAACCGGGATCTGCTGATCCTCGGGAAGGGTTTTTCGCTTCGTTGCAAAAGAGGACATGGGCAAAAGAACGAGGAGCTGTAGGCATGATTGAGATTTATAAGGCTTCTTTTCCATGGGATATGATCAAACGTTTTTTGGGTAGAGAACAAACCACAGTTAGCTCAATGAATGAAAATGAAGAGGATTTGACAGGTTTTCCCTACATCTTGTCCGACTATGCTTTTACGGAAGAGATTGCAGACTTAAAGGAAGGAAAAGAAGTACAATTCACTTGTGAAAATAGTGGGGTAAAAGTTGAAAAATTGAAATCCCCAAACGTTATCGGTTGGATAGAAGGCACTGATCAATCTATCAAGGATGAATACATCGTTTTAACAGCTCATTATGACCACATAGGCATGGGAACGGGAGAAGGCGATATCATTTATAATGGTGCCAGAGACAATGCTGTGGGTACGTCAGCTCTATTAGCAGCGGCGAGATATTTTTCTAAAAACCCTCCAAAGAGATCCTTGCTCATTATAGCTTTGACAGGAGAAGAATTAGGACTTTTAGGGAGTAACTATTATGTCAATAATCCTGTTCTTCCACTTAACAAAGCTATATTTAACCTGAATATTGATGGGGCAGGGTATAATGTTACGGACAGGGTCAATGTGATAGGGCATGACAGGGTTGGCATCCTGGATCTTCTCGAAGAGGCTGCTTCAGAAGCAGGTCTTGAATTATACGGAGATCCTGCCCCTGAACAGAATCTGTTTGACCGGTCGGATAATGTTAATTTTGCAAAAATGGGCATTCCGGCACCGACCTGGAGCCTCGGTATGACATCTTTCGATCAGGAAATTATGAAGTATTACCATCAGGTTACAGATCATGCTGAGAGTCTGGATTTCGATTATATTCAAAAATTTGTAAACGGCTATATTCTTGCTGTTGAAAAAATCGCTAATTCGTTAAATAAGCCTAAATGGAAAGCCGGTGATAAATATGAAGAAGCCGGAAATAAACTATACGAAGGAGTGAGATAGATTAAGGGAAATGTGGTTTGGGTTACAACCTTTCTAAACCTGGTACTATCATTTTACCATTTCATTAGTTCAAACCTTATTTTGGAGGTTTAGGAAACCATTTATTATACTGAACAAGAATTTATTATTGTTCCAGTGTAAAACTGTATTGAAGCAACTTAAAAATTTGATAGCCGGTTTTGGGATCTATGTTTTTCAAGGTTATATCCACTTCCACTGTTTCTGATACGTCTTTTTCTGAAGAGTCGAATACTACATCAATCACCCCTTTTTCGCCCGGAAGAATAGGTCGTCGTGTCCAGTCAACGGTGGAGCATTCACATGCCGTTACCAATTCAATTTCAACATTTTCCTTACCTGTATTGGTAAAAACATATTGGAACGAACGGGTCTCCCCTTTCTTCATTTTCCCAAGATCAATATACTCCTGCTCGAAGGTCATGCTTACCCCCGGTGTAACTTGGCCTGACAAACTCGTCATAGAGATAAAAATAATTGTACTTAAAAAGATCCACTTCATATTTTGCTGTTTTTTTTACAATGCAAATATCTTCATAATTTTGCCAAGATTCTATTAATGAAAAGTTAATCAGACAGTTCTACCCTTAAGATTTCCACAATCTAAGGAATGTAGCTACTCAGCTTTAAAACCTAAGGAATAAAATATGAATAACACTGGGTTTCCTTCCGGTTTCATAGATCATCAGGAGGATTATACTGGCTACATTGTGCGCTTCAATAATTGGTCATCATAACATTTTATAATGTATTTTTATATGTGGAACTGTATTGAACCATTAATATCTGTGCTATCTTGGTGCTATGGATTGGTATACTTGTTATTCTCAGGAAACCATAGGTAGAGATCGGAGTGCCTTAGGGCCGAGATCACATTATCAAATTGATTTTGACAGATTGATATTTTCATCCGCTTTCAGGAGACTGCAATCCAAAACGCAGGTATTTCCGCTACCAGGAACGGCTTTTGTTCACAACCGGCTTACACATTCTCTCGAGGTAGCATCGGTAGGAAGATCCCTGGGTGCCATAGTAGGCAGTTACCTGGCCGATAAAAAGATACGCAGGGAAGATGACGAGAGTCAATTGTTTTACCGGAACGAACTCTCCAATGTGATTTCTTCTGCTTGCCTGGCCCACGATTTGGGTAATCCAGCTTTTGGCCATTCCGGCGAATCGGCAATTTCACAATATTTTAAAGATCAGACTGAAAATAAGATTGATGGTATTCCACTTTATTCTTTCTTTGATGAAAAGCAGTGGCATGACCTGATTCATTTTGAAGGAAATGCCAACGCCATCAGGGTATTGACCCGGCAATACCCGGGCAAAGGACCCGGTGGATTGGGATTAACACTCACCACACTGGCTTCTGTATTAAAATATCCTTGTGAATCCATGGCGAGGAATAAGAAGTTTACACATCGAAAGAAATTTGGTTTTTTTCAATCAGAAAAGGAAGTATTTCTTCAGATAGTCGATAGGCTGGGTATGGTGTGTGAGGAATCGGAACCACTTCTCATATATAAAAGACATCCGTTCGTATATTTGGTTGAAGCCGCTGATGATATATGCTACAATATTATCGACATGGAAGACGCTCACCGGCTAAACATTTTGTCGCGCGACCTGGTCGCGGAATCTTTGCTCGGTGTCATCTCTGAGATCAATAGCCCCAAAGATGATCTGCACAAAATCAAGGATACATTCATCCAGCTTACAGATGACAATGCTGCCATCAGTTATTTGAGAAGTAAGACGATCAATACTTTGGTGGAAGCATGTGCAGCTGTTTTTATTGATCACAGCGATGCAATCATATCGGGCCAGTTCTCATCCACACTAATGGCGGAAATCGAAAAACAAACATCTCAGATAGCATCCATCACTGAATTGTCTATAGATAAAATCTATCGGCACAGGTCTGTTGTAGAGGTAGAAATGGCTGGATACAATGTTATGGCATATATCCTGGATTTATTGATTCCGGCAGCCCTTTCAAGCCAACCGTCGCCCCGACAGGAAGCAGCTTTAAGATTACTTCCTTCACAGTTTTCTGCTGGAATGAATAACGTCAATTCATACGATAAAACGATGTTGATCCTTGATCATGTTTCTTCTATGACCGATGACTATGCTACCGAAACGTACCGGAAAGCAGTGGGAATAGAAATAGCCAGACATTAGGTTTAGATCAATACTCAGGTATATACTTTTGAATGAAAATTCAGAATAAGATTATGCAGACAATGGCCATAAAACAATGTCTACCCGCCTGTTTTTTAATCTTCCATCCCAGGTATTATTATCAAATTTTGGGTCAAACATGCCGTGGTCTTTTATAAATAAATGTTCAAGAGGAATGCCTGCTTCCATCAGCATAATATGTGTGGCTTTACTTCGCATTCTGGAGAGCCATTGGTTATATTCGGCTCCACCAATATCATCTGTGTGAGAATGTATGTGGATTTCGTAGTTCTCCAATATGATGGTGTCAAAAAAGTCAACGATTTCCTGTTTTTGTTCTTCGTCAATATAGTATCGTCCTCCCCCAAAGTATATGCTTTTGACAATGTGGGTCTTGCCGGGTTTTAAGAATGGATATGTGGACTGACCTTCTAATGCCAGAGGTGTAACAATCCCTAATGAAACCAGTATCAGTACCATGAAAAAATATTGGTGACAATTTTTGAAAAAGCAAGACGTGGTACTGTAAAAATGACAAAGCATATTATTGGATATTAATCTGAAATACGACAGATGTCTAAATTAAATGTATTTGGTGAAAATGTCAAGTCGAGAAAGTCATAATACCGCCGATTGAGATGAATTTCTTATCCAGTAGGCAGTTAGCAGTAGGCTCGAAGGAAATTTGGGATAATGGGATTAAGGAAAGTGATTTGTTAAGTGTTAAATGTTAAGCGTTAAATGTTAAACGTTAAGCGTTAAGCGTTTACATGGTTAAAAGAGAAAGGGCTTGTCAGGTGATCAATGACGGGACTTTGTCAACTAAAATCATGGAACTTCACTTTCCACTCTCTACTTTTCACTTTCCACTCTCTACTTTTAACTTTTCACTTTAAACTTTTGACTTCTCACCTCCTCACTCCCTCACCTCCTCACTCCCTCACCTCCTTACCCTTAACCTACCGAAGGCTCTCAACCTGCCGAAACCAAAACCTCAACCTTAACCTGCCGAAGGCGAAAACCTCAACCTCATTTTAGCTCTTAGTTCGTAGCAATGGTTATGGTTTTAGTTTTGGTTTTAGTTAACTTTCAACTTTCAAACTTTCAACTTGTTCCCGACCTTCCGACTTTCAGACTTTCGACCTTCAGACCTAATACCTCTAAGGTTCCTTAAAATTTTGTTTAGAAACGTCAGCAGTTGATATATAATAAAGTCTTTGTATTTCCTGATTTAATAAAGTATTTTTGGCTTCAGACCAATTTGCAACCTTTTCTATGAAAAAATACCTCATTTCGCTTTGGCTGATATTTTCTATTGTATTTAAATCAAATGTAGAGGCGCAGCAGATACATTTAGCAGACTATGAACGTGCAGTCAGTTTTCTCTGGCAAAATGTAAATAATAAAAAAACTTTTCAACTACAGCTAACGCCCCATTGGTTTGCTGATAGTACGGGGTTCTGGTATCTGCATCACAGCCCGGAAGCCAAACAGTATATGAAAGTTGAATTTGCGCGAATGCAAATTGAAAGCTTGTTCGATCATGATCGCATAGCTGTGATATTAGCTGGTGAACTCAAAGAGGAGGTGGAAGCAAATGAATTACCCATCAATGCTGTGGAATACATAGGTAAAAATCAATTAAAGTTTCAGGCAAAGGACAAAAAGTATGTACTGAATTTAACCGATTATAAACTCGCTGAGGATGGAGAGACGAAAACACTAAATCCTTTTGAAAGTACTTCACCCGATGGAAGGTGGATCGCCTATTCTAAAGATTACAATCTATACATAAAATCAATAGAAAGCGGTGATGAAAAGCAACTTAGCCATGCAGGAGTAAAAAATTATGAATACGCAAGTTATTATAGCTGGGGAGACATTATGGAAGGTGAAGGAGGAGAGCGTCCAAAGCGTTTCAATGTGAGCTGGTCGCCTGACAGCAAATGGATTTACACCAACATATGTGATTTGCGGAGTGCCAACAAGATGTACCTGTTAGATTGGAGTGTTGATACGCTATTCAGACCCAAATTACTCTCGTACTACCGCGGATCGCCCGGTGATACCGGTATGGTGTATATGATACCTGTATTATTTAATGTAGAGAATGGTAATGAGATGCATCCTGGCCTACCTCGCAATACCCACATCAATGCCGTGAATGTGCAATGGTCTAAAACGGGGGATAAACTTTATGCCAGATATGCCACACGCGGTTTTCAAAACCATTACCTCAAAGTGTTGGACATGGACAGCATGCAATGGCAGGAACTGATACATGAGCAAAGCAACACCAATATTGACCAATTCAACTATTGGTTGATGGAAGAAAAAAATCAAATCATTTTTACTTCAGAACGGAGTGGATGGAAACAACTTTATATGCTTGACATGGAAAGCAAAGCCATCACACCCATCGCTCCGGGCAATTATTATGTAAATAATGTATTGCGTCTGGATGAGAAAGCAAACTATGTGTATTTCACCGTCTCAGGTAGAGAAAAAGGTAGAAACCCTTACCATCAACATTTGTATTGTGCTAACATAAAGAATAATGAACTGAAGCTTTTAACACCAGAAAACTTACATCATGAAATCAGTTTTGAGCCGGGTGGAAAATACTTTGTTGATAATTATTCAACTGCACAAATACCGACCATTTCAGTATTGCGCGAAGCAGAATCCGGAAAAGTGATGATGGAGTTATCGACAGCAGATATCACAGCATTACTGAGCTTCAACTGGAAGGCTCCGGAAACATTTACAGCCATTGCCCGCGATGGTAAAACAGAGATTTATGGAGCGATGTGGAAGCCCACGAATTTTGACCCCACAAAAAAGTATCCTGTCATCGACCACAGTTATACTGGTCCGCATACACAGGTGTTTCCAGGCAACTTCAGTCGTGTACTTAGCATAAATAACCAGGCTCTGGCAGAATTGGGATTTATAGTCGTGATGATTGACGGGATGGGCTCTTCCGGCAGGTCAAAAGCCTTTCATGATGTATCGTATAAAAACATGGGTCGCAACCTAACAGATCATGTTCTGGCCATCCAGCAATTAGCTGCAAGGTATCCGTGGATTGATGCAGGTCGAGTGGGTATTTTCGGTCACTCAGCCGGTGGTTACGATGCCGGCCATGCTTTACTCGAGTTTCCGGATTTTTACAAAGTGGGCGTGGCCAGTTCAGCAGACCATGATCACCGCATGGAAAAGGCCTGGTGGCCTGAAATGTATATGGGTTGGCCGGTAGATTCAGCTTATCATAATCAATCAAACATAACCATGGCTGCCAATCTCAAAGGTAAATTATTGCTGGTGCATGGAGGCATTGATGAAAATGTAAATCCTTCCGCTACTTTTAAGCTGGCAGAAAATTTAGTGCTGGAAGATAAGGAATTTGATTTACTTATTTTCCCAAGTCAACGGCACGGCTACAGTGGTAAACATGGAGATTATTTTTTAAAAAAGTGCTGGAATTATTTTGTAGAGCACTTGCTGGGTGCGAAACCAATCTGGGATTTTTCGTTAAAGGAAATGAAATAATCAGGTTTTCAATTCTCTCTGCATGCAAGATTAACACAAGCCTCTAAGTCATTACATCTCCACCTTCACGGGCTTACTTTACTGGATGTCACGGCAATCGTTGTTCTATCCTATTGATGCCATTTAAACTCTCCAGACAACTTACACGGCTAAAATTTCCTTAACCAAACATCAAAAATTAATCCGATTTTTTTATCTTCATTTCGTAAAACCAAAATATTTCGATTATGTCAAACCCAAAAAAGAGCAATCTCTTTCCACTGAAGCGGTTTGAATTGTTTTTATTACTTTTATTTCTGTTCTGGTTCCTGGGTCGCAAAATATGGAGAGATAATATAGCATTTGAAACAGGTATCCTGATTCTTTTTATCGGTGCAACGTGGTATCATGCCTGGCAGAATCTTAAGGGTGAGTCACTTCGAGATTACAAGATTCAAACTGGTATCATGTTGTTTACTTTGCTCGGCTTTGCAGCATTTATATACCTGATCTCCGTTCTTTGGGAAAGAGGAGTGTTATAGGTGGAATGTGATAATTCAAACTTTCTCCATTCCTGTTTTCCAGATGGCGGCTGCTATTCGTACTTATCCATTCCTTTTTGTGTATAGTTTATCCAATGAGCTTAATTTTCTACATTTTGTCGCATGCCCGTGTGGAACCAATAGACATTTACGTATGTTTGCAAGGTGGTTACATGAGTAACTAAATCAGATCATTGAAATAAGGGGCTGACTGGTATCGACAGGGAAGTTGATCGGTTAGTAAGCATGCCGGAGCATTGGCCTTACACTCCGTTAATAAATGAAGACCAAACAACAAACGGCGAAAATAGATTCGCACTAGCTGCCTAATTTAGAATTAGAAAGCTTTTAGGATGTGTGTTTGATGCCTGATACACAACATGCCTCCTTCAACAAATTCAGGTATGGATTCCGGGACTCTTCGACCGGGATCCGAGAAACAGAAGATAAGTAACGGGCAAGGTTGTCTCTATACCTGCCCAATGCCGACAATCCCAAGTAGAGACTAAGCATGTAGAAAGCTCTCTGAGGCTTTGTCTGGACCCGGGTTCGAATCCCGGCAGCTCCACTATTTTTATACTCATCTTTGAAAATGAATACTATCCTGTTTTATGATGCTTATTAGAGTATAGGAAATTTGAATTTCAATTTTTTTCATTTATATAATGGCTTCATGTTCTGGACAATCAATCCTGATATCGCTATTTTTGAGTTCACTCTGTAAAAGCAAGCAATAATGGCTTTTACCTTTATGATTGTTTTTATAGTGGATACATGTATAGCACATTCTTTGTATTGTAATAATTCCGGTTTGGTTAAGATGGCTGATGATTTGAAGCAGACTCAGCAATAAATTCTCTTTATCACCGGAATGAAGCGTTGCAACCGGAACCAAAAGTTCACGGGTAAAAAGAGAAGTGGAAATGGCAATATTTTTTCCTTTGGGGGTCAATTGAATGCTGTAACTGCGCGAATCTTTCTTTAGGTACTTTTTGGTGATCAGACCTTTTTCACCAAGTGCTTTTACTGCATCGCTTATGGTGGCTTTTGTCATGTTGAATTCTTTTGCCAGATAAGTCACTTTTCTTTTGTCTTCACTTTGATGGTTTAAGAAAATAAGCAGTTGTACCTGTATCGGGCTTACACCATATGTTTTACTCTCATTCCATAAAAGAACCCTGAAAGCTTCAGATATGCGTTCCAAAGCCACTATTATTTTGCTTTCAATGCTGTGAAGTTGTTGTTCAGGATTAAATGGATGTGTGTGCATGGGTGAAAATACATTGCTTTGAATTAAACTTTGATACTTGCTTTTTCCGGACAACCGGTTAGGCAGTTCAAATATATAAGATATTGACTGCAATCGCCTGGTCATTTACTTTTTTCTCCTATTACCAAATGAATTTCATCGGTGGTCATGCTTCTGAAATCAAAGAAACGATACTCCGGATGATGTGCCCTAAGATGTAAAATCATATCCCTTCTGGTTTTTTCATTAGGCAAGGTAGCGGGAATATCTTCCATTTCGAGAATGTAATATCCTTCATCTCTTATGGATTCTAACATGTTGTTATCAGGCTCTTCTATGTGACAAAATTGGCATTCGTCCGTCGTGAGACGGCTATCATGTATTCCAATACTTTTGAGATATGTTTTACCATATTGAATAATGGTATCGGAATCTTTTATTTCTTCAGGTACAATGATGTCAAAATGACTCACTGATCCATCATGCTTTTTTACATATGAGTCCCAAACAGCTACTTTCATTTTTTTAACCGGATTATGTTTTGAAAAACGTATTATGGTTTGAAGTGTTTTACCAGGTCTAAAATTCTCCTGTTCTGATGTAAGGGAATGTCCAGAGAATCACTGATAATGTCACCGCCTTAAACCATGCGTTGTGCATGCCTTCTACATCCGAACTTGGATGTCCTTTCTTTTCAAGAAATGTTTTAATCGTGGCAGTAATAGGATAAATAAAGGCAGTCATATATCTGTAATGGATAATAGGCACAGCATCGACATTGTCCGTTTTGTTTTTCTTTATGCTATGATGACGTTTTGCAATTTCATGTTGGTAATTTAACCAATCCTGGTCATATTCTTTTTGACAAAGATCTATGATCCATTGACCAAACCTCGCCCGGACGGCTGTCAGGTAATCCATGTTGGGCTCACCATTCTTTGTAAAGTAATACAGTAAATGCTCATTACCCCCTACATACCCATACCATACATCCAAAACATCATCCGTTTGATCTTTCAATATTTCTCCTGCCATTTTTAGAAAGCGGTCATCTTCTTCCGCCCATAGTAAAGTTTTTTTCAATAATGTTAAATCCTCCACTGTAACAGGTGATCTTTCTAAGGATTTTTTCCCATAATCATACCCTTTGATTGAGTTCATGTCATTTTCATTTTTATGATTTGGCAATATGGCCAGTACAAATATAGTAAGGAATCCTAACAAAATAAATATTTAGAATATTTTTTTGTGAATTCAGGATCCAATAAGGTCATATATACTTTTAATAAATAATGTATCAATTACAATTAGTAAATCAATGAGATGGGTATATCTTATCAGGGATTTAATGACAATACCACATGCATGTTCATTAGAACTGTGCCTGTGGATAGCAGCTACTGAGAATGATTAAAAAACCAATCGGTTTGTAAATTGGTTTATGCTACACTTCAAATAACTGATATTTTTCACCAGTTGGAATTGTGATGTTTCGGATATAGGTAAATCCGAGTTTTTTCAGTAGATGTATCGATTTCAAATTACTTTCAAGGGTGAAAGCACCAACAGTAGAAATATTTAATATCTCTTTTGCATGCTTTAAAATGGCTTGAGCCATTTCATGGGCAAATCCTTTACCATGAAATTGGGGGAGATAAGCAAATCCTAAATCAGGAATAGATAGAAATTCCCTTTTGATTAACCCACAGACGCCTATAGGTATGTTATCTGTTTTCAACTCTACCATTGATAGCCCAAATCCATTGAGAATGTAACTTTGCATAGGTCCATCTCTCAGATATTTATGAGCGTCTTGAGTAGTATGTACATTTTTGTCACCAATATACCTTAACCAAGCTGGAGAATTGAGTAATTCCAGTAGGAAATCCGAGTCTTCATAAGTCAATTTTCTAAGCTTTAATCGCTCTGTTTCAATGATGTATTCCACGCACAATTTTTTTCTATTCATCACTTATTGTGAAACATAGGACTATTATTTATTCTGAAAAGGAGTTACCCATCACTCCCGGCTATGTTTTTTCAGTTCTCTCAAAACAAAGAATGCTCCCAGGGCAGCGGGTAACATCAGTGTAAAAAAGCGCTGTAGGATGGTGAAAGATGCAAGACCTGAGCTAAGCATGATCTGCCCCATGAGGAAAGCTATGCTCACTTCAGCAATGCCGCTGGCACCCGGACTGGGAGCAAAATATAACAAAAATGTAATGATGGCATGGATGGCAATGACCGTCCAGAAATCAACGCTATATCCCAATCCAATCACTATAAAGTATGCTATCAAATATTTATTGAAGTATAAAAGAATGGTATAAAACATGCTTTTTGGAAATAGAACCGGATGTTTCTTTACAAAAAGAAAAATAGTAGAATTGTATTCGAATAATTTTTCGGATGTGGAATTGGTAATTTGATCAATTTTAACTTTATGCCTGGCACTCAGCCTTGACAGAATATTTCCCACTTTGATTAGAATTTTACTGATCCAGGCGGGAGCTATTAATCCAAGGAAGATGAGAAGAAACAAAGTGGTAAATATGGAGAAGCCGGATTGGATTAAAATATACAGGCCATCACTGATCTCCTTATCCTTTAAATAGTATAGCGAAATACCGGCAGACGCAACCAAAAAAATAATGGTAGATATAAAATTTATAATGGATATGACTACACCATCTGTAAGTTTAACGCCGCCTCTGTACAACATATAAAGATGCATAGGCCCGCCACCGGTTTGTGAAGGCGTTACAGCACCCATGAAGATGTTGGCCAGATTAGCAATAAAAGTTACAGAAATGGATGCATCAGGCAATACTTTTTTTACAAATATGTGGTTTCTGTAAGCTCCTACCCACCAATCAAAAAAGACCAATAGAAGCATGATCAAAAAATATTCGACTTTAATATTTTTTAGGGCTTGTATTGAATTGCCGGTGTTATGGTACAGGAATATTGCTGTAAAAGCAATAATGGTGATACCTGTAAATACAATGACTCCCCTTTGTATCATCTTAAAGTTAAAATACTTGTTTTTCAGGAGTATGTTCTTACCGGGATTTAATTCCTGTGTTTCCATTACGATATTCTAAAATGGTAAAAGGGTTGCAGGTTCGGGTCTTTGCCATAATCCGATAAAAAAACAAATAGCCACAATGACCCAAATAAAAATATAAAGAGGTACAAATTTTTTTCTTTTTGTCAACCACTCCGGATGGTGAACAGGCATGCCCTGAAATTTACCCCGGGGTCTGTCCAAAAAGAAAAAAGATTTATACGTCTCGATGGTGGCAATGGTAAGTCCAATACTTACGGCAGTGATCAATAATAACTGATCAGAAAATAATGATGCAATAAATGCAAAAAAGTAAGCAACAGCAGGAGATCTGAAAAACTTAAAAGTTTCAAACCCTTCAATAGGTGCATCCTTCCAGGCTCCTCCAAATGCGGAAACCCATCCCATAACACTACATGGAAGCAATAATAGAAAGGCGTTCCAGTGCTCATTTCCACTGTGATAAGTTTTATTCAATACGTAAATACCAAATACAAGTGCACTAATTGCTCCTACATATAGCAATCCAAGAAAAAGCCTGAGAGGATAACTTTCAACTGGCTTGCCAAATACTGCCAATTGCATGGGTATAGAATATTTACTCTGATCGGCATTTCGGATAAAAGTTTTATACACCTCCATAGTAACCCTTTCCAATGCATAAACCGCTCCCCATAGTATAAAAACGTTAGCTGGGAAAGACATATCTAATTGAAAAAAATACCAAATAACAGGGCCGAATACTGTGCCTGCGACGACACTCCTCATGTAAGTACTCCAGGTAAAACCTTCATGAGGTGCATCTTTGTACATCCCCCAGGTTGCTGTATGAAAACCAGCAGCCAATCCTGCTAAAAGTGCCAATATTAAGTCCATTTTTTAATCTTCATTTAAGCGGCAAAGTAAAGAATAATTAATAAGTATTACAAAAAAATGAGTATTGGTGGATCCCATTAACTTTTCCTTGTCAAATTGTATGACATATTTATGTAAATACAAATTCATCAATTGATTTTATAGGCTTGTTCTACATACCAAAGATCCCTTTTTGCATCCTCCCAGTGAAATTGTGGTTTTACGCCGGTAATTATGCAATGGATAAAATCTTCCCACATGGGTTTATTGCCCGTGATTTTTGAAAATACAGGTAACTTTACACTCCATTTCCGACCCCTTATAAAAGTGAATAATCCATTCGATTCGAAAGTTACTGAACCTTCTGTTCCATATATTCTGGATAATCTCAATCCAAAAAACAAGGTGTTTACTTCCCAGGAATATAGCAGATTTATAATGGCACCTTCTTCAGTTTCTGCTACTACTTGCATACTTCTTTCAAGCTCTGCCTGCCTAATAGGCTGAAAACCGGTCACTTTAGAAACCGACAGACCTATGTTATTGACAAAGTTTGCCCAATGGATGCCTCCTTCAAACAAAGCACCATAACCATTTAAGCTTTTCTCTTCCCTCCAATCTTGTTTCGATTTTTGAAGTTTAGTTGCGTTTATTTGGACAAAAAGTGGTTGCCCAATCAACCCACTTTGCACGGCCGATTTAATATGACTTCGCAATGGACGATAAAAGTAATTTTCGGCAACCATCAGGTGCAATTGATTTTTTTCAGCTAAAGGGCCCAAAATATCAAAGTCAGCCGAACGAAAGAAGGGGGGTTTTTCCACTATGACATGTTTCCCGCTTTCAAGCGATTTTTTGGCGAGATCAAAATGCAGGTGGGGTGGGGTATTAATCATCACCACATTCACGTTTGGGCTTTCAATAGCCTCTTCATAAGAACCATAAGCGTAATTACCCTTGTATTTTAAACTGTAGATACGTGCTTTTTCCAGGGTTCTGGACGCAAATGAAAGTTCAATGTTCTGATTTATTTTTTTAATGGCTTTGGCATGCACTGCGGTTATATTGCCACAGCCTAAAAATGTAATGTGTACCTTTTGATCAGGTGAAATGGGATGGTAATTCATATATTCTTTTTAAAGGTATTCACTAAATAATCTCCAATCCTCAATGCATTGGCACTTATGGTAAGACTGGGATTCACTGCGGCCGAAGTAGGCATAAAACTTCCGTCTACTACAAAAAGATTGTCTATTCCTCTAAAATTACAGTGCGGATCCAATGGAGCTGTTAATGAATCAGCTCCCATTCTTACAGTACCCACAGCGTGTGAAAAAGTACGTATATGATGAATATATTGTGCCCATGCTCCTGTCTTTTTCATAATAAGTTTTGCTTTTTTGGCCAATTCTATGATGGCTGCCTTGTCTCTTTGTGAATACTCAGCAACTATAACCGGATTGGCCATTCCGTATATGGTAGGCTTATCTTTATTTACGAAGATTTGGTTTTTATACTGTGGTTGATCTTCTGCTATGGCTAGCAAGCCCGTGAGAAGATTCACCCCTAAAGAGGCCATCTTTCCAAGGTATTTAGGCGCTTCTGCTTCCACCAAACCTGCAGGTGGCGTAGAAATTTGCTGAAGACTTCCGAGTTTGTTTTTTGGATAATCTATACTTTCATGACCAAAATAATAGTCCATAATCGCCAGTTCTTTATGAAAAACTTTCTGTTTATCCGGGGGTGTTGGGAAAATACCAAAAATGATGGCATTCACATGTCTCATGAGAAATCTTCCGATATAATTACCAGCGGGATTGTATTTTTCAAGTTCTGAATGAAGTAAGAGATGAGGAGAACCCAATGCTCCGGCTGCGAGTATGATGACATTAGCTTTGAGGGTAAATTTTTCAAGTGTTTTGACATGAGTGCAATGGACTTTTGAAATCAAACCATCATGATATTCCAATCGGTGGGCCAACGTATTTTTATAAATGACAGCAGAATTTTCCATGAGGCCTGGTAAGATCATGGTAGCGATATCGTTTTTTGCACCAATGGCACAAGCAAAGGTGTCACAGGTTGAACATCGTTGGCAAATGTTTCGCGATGTATCTTCATAATTTATGGCCAAAGGCATTCTAAAAGGACGAAGTCCCAGGGTTTTCGCTGCATTTTTTATTCGTAGCGATATTTCTGCATTTGGAGGAGAGTGTTGCGGATAAGGTTTTTTTCTTTTGGGTTCTGTTGGATCAGCTCCGGCTTCACCGGCTATTTGTAATCTTTCTTCAGCTTCATCGTAATACGGTGACAAATCATTGTAATCTATAGGCCATTTTGCTCCAGAGTCGCCTGTAATATCTTGAGGAGGGTGAAAGTCTGCTTCGCGAAATCGAAATGAAACTCCACCATAATATACAGAAGGTCCACCCAGGGCACTATATACGCCCATTTTAGGCTTGTTACCGCCCTTTTTTACATAATATGGTTGAGACATGTCGTAGTTCTGAGTGAGATCAAGAGAGGCATTTCTATGCCAGTTTTGTGGGCCTCTTTTCACCTCATTACCCCTTTCTATTACAGCCACCTTCCATCCGGCTTCCACCAGTTTAATAGCAGTCATAGCTCCACCGAAACCACTGCCAATGATGATAGCATCATATTGATTGTTGTCCATTTACTTCCCAAAACGTTTATAACCGTAAATATGAAAAATAATTATGACCTGCACTGGGTACTTCACCGTATGAATCTATATTTCCACAAATAGGTTAATCAAATCCTGAATTCACTTGGGGAATCCTAAATATAAAATCATCTACCGCGTACAAATTATCCAATTGACTCTTCATGACTTTGTCTGGCATTAATTTTAGGATTAACTTAAAAATTATTTGTCCGGTATCACTATGAGCCATTTTCCCTAATCTCCAAGAATTATTTACCACATAGTCTACTTTTTCTCTTCTCAACTGTTCAAGCTTTTCAAAAGCTACATCATATTTTCCGGTTCTTGCCAATAAGTGGCTTAAATAATAGGCATCTTCAATTCCCTGACAACCGCCCTGGCCCATGTTGGGACTGGTTGCGTGAGCGGCATCTCCAATCAAGCACACCCTTCCACTACTCCAGGCAGACAATCTTCTAAGGTCACTGATATCATCTTTTATGATTTTTGACAATTCTGTTTGTTCGATCATTTCAGTAACTATCGGATGAAAATATCTAAACATTTTTAAGAGTGTTTCTTTTGATGTTTCCTTACTCTCGCTCTTGTATTCATGGGTATTGCATACAGCAAACCAGTACACTTCATGAGGAGAGATCTGAGAAAAACCAAAACGTATTTTCCTTCCCCAGGCTTCAATGCTTGATTTTTGAAAATGGGTCGGCAATTGGATGTTAGCTATTCCTCTCCAGCAAGTTTGCCTGGCATATCTTAATGAAGAGTTTGGAAAGATCTCTTTTCTCACTTTTGAGTGAATGCCATCTGCTCCAATAAGGATATCTGAATCGATGCTTTTAGATTTGAATTGTATGTTTATTTTTTCCGAATGTACATTGTGACTTTTGTAGCTGTGATGGAAATGAACAGTTTGAGGTGGTAAAGCGTCAAACAATACTTTTTGCAAGCGTCCACGATGGATCGTTACTATTTTATTACCAGAATTGTCCTGAATCATGGAGGCTTTAGTCTTCCTTAAGGGGATAAGATTTCGATCGGTTATTTCACCTCTGATTATTTCCATACCCTTTTCTCTGATGTTGGTTCCAAGACCGAGCTGGTCTAAGATTTTCAGGGCATTGGGCTGGAGCATTATCCCTGCACCCACCTCATTAAATTCTTTGGCTTGTTCGTAAATTTCAGATCTGATTCCTAGTTGATTCAATGCTATAGCTGTCGTTAATCCTGCGATTCCTCCACCTACAATGGATATTTTCATCGGTTTTGCATGATTTTTTTTGATAAATCTTTCTTCTGTATAGCTGAAGCGGTAATCAATCCACTAAACAAAGCTCCTCCTAAACCACATGATACAATGTCCTGACCCGTAAGGTAAAGATTTTTTACAGTAGTAAAAGGAGTCAGATACTCATTGCGAAAACGCTGAGGAGTATGTTCCAGGCCATACATTTCGCCAAAACTATAACTAGTGTTCTTACAATATAATTATGCAACATAATGTTTTGATAGTTTATGATCTGCATCCTGGCGAGTAAATGACCAATGGATTTTTTTCTTTGCTTCATTTCTTTTTCTTGACCAGTATTTTATTTCTTTTTCAAGTT